>CAIYBH010000419.1 GCA_903924405.1 uncultured Planctomycetaceae bacterium | reverse complement strand
TGCTGTAAACCCTTCCGGCTTCTCTTTCGGTCCCAGCATCTGACCATGCAGCCGCTCCAGCTCAGGCTTGTAGTCAAATGTGTCCATGGGGCTGGCACCGCCATTCATGAATAACTGAATGACACGTCGCACCTTCGCAGGATGATGCATGCCGCTTCCCGCCGGTCTCTGACCACTTTCGTCCGCCAGCCCTTCGGCGGACAAGAGCCCCGCCAGCGCTATCGCTCCAAAACCGCCCCCGCCCGTCTGCAGCAGGTCCCGACGCGTTGTCGCTCCAGCGGCTTGAAGAAAACCTCGCATCAATGCAGATCCCGAACAACAGACACCGGCCGGTTTACAGGAGCCCCCCCCCGAGTCCCCACTCAGACTCAGGCTGCCGACACCCGCGGCTGTCTCCCCGACACTGATTTGAAACTGTCACCAGTCGCTTTGCAAGCAGAATCGAGACCGCTTTCCTCGCAATCCCGCGCTGATTTGCCAGCCATCTGATGTGCTGACAAACCAACCTTTCACAAATCCCAGGCCTTGTCGCCACCATTCCCGCCATGCTCGCTCTCGCCATAAACTACTACTCTGATAGCACTTACAACTGCTCTCAACATTCCACGGCACGGTCGATATACTGCGAACTTCAGGTGTTGGGTTGAGCCCCGGTGGTGCTGGCCCTGTGTTCCGACTGGATCTTGTCCGGAACTTCCGCCGCAGCCTTCTCCAAACTCCCGCCCCGTTGCTTCTTACAGGCATGGATGCCATGAAGATTCGCTCACGAACCGTTAATCTGATCCTTTCCTGGACCGCTTCTGTACTCCTGCGACTGCTGTTTCTGACCGTACGCGTGGTACACCACCACGTTGCACCGGAAGGTTCGCCATACGTGCGTCCCAAAGCCGCTCAGCGGTACACGTTCGCCATGTGGCATGACCAGATCGTCATGGCGGTGTTCTCCAATCGCACATGGAATCTCGCCGGCCTCATCAGCCAGCATCGCGATGGCGGTTACCTGGCGGATTCCGTCCGCATCGCCGGCATTCACCCCGTCCGGGGCAGCACCAGTCGCGGTGGTATGGAGGCTGTTCGGGAAATCCTCAGCCGCCCCGATCTGCATCTGGCAATGACGCCGGATGGACCCCGCGGTCCCCGAAGACAAATGAAGGAAGGCGTGCTGTTCATCGCGTCCCGCTCACAACGTCCACTGGTCCCCTCCGGCATGGCGGCGTCCCGAGCCTGGGCCATTAAGGGCAGCTGGACCGATCTGACCGTTCCCAAGCCCTTTTCGACCGTCGTGCTGATCGCCGGAACCCCCGTGACACTCCCGCCCGACCTCGATCGCGATGCACTCGCTGCCTGTGGACAGGCTCTCACGCAGGAAATGAGCCGGCTGGATGAACTGGCCGAACGACTGCTGCAGGGTGACTCGAACGCAGCCTCCCTCATCGATCGCAGTCACGATCCGTCCTACTTCCCTCTCGCTCAGTCGCCTCCGCCGCAACGCAACGCCGCCTGAATCGTTCTCGTCCAGCAAATGTCCGCGGCACATGGCACGCCGCAGCCCCTCGAAGAAGCCCGGATCGTTTTCGCATCGTCCACGTCATCAGGAACGCTGGAACCTTCACCCGATACACCTCCTCAGTTGCCAGGCACATGCACCCTCTCAATCGCCCCGCACTCCTGCCCACGCAGTCCAGTTGTCTCGCTGTGATCGATGTGCAGGAAAAACTGATTCCCGCTATCGACCAGGCTCAGGCGGTCTTGCGCAGTTGCCGCTTTCTGCTGCAGATCGCCCAGCTGTTGAAGGTGCCAATCCTGCTGACAGAGCAGTATCCCCGAGGACTCGGGCGCACCGTGCCGGAATTGCTTGAGGGATTGCCGGTCCTGCCCACCGCCGAAAAAATGCGATTCAGCGCCGCCGATGCGCTCGAATCACTCCTGACTGCTCCCACGCCCCCCTGCAGCCAGCGCCCCACACATTTCGTCCTCGCCGGTATCGAAACGCACATCTGCATTCTCCAGACCGCCCTCGAACTGCTGCAGCGAGGTTATCAAGTCACCGTCGTCCGCGATGCAACCAGCAGTCGCACCATCACTGAAGCCGACCTGGCCACGCAACGCTTACTGTCCGCTGGAGTCGTCGTCACGTCGGCCGAATCCATAGCATTCGAATGGTGCGAATCCGCCGAACACCCTCAGTTTCGTGCTCTGAGCCAACTTGTTCGTTCACGCCAGCAGTGACCCCTTTGCGAAGAATGCCGGGCACAGACCGGGCACTCGCAGAACACGAACAAATCCAGCCCCCCCTGCACGGCCGCCACTCCCCGCTCAACCGCTTCTCAGAACAGACCCTGTGCTCAGTGCGGCAGCGTCAACGAGGTGTCCGGCAAACCCGCCCGCGATTCCTCTTCCATCGCCTGCAGTGCTTCCTGCAGTGACACCGCAGCGACCCCATCAAATGATGGACGCACCGGCGGTTGTGTGAACAGGTGAGTACGCGTTCCACGAAACTCGTGATCAGACCGCTGGAATCGCCAGATCAGAGCCAGAACGCCCAGACAGATTCCTGCCGTGGTCCACGCCAGCCATGGCAACATCTCTTCAGCACGAGTTCCGGATTCCCGAGGCACAACGCGCAGAATCCGATCCGTCAGCAACAAAGGGGCTAGCGCCAGATCTCCCTTGCCGTCTACACCCCGAGCCGCATAGCCCTCACGCTTGAAGAAGTATCCCGCCAGTTCTACAAGCGGCGCATCGCGCACCAACGAATCCACCAACGGCAGCCCCGCGTCCTTCGACAACGCAACCACATGCACCAACTGATTGCCCGAATCAGATGTCGAAATCCACGCGTCCCATGCCGTCCTGATCCCATACTTCGCTGCGCTGCGAGGCAGGACGGACTGCGACAGACGCCTCAATCGTCCCTGTAACCGCCATGGCTTACCCCGACAGGATTTCGGGGAATCCATAAACACCGCATACCGGGCTTCAGGCATTTCTGACAATCGCCCCTGCAGTACTTTTTCCGCCAGTCGCAGTGTCGCCAGCATCGAGTCCTGCTCGTCCGTCAGGATCCCAAGAACGTCATCCCGGACAGGTCGTATCAAGGCCACCGGCACATCGTCCAAACCAGCCGGCTGCACAACCTGAGCTTCCATGGCCGCCGCACCGGCTTTGTCAATCAACGCGGCCGGATCCGTCCCCAATCCACTTCCGCTGCCAATAATCTGCACCTCATCCGGCAGCAATTCCCCATCCAGACCATCCACCGCCTGCCCCGACACCGCTCGCGGCACCACCGTCTGTCCCGACTGACGCCCCACACGCGACAGGTTGAACAACAACAGCAGCACCACGACCCCGGCAATCAGGAACGTGCCCCGACGAGCACTTCGCAGAAGCTTTTCTTCTCGACCCCGACCTTTGGAGCGAAATCGCACAACCGTCGTCCTTTACATTTCAGAGATCCGCACACCAGCAGCGTCTTGGCTTCACATAGTCTAGTTTCTCAATCCTGCCATGCTCAAGTGATCCTTCCCCGTTTACCCGAATCACCAGACCTGCTCCCCAAATTTCAGGTGCCATGCACCGTGATTCAGAAACCACACAGAATTAAACACCCCCATGTCCTCTTTCTCAACAGGGATTCAGGGGGATTCAGGTGCCAGGGAATTCAGGTGCCATGCACTTGATGCCCCAAGCGGTCGGCCGAAAATCCAAGATGCCAGGCACCGGCATTCGTACGCCACACATGCTTTCCAATTTTCAGAATTCTGGATGTCTTTACCCGGTTTATCTGTGACGGACGTAGGACCTGGCAGGTTTCTTCGCAGAATTGACTGTGCTGCCAAAACACAACACCCCGGAATACTCGGTACGCCGTCCGCTATTCGTCACTGGTTGCGGGTATTCCTTCAGGTGGTAGTTTCCTGAAAGCCCTCGCTGACCTAGGCTGTCTGCCGTGCGTCGGGATTCCCGGAGGACGCTACAGGCCTGTTGCCTGCCCCCGCCCTCTGAGCCCCGCGTTTCTGGATTTTCATTGTGGCAGAACATTTCACACCACCACCGGCAGCACTCCTGGAGACATTTCTCCAGAAGCCCGGAGGCGTCGATCGTGCGACGATATTACCACCCGAAAGTTCGGACCTTCGGACGGCTTCGGACGTCGACCACTCAGCGATGCCCGTCGCTGGTCACTTCATTGGTACTGAAAGCCCCGTACAGACGTCGCAGTCCTCGGATTCCGGGCTCTCCAGCCAGGGCTTTGCGGCAACTCCCTCTGTCTGCTGGCGGCATGTCGACCCATCCGCTCGAATTCTTGTCGCGGCGGCTGATCCTGAATGCCTGAAGTCCATCCGTCGGATTCTGTTTTCTGTCGGTTATCGTCATATCTCAGTTGCATCCAATGCCCGTCAGGTCCTGCCTACTCTGCGTTCCGAGTCTCCGGATGTGCTGCTGCTGGACCTGAACATGCCGGAGATCAGCGGCCTCGATATCCTGCGTGTGGCCGGTCTCGATACAGCTCTGCAACACATTCCGGTACTGTTATTGTCAGAGGACAACACAGCCTCCGTTCGACGACATGCTCTCGAACTGGGGGCAAGTGATTTTCTGAGCAAGCCGATCGATCCTGACGAATTGCTGGCCCGCGTGCGTAATTCTCTCGTGGTGCGCAGGCACTACCAGATGGAGGTGGAACAGGCCATACGGCTGCAGGCTGAGTTTCAGGTTCGCAGTCGGGAAATGGAGTTCACTCGCAATCAACTGATCCTGTGTCTTGCCAGAGCTGCAGAACATCGAGACAGCGAAACAGGAAATCACGTCATTCGCGTGGGCCGCTACACAGCGATCATCGCGCGTCAAATGGGGTATCCCGAGCAGCACCTTGAAATGCTGGAGCAGGCCGCCCAACTTCACGATGTGGGAAAGATCGGCATCCCGGATTCAATCCTGTTCAAACCAGCGAGGCTGGCCAAAGACGAATATGAGCTGATGAAGAAGCACTGCGCTCTCGGTCGTCAGATCATCGAGCCGATTTCGGATCGTGACTGGGATGTGTTGAAGTCCCACACGCGACTTGGCGGCAGCATGCTGCAGGTCCGCACTTCCCCACTGCTGATGCTGGCCGCACGCATTGCACAAAGCCATCATGAACGCTGGGATGGTTCCGGGTACCCACTGGGCCTCGCCGGTGAGGATATTCCCCTCGAGGGACGCATTGTCGCTGTGGCTGATGTGTTCGATGCACTCTCCAGTCGACGTCCGTATAAGGATCCCTATCCCCGCCAGCGCTGTTTTGAAATTCTGCGGGCCGGACGAGGCGTCCTTTATGATCCGACAATCATCGATGCCTTCTTTGCCTGCTCCCGGGAAATCATCGAAGTGCAGTTGTCGCTGATGGACGCGGAGGACTGCGTGCCCCGGGATCTGCCCGAATCTGGCCAGCATGAGTAACTGATCGTCCGTCCGGTCTCTCAAGGCTTCGCAGCCCGCTGTTCCAGGGCCACGCTTCCAGGAAATCCATTCCCTGAACAGCCATCTTGCGCGGTGGGCCGTCCATAACTTCGGCACGGTCGCGATTCGGCCTGCCTGAGTTCAGGACATACTCAGACCGGCAGGACGTGCCTTCAGTCGTTGTGCAAGTCGCGGCATCAACCCATAAGACAGAGCCAGCAGTTTGATGGGGTGCAAAGTGGGAATCGCGCTGGACTGCTCCATCTGCATGCGACAACTGCTGCAGTCCGTGACACCGGCGACAGCATCGACCGTCTGCATTGCCTGAATCAGATCCGCACCGATCCGCAGCGATTTCTGAAAGTGTTCCGCGGCCACACCAAACGTTCCCGCCATACCGGCACAGCCTTTTTCCAGCGGTATGAGTTCCAGCCCTGGAATTAACCGCAGCAGTTCCGGCATCGCCGCTTCCCGATGAATGGCCCGAATGTGGCAGGGAGTGTGCCAGGCCAGACGCAGATTGAGCGGACTGAAGTCCTTTTTCAGACGCCCCCGACGATGCAGGTCCAGCAGGAATCGGCCGGCATCCTGCGTTTGCTGTGCGACAATCCGCGCCTCGTCTGTGGCCAGCAGCATCGGATATTCCTGCGTCAGACACAGCGTCGCCGACGGCTCCGTGCAGAGAATCGGATACCCCTCGCGCGCGGGCTCGGCCAGCTCACGCAGATTCTGCTCCGCCACATCCGCGGCCGCAGTCAGATCCGCCACCGTGACCATACTCATGCCAGACACAGTCTGCCCGCGCGGAATGAAGACTCGAAATCCGTTGTGCTCCAGCACTCGAACAAAGGCTTCGGCCAGCTCCGGGTCATGATGATTGGCAAAGTAGTCCACAAAGTACACCACCGTAGGTCGCGAACTTCCTGGCGTACCGGAGTTGTCACTGCGGCGAACTCGCTGTGAATCCAGAAATGGCTTGCCTGCAAATGCCGGCAGACGACGCCCGGCAGCGACCCCCACGAATTTCTCAACAGCTCTGCGAAACAATCCATTCCGCAGCAATGGGTTGAACAGAAAGGAAAATCGCGACGCCATCCGGGCATACGTGTGCACCCGTGACAGCAGCCAATCGGTGCGAGTCAATCCATGAGCCCGCACAAACTGTGCACGCGCTTCCAGCACAATCTGCGGAATATTGACTTCTGAGGGACAGTCGAGCTGACACTGTTTGCAGTTGAAGCAGCTTTCGATCACCGGGCGAATCGATTCGCTCTGCAACAAATCCGCAGGGGCCTCAGCACACAAGGCACGACGCAGCAGGTTCGCTTTCGCTCGCGGGCTGAGTTCCTCAGGGGAATCGTCCTCAACAAACGGGCACATCCGTTCCGGCTGCTCATGGATTCGACACGATCCACAACCATTGCAGCGTACAGCCGCCTCGGCGGCATCTGCGGCTGTCCACTGCAGCTGCATTACGGGTAACAGAGGAGCCCCCGAGATTTCAGTCTGCCGATCGGCGGGACGGATCTGCCGCAGATGCCTGACCATCAATTGAGAGTCATTGCTGATGATCTTGTCCGGGTTCAATAGCTTTAACGGGTCAAAGATCTCTTTCACCTGCTGAAAGACCCGATACAGCGGACCATACTGCGAACGCAGAGAGGCAGTTCGCGACAATCCGTCCCCGTGCTCCCCACTAACGGTCCCGCCAGCCTGCTGCACCTGCCCGTACAGGTCTGCCGCAATCTGTTCAAGCTTCTGTCCATCCTGCTGCGCTGGAACCGGCAGGATCGGTCGGAAGTGCAACTGGCCGGAAGCCGCATGTGCATACAACGTGGCGGTCACTTCATGCTTCTGGAAGATCCTCTGAGCAGCCACGAGGAATTCCGACAGGCAGTGCGGGGGCACCGCAATGTCTTCCACAAACGGCAACGGCCGTGAATCGCCCTTCAACCCCGCCAGCAGTGAAACGACCTGCGAGGGCAGCGACCACAGGAATTCCACCTCATCAAACGTCGTGGCCACTCGAGTGACCCGAAAGTCAATGGCCCGCTCCCTGAGTGTTCGCTGGACATCGTCGATACGCTGGCGCACCTCTTTCGCGCTGCCCCCGGTGACTTCCACAATCAGCCCTGCTTCTGCCTCCGGAAGAATCACATCGCGAAACCGCTCGTCCGCACCACGCCCAAGACTCAAAAGCCGCCGGTCCAGCAGGTCGCAGGCACTGGGATCCATCGGCAGAATCAACTGAGTCGCCTGGACAGCCTGCTCGAGGGCACCAAACATCAGGAGTGCGACGGCTCGATGCTCAGGCAGGGGCATCGTGTAGAGCGTCGCTTCCGTGAACAACGCCAGGGTCCCTTCTGAACCAACCAGCATTCGCGGAAGATTCAGTTGCCCATCCTGAAGAATGTTCCGCAGCAAATAACCCGCACAGTTCCGCAGTAACGGGGGCTGATGTCGACGAATCAGCTCCTCATTGCGGGTCAGCAGACTGCCTAACTGACTGAAAATGTCCGCTCGACGCGTGGCAGCGGTCTGTGACGTCAGCGGCAGGTCGTCATGTTCCCCAGCCAGTGCACCGCCAGCGGCTTCCAGTCGCACAATGCGAGGCCCGTCGGTGTCTTCCGGCCCGAATCGCTCTCGCCCTGCCTCCAGCCGCTGCCCTCCCGACAACACACACTCAAGACTATGCACATGATCCCGCGTCGATCCCACTCGAATGGCGTGCGATCCCGCCGCATCCACTCCCAGCATGCCACCAATCGTCGTGATCCGACTGTTCGATGGATCCGGAGCAAAATAACGACCGACACTCCGCAATCGCCGGTTCAACTGTTCACGCGTCACGCCGGGCTGCACTCGCACAAGATCACCAGAGACCGACAGGACCTGGTGCATGTGACAAGAAAAATCAAGTACAATTCCCCGCCCAATCGCTCCCCCGGCAAGCCCCGTTCCGGCACCGCGCGCAATCAGCGGAATGCCCTGCTCCGCAGAGTAAGCGGCCAGCTTTTCCACGTCCGTACGGCTGCGGGGAAACGCCACCGCCAGTGGCTCAATCTCGTAAAGACTGGCGTCGGACGAATACAGAGCCACCGCGGTACGATCCACCCGGATTTCTCCCTGGATCGCGTCGGTCAGGTCCTCTGATATTCTCCGCCTCAGCTCTTCCACAACACTTACTCTCGCTTACCGACGAATTGCCCGCACTGCCCATGCCCGTCTGAAGAGCCGCACCAGCTCCGTTCGCAGGTTACCCATCCGCTCCACGCACTGACCTCGCACGAACATCCACTCTGATTCCGCATCAGAGATCGCGATTTATCTCCCGAGCCACAAGGTCACTCGGGTGTCCCCGTCAACAGACACTCAGACACCGGCCTGTCGCCGCCGCTCTTCCTGCCGATAACGTTCGGCTGTTTCCAGATCATATCGCGGATGCTGTGCCGACATGGCGGACTTGCGATGCCGTGCCGCACAGCGATAGCACACCAGCATATCCCCCATGAAAGTGTATAACACCATGTCAATCAGGGCCGCCACCATCAACGCCCCAATGGCCAGTAACGGTTGATACCACGCCCAGGCCACACAGCTGATCGTGGCCGCAGTGGCCACAATCGCAAGGCCCAGTGCCGGCGGAAAATCCTTCTGCCGCCACAAATCCTGACAGCCGCAAATCCTGCAACGCTGCAACAATCCGGCGGAAAAATCTCCGCCACCCTCATCCCGAGTCCACTGACAACCATCGCAACGCACAGAACCATCAGCCGGTTCTGGTGCCGTGACTTGACGTGTCTGACAGACCGGGCATTGAAAAATGATATGGCCAGCCATAAGAATCTGCCGTTCTGGAAACCGATGTTGCCGCCCAACATGCTACTCCGCACACCGAGCGTCTTCCGATGCACAACGTCAGGCCCACTTTCAGCCAGCCTCCATGGAATCCCACGAATGCCGCTGGTCAAAGTCTAACCGCCGACCGCCGTGGTCAGTATTCCCCCGCGTCCGCGATACAAAGATTTTTCCAGAGTCTTTTCCGGAGGAGTGCGGGGAGATCTGGTGACTCTGGGACAAATTTTCGGCCATTCAGCAGTTGTCCGCTCACGCTCCGCCCCGGCACTTCTACCGTCGAAGCCGCCCCGAACAGACGCCGCCCCCCAACCACCACGCCATCCTGCCCATCCCCGACCGCATGGATTGTTAAAAAGGCACCGACAGATCCTGCTCCAGCAACGCCGCCGACATCTCGCCCATGAACACCAGAATCAAGGCCGCAAACAGCACTCCAGTGGCTGACTGTGTGTTCCGATACCGCAGAATGCGATGCACAACTAACGCCGTTGCCGCCGGGACGAGAATTCCGCCACACAGCCTGAGCCCCAGCCACATTCCACGCACCATGTCCGCCGATTCCCAGCCCACAGCGTACCAGCTGAGCCCCGTGGCGATGCCTCGCAGGAGTGCGGCCAGTCCCAGCACGGGACAAAACCACTTCAGCGGACGCAGCGACATCGTTGGCGTTGTCAGGTACCAATGCCCCAGCAACATCCCCGTCAAGGTCGCTCCCAGAACAGCCGACGATGAAAGATCGGCCAGCAACTGATGCCAGACCGGAACGCTGCGCAGCACCTGCGTCGACTGAAACACCAACGCCCCCAGACTCAAGCCCCCCAGCAGCCAGATGCAGATGGTCCCGGGGCGCCGTCGCCCCAGCTTCCACAAAATATGACCGGGATACGCTGTGACCGCGGCGGCAAAGGCCAGTTTCTGTAACCACGCAGTCGCCCATGTCGCACGCTGGAATTCCTGACCGCTGGCGGATGCCCCCACCATCTCCTGAACGGAACGCGGAGCCCTCGAACTGAACGCGTCGGGCTGAAACAACAGCACCAGCAGGACACTCAATCCCAGCGCCACAAGCATCTGAATCCGAAAAAAGCCGTCAGCCACCTCGCGACGCGGCATGGTCAGCCACATCAGAGTGATCCCGGCCAGAAGTTTCAGAACGAACAGAGCAATCATGTCGCCTACTTACCGTTTATCAGTGCCATGGCCTCTGCACGGCTTCCCAGATTGTTCCGCAACTGCCCCCGCACCGCACTGGTCACCGTCAAGGCCCCGGGCTTCTTCACACCGCGAATCGTCATGCAGGTGTGCTCCGCTTCAATCACCACGATCACACCCAGCGCCGATAACTCACCTTCTATCAGGTCTGCAATCGTGTGCGTCATGCGTTCCTGAACCTGCGGCCGCCGCGCCACTTCATCAACCACTCGCGCCAGTTTACTGAGCCCAGTCACTTTGCCCCGGGGAATGTAGCCAATGTGAGCCTTTCCCATAAACGGCAGAAGATGATGCTCGCACATGCTGTTGAAGGAAATGTCTCGCACCAGCACCAGCTCGTCATACTGCTCTTCAAAGACCTTCTGCAGATGACGACCCGGATCCACATGCAGTCCGCCAAAAATCTCCGCATACATCCTCGCCACTCGCGCCGGCGTTTCCTGCAACCCATCCCGGTCCGGATCTTCCCCGACCGCCAGCAGAATCTCGCGCACAGCACGCTGTATTCTCAGTTGATCCACCGTTCGAAACTCCGGTGGAATTGCGCCGCCCGCCAGAATCGAATTCATGTCGGCCATGAGCTGCTGCCCCTGTACTATTTGATAACTCGGTGCTCTGTGATGACTCGGTGCTCTGTGATGACTCTGAACAATTCGTCTCGCGGCTGTACACGAACAACCGCACAGAACCACCCGCCGAATTCGCCAGCCCCCCCGCCGTGCCCCGCAACCGTTCGGTCTCCATTCTAAAATATGGGTCCAGCCGATACATCGTCCGCCACCGTGGTTTCTCGGGATCCGGGCAACTTCCTGGAATTCCCCACGTTTCGCAAAGCAGTTTCCCGAAAATCCGGGCGTTTTTTGCCGCCCCCATCCCCTGAAATCGTCACGCACGCACGCGTCCACGGCAGCCGCTCGTTCCGAAGTCCGGAGATTCCTGCGAAAATCCTCACAATCCGGGGCGTTTTTTCCTATACTCCCGCCCCCTCGAACGTTACCCCGCCCAGTCGCCAGTTTCCGGTGCCGGGCCTGAACAACCCGTTCGCTCACCCAACCGCAGTTTCTGAATTTCAGTAGGAGCATTCAGCATGGCAGATCGGCTTCTGGAAGGCAAAGTGGCACTCGTGACCGGCGCCGGACGAGGATTGGGACGCGGCTTTGCTGAGCATCTCGCGGCCCTCGGTTGCCGCGTTGGCATCCACGGCATGCGCGAAAATGGCCCAGCCGAATACGGCGAAGGCACCACCCTCACCCAAACTGCCGCCGATATCGCCGCCAGCCATGCCACACAAACCTGCCGTGTCCTCGGTGACCTGACCAACGCAGAACACGTGCAGCGCGTCGTCGCTGAAGTCTGCTCGCAACTCGGCCCCATCGATATCCTCGTCCACAACGCCGGTGGTGACATCGCAGCCGCTGGTGGCAAACCCAATCCCAACGACTGCGTCGGTATCAAACTCGAAGATGTCCGTGCCGTACTCGACCGCAATCTCCTCAGCACAATTCTTGTCTGCCAGGAGGCCGCCAAAATCATGATGCCCCGCAAGACCGGTCGCATCCTGACCCTCAGCTCCATCTCCGCCTTCCGAGGTATCCCCAACAGCTCAATTTATGCCACCGCCAAGGCCGGTGTCGTTGAATACACCCGCTGCCTCGCCGAACAACTCCGCAGCTACAATATCAATGTCAATACCCTCGCTCCAGGAGACACACGCACCGGCCGCTTCCTCGGCACCCGCACGGTCGAAGAATCCCGGCTCGTGACCGATGGCACCCTCGATCGCATCGGACAGGTCGACGAAGTCACCCGCGTCGTTGAATTCTTCGCCGGCCCCCTCGGAGCCTTCGTTACCGGTCAGGTCCTTCGCGTTGACGGCGGCTCCCAGATCTGGCCAGCCTGATCTCACCGCGACACGCTGGCCTCAGGATCGCAACAACTCGCCAGCAACCAGCACTGCAAGCCCAGCCACTGCGAGCCCGTATCACCGCGGGCCGCAGTGCTGTCTCACCTCGCTGCATGCCCCCCCGTTTCATGCGTGAGTCACCGATCACCAGGGGCCGCATTCGCCAGCTGCCACGTTCGGCTCAAGACGCCTCGGCACGTCCACCGGTCCACTACACCTTCAAGCTGTCCAGCGGTCTCCCCATGACAATCACCACCGCCGCGGTCGATCACGGTGCAGCGTCGCTCTGCCACCACAACTTCTGCAGCACCGGCTGAGGCCCCGCCCAGGTACGGCTGCCATACGTCCGCCCATCCTTGTCGAAATACGCGCGCAGGCTCAGCAGATCCACAGACTCCCACGACCGTAACGGTTCTCCGTCCGTTGTGCGAAAGGACTCAAGGGGCAATCGCAGAATCTCCGTCACCGAGCCGCCACCCAATTGCAACTCCGCGATGTACTCACGAGTTCGGCCGCGGTACGATCGAAAAACATTCTCCGTCAACACCATCACCAGCACATTCGGTTGCTCCGTTTGAACACTCAGTGCCAAACGCTGACCGGGCTGACCCCGCCATTTCGGATGCCCGGGCTTGCGGGTCGAGTATTCCCAGTGATGTGGATTGCCAGCTTCCAGCACGTACCAGTCCCGCCAGCCACGACGGAAGTCGTCCAGCACCGCATCCGGAACGTCCGTGGCCCGCGCACCGGCACGCTGCAGATCCTCCGGAACTGCTGTGTGCAACAGGGAACTGACCACCATGTGTTCCGTGGTGTGAGTCTGAGGACCAGCCGCCGTCACGGGCACCCGATACCGGATATTCGCAAAGGCAAACAGCGGTTGGCGAATGTCCAGCACCGGCAGACGAGCCGTCCATGTGTCCCCGTCCCGCTGTGTTTCCGCAGACTGAAAGAATCGCGCACGCGGATCAGAGTCCACGCCGTAGTATACCTCAACGTCCTCCAGCCCCTCCAGGGCCTCCGGTGTCACCCGAAGTTCCGGCACGTGATCGTTAGTGGCCAGCTCCAGCTGCGTCATCGGTGTTTCCGGAAATGCTCCCTGTGACTTCAGATGCCGATCAAACCAGAGCGGTCTTGTGACGGCACATTCCGGAGTGAATCGATGATTCATATGCGGAGTGAACACGTATCGAACGTCCGGATGCGGAATCAACGCCCCGGTACGATAGGTGTCATCCATAATCCCATGAAAGTCGTTGGTCGCTCCCAGCCACAGCAACGGCGCAGAAATCCGCGGTGCATAAGACTCAAACCCCAGCGTCCGACTGAACAATTCCGTATCACCCTGCGGTGTTTCCAGGGTCACCTGTGGCAGCATCGGCCACGGAACCGTCCGAAACCCCGTACCGCCCACCGATGGCGCGGCTGCTCGGACGCGACTGTCTGTTCCCGCCACATAAACGGTCAGACTCCCGCCCATGGAATGCCCGTAGACACCAAGTCGATCGGAATCCACCTCAGGCTGTTGCTCCAGAAATGTCAGGCCGCGGCGAGCCCCGATTGTCAACAGATACCAGTTGTTGTTGCGCGGCGACTCCGTGGAATCCACAGTCCGATTGCCGGGCTGAAGATTGAAATAGCCAGGCACGTTCTGCTGCGTGGGATCCACTGCCCCCCAGTCCGTGTTCGCATCGCCGCCATGGGCTCGCTCCATCTCACGACCACCCCAGTTGATCGAAAGGCACGCGTAGCCACGCCGCGCATAAAACTCCACCTCGTGCAGAAAGGCTCGCTGGCCACCGCCGTGCAAATGCAGCAGCCCGGGCAGTCCACGAGCCCCCCGGGGAAATCCGTAGAATGCCGCCATCCGACTGGCCTCCCCACGGAAGTAGCCAATGTGATAGGTGATGCAGCGGTAAACAATCCCATCCTCCTCCCACTCGCGCACGACCTCGGAATCCAGCGCTTCGCCACGCGGGTCGAAGTCAGCCCACAATGCCTGTACCGTCTCGGGCCCCTCGGACTCTTCGGCCACCCCAGGCATGCACCACAGCAGGCCCACCAGACACAGAAACAGTCTCGATCCCTGCATGTCAGTGCACTCCATGAAGAGGATGGCACAAGCACCTGGCAGACAGCGTCACCGGGATTCCTGCAGTGTTATTCCTGCGGTGCCGAGCCTGAAACCGGAGCAGCCGTCGGGGCTGAAACTTCGGGAAGCATGACAGAACGCCGACGCGGAAACACAGGCAGCTCCTGAGCGTTCACACCGGGTGTCAAACCATCGCGAGCCTGAGGCAGTCCTGTACGTCCCGGAAAGAAGGATGCGCCGTTCAGCTCAAAGGCGGCCGGGTTAATCCGATCCATGACAATGCCGCTCTCCGACTTCCACTGCTGAGTCCGCCAGACCGAATCCGGCAATAGCTCTGCCGACGTGTCCTCGCCATCCGTCCGCTTCTGCCACAGTTGCTTCCATTGAGCAAAATCCAGTCGCCGGCTGGCATAGTCCAGCGATTGCGCTTCGGTGATCCAGAATACCGAATAACCGGAATACAGATTCGTGAAGCCGTTCCAGACCAGCAGGGACTCCAGTTCTTCCAGCCATTCACTGCCACTGGACCGCAGCAGCGGCGATTCCGACATCGCGACGGCAAACACACTGGCTTCACTCCGAACTGAGACGGAGGGCAACAGTCGCTGCCCCATCCCTCGTTGCTCCGGATCACTTTCGGACGCTTGAATCAGTGCCCCCGAGTGCAGGCACGTCACGTGATCCGTGAACACTTCCAGAGATCCTCGCGCTGGCTGCATCGACGCATCGCCACGCAGCTCCAGCAACCTTCCCTGCAGCGCCAGGCCACAATTCTGCAGTCGTATCCGCCCCCGCGGCTGACACGCCACGCGAAAGGCGTCCCCCTGAGCTCGGCAGATCACCCGCGTCATCGCAATCTCCAGCTCCTCACGAAGTAACTCACCCGGAGACTGCGCATCATCTGTCATATCAAACAGCACGGCCGGCTGAAGGTCCGGATTCACGACTTCAATCGATACGTTTTCCAGCTGAATCCGATTGGAACCCGACAAGTGAAACAAACTCCAGCGATCAGCCGTCAGGTCATCCCGTACCACCACCCGCAGATCAAGATCACGAATCGTGAGTGATCCCTGATTCCGAATGCTGAACATCTGACCGGGCGTCAGAGCACTCTCTGCGACACCGTCAAATTCCAGCGTCGGTCGGTAGCCTTCCGCGGCACGGACAATCAGATTTATGCCGACAATCCGCACCGGTGGTTGCGCCGGAAGATCATCCGGATAGCCGTTGTACCGCAGCAGAACCACGTCACCGGACTGCGCATCGGCAATGGCCGCTTTCAGAGTGCGGAAGGACTGTGCCGGGCCGTTTGAACGCTGCAGAACAAAAGGTCCCATCTGCTCACTGGCTGCCACCATCGGCGGCTTGCGCGCCGTGTCAACTGCATCCGCCGGAATTGGAAGCTGACTCAGATCCGCAAGGGTCGGAGCAATTCCGCCCGCTGCTGAGGCGATCGGTACGGGCAGCGCCGACAGGGGCAGGCCGGACTCAACCACACCGTTAACGGATTTATTGCCGGAACCACTGTCGGCAGTTCCCCCGGACAAATTCCCAGTCTCAGCAGTGTTGGCAGCGACTTCTATTCCCGTCGCTGATGAGCCAGGATCGGCGGACCTGGCTGTGGATTCCACTGTTGTCGGAGAACGCTGAGCGGATTCACCGGCAGTCGCCACCGGCGGGTAATTCTCCGGACGCACTTCGCGCCATTCACCACGTTCATCGCCACCCGCCAGAATCAGCTCACCAGACCGCAAAGGCCAGCGCTGCAGAAAAATGGCCGTCAGACAGATCGCCACCACCGAAGCAAACACCCAGATCGCCCCAATCGGAGTCGCCGGGCGCGCTGCTTGCAACTTCTTCCACACAATTCCTTCCGCCGGAACACTCTGCAGACCCAGCATTGAGGCCATGCGCATCAGATCGTTCAGCAGCAAACCCGCCGCCTGATAACGATGCTCCGGAATGTTGGCCATCATCTTCCGCATGATCGCCGCCAGACCTTCGGAAACCCTGGGATTCAGTGCACGCGGATCAGGAGGCGTCTTGCCCTGATGATCAAGGAGCTTCTGCAGAGCCGTCCCCTCCGGATACGGAGGCTGACCAGTCAGCATGTGATACATGGTGCATCCGAGCGAATAAATATCGCTGCGAACGTCGGCGTTCCGTGGATCACGTGCCTGCTCAGGCGCAATGTAATCAAACGTCCCCAGCGTCGTTCCCGCCACCGTAATGTCGCCGATCGAGTCCTCTGTCTCTCGTCGGGCCAGTCCCAGATCCACCACCTTCACGCGACCAGTGTCCGTCAACATGATATTCGACGGCTTGATGTCCCGATGCACCACTCCGGCTGCCGCAATGTGATTCAGCGCCAGAGTCACCTGGATTGCGTAATTGACAGTTTCCGCCACGCTGAGCTGACCGCGTTCCATGATCAGATCACGAATCGTACAGCCACTCGCAAACTCATAGGCAATAAAGTACAGCCCATCCTGGCTGCCGGCATAAAACACGCGGGCGATGTTGTCGTGATTCAGTTGCGCACAGGCGCGGGCTTCGTTGCGAAAGCGCGCGACCATGGAATTGTCCTGCGAAGGTCCGGGGTGCAGAATCTTCAACGCCACATCACGGGCCAGCTCCAGATCCAACGCACGAAACACAGCCCCCATGCCCCCGGCACCCAGACGCTGACGAATCTCAAAATGCGCCAGCCGGACCCCCGACTCATCGCCAGTCGGCGAACCATTCGCCGGGAACAGACGTTGCCTCAGCGGATCAGACTGCACAGCGGCAGAAACGTCAGTGCGGGCCTCCACTCGTGAGGACTCCGGGACACTGATCACTGTCTTCTCGTCATCTGCCACCAGCGGCCGCTCCGACAGGGGCACATGCACCCCCGGCGCTGAAGACTCAGCAGAATCGGAAAAGTTGTGTTGCGTCATTCCGAATCCCCGCCGTCACGGGCCTCGCAGCAGTCTGAAAATCGTATCGCGAACAGTTCCGACGACTGCTGCAGCGGTTGAGCCGGACTCGCGACTGCCACGCTCAGACACGTAAAACAGTGCAGGCGAGCGAGGCACTGGCACAACCTCAGCGTGCAGTTTAGGAGCTCGCGACCCGAAAGTCAAAGAGACGTAAACATGCGTACACTAACGAAAAGAGAAGTTTTGCCGAGCGTTGGGGATTTGCGGATTAGGGCAAGGGAAGTGGAATTGGGCCGCGAGGAAACGAGACATTCGTTGACTTTCTGAAACACACTGGGGTTCATGTGCTAGAGTCGTCCGGCTGAGTAACTTAAATCAAATACGTTGAATGAATAAATTTCAGTCAGAATCGTTCATGACTGAGGCGGATTCGGTTGCAAAACCAGTCAGAACCATTCATATTCTTTCATAGGTTCGCTTGGAAATGGCGGAAACATGATGATTGTGGATGAACGCCGATCAAAAATCCTGAAGATTGCCGAGGAACTTGGCTTCGTTTCGCTGCAGCGACTTGTCAGCGAACTGGGGGCCAGCGAATCGACAGTGCGACGGGATTTGGAGTTTCTTGACTCTACCGGTCACATTCAGCGAACGAGGGGTGGAGCGTCGTTTCTGGGAGATTCGCAGGTCGACTTCGATACTCGTCGGCGTCTGGCGTCTTCCGAAAAGCAACGCATCGCTCGCCGTACGGTGGAATTGATCTCAGAAGGTGAGACGGTTCTTCTGGATGGCGGCACGACAACGCTGGAAGTCGCACGGTATCTGGTGGGGAAATCCCTGCAGGTGCTGACAAATTCACTGCCGATTGCAGCGTTGCTGATGAACCGCCCTGAAATCGAGCTGATTTTCATTGGGGGCTACGTGTATCCCAGGACGGGAGTCGCGTTGGGCGAGCAATCCGTAGAGGCACTGAAACGTCTGCATGCAACACGACTGGTCATGAGTACCGGCGGGATCACAGCTGACGGATTGTTTAACAGCAATGCGTTACTTGTGGAAACGGAACGGCAGATGATTCGTGCTGCGGATCGGGTCACGCTGGTGGCAGACAGCAGCAAGTTCGGTCAGCGTGCGTTATCACATCTGTGCCCCCTGGAAGTTGTGGATGAAATCGTCACGGACGAAGGAGTGGCCGGGGAGTGGTGGCAGGTTCTGGATCAGGCTGGTATCCGGCTGGACGTGGCGGGTGGAAACGGTCGGCAGGGATAGCGTCGAATTGCGGAATTATGGTTGCCGTGTGAGCGTAAGCGGAAGTGCTCCGGGAAATTGATCTTCCGGGGCGTTGGCGAAGTAATTTTTATGGGAACAGGATGCGGCGGTGTGCAGACCACACCGCTGCTCGGAATTGTGCGGGGGCAATCGAAACAATGACAACGACAACAATGCCGAATCCGGCGGATGTGGAACGAGTGGTTCGTGACGTTTTGACGCGTCATCTGCGTAACAGACCGTCAGCAGCCGACTCCTCAGGTAGCGGCATACCGGTGCTGAGGTCGGTCGTGGAACAGGCCGTAGCAACAGCATCTGCCGGTGCCAAACGCAATCCACTGGTCGTGAATATTTCCGCACGGCACGTGCACCTGACGCAGGAGCATGTGGAAGTGCTGTTTGGCCCCGGCGCCAAACTGACGCCTGAGAAAGACCTGTATCAGGATGGCTACTACGCGGCCAAAGAAACGGTTGCGGTGGTTGGACCACGACGGCGGATGCTGCCAAATGTCCGAGTGCTTGGCCCCTGTCGACCGGATTCACAGGTGGAACTGGCATTCACCGACGGGATTTCACTGGGAATTGACCTGCCTGTGCGGGTCAGTGGCGATGTGAAGGGGACGCCCGGCTGTGTGCTCATGGGACCACACGGTGTTGTCGAACTGAAGCAGGGAGTGATTCGGGCCATGCGGCATGTGCACATGGGCCCCGAAGATCTGGAATACTACGGTGTGAAGGATGGGGACCTGATTCATCTGCGAATCGAGTCTCCCGGCTGCACCACCGTTCTTGAAGATCTGGCTGTGCGTGCTGGTAAGGGCATCAAGCTGGAAGTGCATCTGGACACGGACGAAGGCAATGCCGTGAATCTCGAAAAGGCGACTCAGGTCGAACTGGTCAAGGCTGAACCCTGCCAGTGCCATCATTGAGTCGAAGGATGTGGGTTGACATTCAGCAGGTTGTGAATTCTTCGGGATGCAGAGAATTCACATCAGCTGTGCAGAACTGGGGTTTGAACGCTGGCGACAAGGGAATGTCGTTGTTTTTTATTGCCGAACACACACGCGGAGTTCGTGTGGATGAGGCTGGAGTGATCTGAAATGGCGAAGTCTGTGGAAGCGCTTGGAATGATTGAAACGAAGGGTTTCGTGTGCATGCTCGAAGCCATCGATTCAATGCTGAAGGCTGCCAACGTGCAGCTGGTGTCATGGGACAAAATTGGCAGTGGTCTGGTCACTGCATTCATCTCCGGTGACGTGGCTGCCGTGAAGGCTGCTCTGGACGCAGGTTCAGCAGCGGCATCACGACTGGGCACGGTCATCAGCGCAGAAGTCATTCCTCGTCCGCACGAGGAACTGGCCGCTGTCCTGCCGAAGGCCAAAACGGCTCCGGCTGTGGCTAAGAAATAAGGACTGAGTCCTGTTCCGTCGGTGTGAAATGTTCTGCGGAATACGTCACCGAAGGAATGGGCGGCATCACTGGTCGATCCTGTGGAACGACCGGGTGCCGTGGAAGCCGGAAATCCTCCTGCTTCCTGCGAATGCCTGACCGGGCTGACTTTTCTGCTCGGAGATCTCATGAACCCGATTCAACTGGAACTTTTTTCGGAAGTCAGAACGATGAATGAAGCAATTGGAATGATTGAAACGAAGGGCCTGGTCTCTGCCGTCCATGCCTCTGATGCCATGCTGAAGGCTGCGAACGTCACTCTGGTGAAGCAGCTGAATATCGGTGCCGCCTTTATCACCACGATCATCAAGGGTGATGTGGGTTCGGTTCGGGCTGCTGTGGATGCAGGCGCCGCTGCCGCATCTCAGTCCGGTGAACTCGTCTGTGCACACCTGATTCCACGACCGGAAGCGTCACTGCTGGAATCGGTCCTGTGAAGCAGAGCCGGCTTTCCGGCAGACGGTCCGGGAAGCTGTCTGAGTCGTATTGACGGGAACGAGCAATCGTTCGACGATCCGAAGATGGACCAGACAGCTCATTCGGGCCTGTCGAAAGTGAATTCCGGCAGAAAGAGTCTGCCGGAACGGTAGCAAGTACTCAGGAGAATTGCGGTCCCGATGATTTCCTCCATCGCGGGCCGTGAACAGCAGGGAAAGTGGTGGTATGAAGGTTCTCGTCGCCAATCTGGGATCCACAAGTTTCAAATACCGTCTGTTCGATCTGTCCAGCGAAACTCAGCTCGCACGCGGGGGCATTGACCGGATTGGTCAGCCGGACGCCGTCAGCTCCTGTTTCGTCGAGATCAACGGACAGCGGTCTGAACTGAAGCAGGTGGTCCCGAATCATGCGGCTGCTGTCAGCATCTGCCTGCAGCAACTGACAGATCCTCAGCATGGATGCCTCGATTCAGTCGATGAGGTTGGAGGAATTGGTTTTAAGGCCGTTTTTGCCGGTAGCCTGAGTGGCGTGCGAATCGTCAACGAAGCGCTCCTGCAGAAAATGGAAGCTCTGTCGGACATCGCCCCCGCTCACAATCCGCCCTATGTCCGGGCGATGCGTCAGCTGCAGGCGGCGTTCCCGAAGATTCCGCTGGTCGCGGCACTCGAAACCGGTTTTCACGAGACGATCCCGTTCGAACATCGCGCGTACGCTGTGCCTTACGAATGGTACACAGACCTCGAAATTCGACGCTGGGGATTTCACGGAGCCAGTCATCGCTTCATCGCCGGACGGGTTGCCGAAATTCTCGGACGCACGGACCTGAAGATCATCAGTTGTCATCTGGGCGGCAGTGCCTCGATCTGTGCCATCCGTAACGGAGCCAGTGTCGCGGCATCGATGGGAATGAGTCCTCAGGGAGGCTTGCCGAACAATAATCGCGTCGGAGATTTCGATGCGTATGCGATTCCGGTCATCATGAAGGCGACTGGAATGACCTTTGAACAGGTGCTGACCGAAATGTCCTCCAAAGGTGGCCTGCTGGGCATCAGTGGGCTGAGCGGCGACTGCCGCGACCTTGAGGAAGCATCTGCCGGGGGGCATGAACGGGCAGAGAAGGCTCTGAAGCTGTTCGAGGCCTCGATCCGTTCCTACACGGGGGCATGGATGGCTCTGCTGGGCGGCGCGGACGTTGTTGTGTTCACCGGTGGAATCGGTGAGAACAGCGAACGCATTCGTACCAACGTCTGTCGGGATATGGAATGGGCCGGCATGAAGCTCTGTGCGGATAGAAATGCCGCAGTCCGGGGCGAATGTCGCATCAGCACAGATGACAGTCGGGTACAGATCTGGACGATCCCGACCAATGAAGAAATTGTTGTCGCTCGGCAGACCGCCGCAGCGATTAGCGGACAGGGCTGATCTGTGTCGGCAGGGGGCATCACCCCGTGTCCATGGAAATTCCCTGTCATCCGATGTGGCAGCGATATTCGAAGTTTCAGAAAGCAACTGGTGCTGAGGATCAGGCCGGTTGCTGAGGACAGGCATCATGTTTCTGGCAAAGATCACAGGCAGTCTGGTTTCGACTCAGAAGGTCGAGGCTCTGGTCGGTCAGAAGTTGTTGCTGGTCGAACCGCTGCGGGTGGATGAAAAGGATCAGCAAAGTCTGAAGCCAACGGGTCGGTCATTTGTTGTGGTCGATACCGTCGGAGCGGGCGAAGGTGAAGTCGTGTTGTGTGTGCAGGGATCCAGCGCCCGGTTCACAGCCGGAACAAAAGAACTGCCGATCGACGCGGCCATTATCGGCATCGTGGACACGGTGCAGGTGAAGGCAAAGACCATCTTCAAAGCTGGTGAATAAAGGTTCCAGGGACGGTCGGGTGAGAACATCCCGAGTGGGCCTTCCGGGATAAGGACTCACCAGTGTCTTCAGAATCTGAAAATCGGGGACAAACAATAGCCAGTGGATCCGTGGACTCCGTGCTTCGCGCAGCAAAAACAATTGGCTGGGCAATGCAGGCGGGTGTACTGATGTTTCTGGCGGTGATACTTGGTGTCCTGAACAAGGGCTGGGATGGTAATGCGGGGATCTTGACCGCCGCAGGAGTTGTGGTGGGTGCTCTGATGATCGTCGGGCACTTTGTCATTCCCGAACGAATCATCAGGAATCAGCTGCAGCTGGCCATGAAGGCTGGTTTGTTAAAGCAGAACGCAGCGGGAAAGGAATCTGCTCTGACGTCTTTATGGTTTGCCGGCTGGATCACAAAAGTGGTCATGCTGGAAGGAGCGGCGATGCTGAATGGTGTCGTTCTGCTTCAGGAAGAGAGTGTTGTTTCACTGATTTCGGTGGTGGTGCTGTTGATTCTGATCTCACTGAGTATTCCAGGCCGGATGACTCTTGAGTGGTGGATTCAGGATCGCCTGCAGCAGATGAGTATGCAGACAGAGTGAATGGGTGGACAGAGGACGGCTGCCGACCCGGCAACACCTCGGATCAGAAATATTGAACGGGAAGAAATCAAACATATCGCGAACGGATGACGCGATTCACAGCGTGCGATGGGAGATATCGCGGTGCAGAGAGATTACTCAGGTGCAGTCCACAGAACAAACAATTCGGCAGGTCGTTCAGGAAGTGCTGACCCAGTTGGCCGGACGTCAGGGAAATACGAACACGACCAGCAATCGCTGGGGCGTCTTCGATTCCGTTGATGAAGCGGTTGCAGCAGCGCAAAAGGGCTTCGAGCAGCTGACTCGCGCTTCGCTGGAGCAGCGGAAGACCGCGATTAACATCGTCAAACGCATGTGTGACGAGCAGGCGGAAGAACTGGGACAGCTCGAATTTGAAGAGACAAAAATCGGCCGGCTCGAGCACAAGATCGCAAAACTGAAGGCGATTCAAACAGTGCCCGGGGTCGAGTTTCTGCGGACCGACGCCATCAGCGGATCTCACGGCCTGATGATTACCGAGTACGCTCCTTTCGGCGTCATCGGAGCCATCACCCCCGTCACGCACTCACTGCCCACACTTGCCGGAAACTTCGTCAATATGGTGGCGGCAGGCAATACGATTGTCTGCAATCCCCACCCAAGTGGTGCAAAAATCGCCAGCGAAGGTGTACGTCGCTTCAACAAGGCGATTCATGCCGCCACCGGCCTTGAAAATCTCGTCACGATCATCGGTAGTCCCACCATCGAATCTGCTCAGCAGGTCTTCGATCATCGTGGAGTGAAACTCCTGGTCGTAACGGGTGGCCCTGCCGTGGCCCGAGCGGCTCTGAAAAGTCCGAAACGAGCCATTGTGGCGGGACCGGGAAATCCGCCGGTCGTCGTCGACGCAACAGCTGACATCGACAATGCTGCAAAATCGATCGTGGCAGGAGCGGCATTCGATAACAATTTGTTGTGCATCGGCGAAAAGGAAGTCTTCGCCGTCAAGGAAATCTTCGATCAGTTGATGACGGCTGTGGCCAGCCATGGTGGCTACCGTCTCAATGCAGCTCAGGTGGCAGCCTTCACGGCAAAAGCCTTTGGTCCGCCGAAAGAACCAGGTGGACACCATGTCCTCAATCGGGATTTCATTGGAAAGGATGCGGCGTGGCTGGCAGCTCAGATCGGACTCAGCATTCCCGCCGAAACTTTGATCCTTTACGGTGAGACGGATGAAAACAATCCGTTTGTTCCGGAAGAGCAGATGATGCCGTTCGTACCATTCGTTCGCGCAAACTGCAGCGATCATGCGATTGCTCTGGCAAAGAAATACGAGCACGGCTTCGGTCATACGGCAATTATTCACTCGCGGGATGTGCACACCATCACAAAGATGGGACGCGTCATGAACACCACGCTGTTCGTAAAGAACGGTCCCTGCATGGCTGGCCTGGGACTGGGTGGCGAAGGTTATCTGTCCTTCAGCATCGCAACTCCCACCGGCGAAGGCGTGACCAGTCCGATGACGTTCACCCGTCAGCGACGCTGCGTCATGGTGGACGATCTTCGGATCATCTGAAAATAGCGGGGTGCAGAATCAACTGCTCCCCGCGCTTATTACCGACGGATCAGCAGGAACGGACGGAAGTATGCAGGTTGCACGAGTTCTTGGGCATGCTACGGCGACAGTCAAACATGACTCCATGATTGGCTGGAAGCTGATCGTGCTCCAGCCACTGGACATCAACAACCAACCGGATGAATTTCCACAACTGGCGATCGATCCACTGGGCGCACGACAGGGCGATCACGTGTTTTTCACCAGCGATACGAAATACATCCAGCAGCTGACGAAACGAAAAGACAGCCCGATTCGATTTTCGGTTCAGGGCATTCTTGATCATCCGCCGGAAACCAGACAACGGAAACCCAGCCATTGACGGGGAACACAGGCATCGCTCCGGAACACACCAGAATTCGGGACGGTGAACTCGGCAGTGAGACGGACATTCAGGAATTTCAGGGACGAGAACAGTTCGCAGGATGGTGGTGAAATCGGATCGGCGTGAGGTCTCGCGTTCGCTCCAGAGAACCAGCAGATGCGGACAGACCAGTAAAGACAAACCATGAAACTCAGCGCGGAAAAAATCGACGAAATCGTGCGGAATGTGCTGCGTGAGCTCCAGACTCGCGCAGCTGTTCCTCCGACGACGCCTGTTCAGACTCCCGCGGCAAAGCCGACAGGGGCAAGCACCAGCCGGTCAGATGACGTCGTTGTGATTCGTGGTCGAGTGGTCACTGAGGACGTTCTGGCGGAGTCGCATGTCGCAGGAAAGACGGTTTCGTTGATGCGAGGCGCGATTCTGACTCCTTCAGGACGCGACTACATCCGAAAAAACGCCGTTCGAATGTCCAGCATTCTGCCGGAACCGGAAGTGTCCGTCAGAGGGATCGTTTTGATTGCCGGAAAATCTCCGACAGCTCAGGCTGCTGCTCAGGCCACCAGCTGGAAGGTCTCGCAGGTTGAAGACAGTCTGGCGGCCGCAGTTGCAGCACGCGATGCTGTTGTTTCGGTTCGAGTCATGTGCGTCACCGAAGATCCTTCGATTGTGGCCTGTCTCCTCAATCGTGAAGCCACCATTCGGTCAGCCGTCCTCGGACGGTCGGATGGATTCGAGAAACTGATTCGCAGAATGCATCCGAATGTGGTGTGTCTGTCCAGTGAAGGATGGTCATTCAGTGAACTCACACGACTGCTGAGGCTGATGTCTTCATTCAGCGGTCCGCCTGATTCATGGAAGGAATTGATCCCCGGAGGGATGCGATGAGAATCATGGAATGTATCGGCAGAGTCACCCTGTCAAAGTGGGACCCTTCTTTGACAGGGGCGTCATGGAAACTGGCCGTCCCGCTGCTGCATGCGGGATTGACAGGTGACCCTCGTGGACGAACGGAGCCGATTGTTCTGCTGGATGAAATGGGAGCCGGGATTGGGAGTTTGATGGCCGTAACGGAAAGCGCCGAAGCGTCCACGCCCTTTTACCCCGGAACTAAACCAATTGATGCGTACAACGCCGCGATACTCGACACGGTCAGTGTTGAGTCGCCGGCGGAAGAACTCTGAACACTTATTTCCCCGATAACTGAAGTCTGACGAGTCAATCTCAGAAAAGGCGGCTGACATGGCGAACAAATGGAACAGTGGAATCAACGACCGGGCACTGAAGGAAGAAATCTGCGAAATCGGTCGACGCGTGTATGACAAGGGATTTGCCGCCGCAAATGATGGCAATATCAGTATTCGCGTTGGTGAAAATGAAGTGCTCTGTACACCGACGATGATCTGCAAAGGCTTCATGAAACCCGATGACATCTGCGCCGTGGACATGGAAGGCAATCAGATCGCTGGAAAGCGAAAACGTACCAGCGAAGTTCTGCTGCATCTTGCGATCATGAAGAATCGCCCGGACGTGAAATCAGTGGTGCATTGTCATCCGCCACATGCCACAGCCTTTGCTGTCGCCGGCGAGCCCATTCCTCAATGTATTCTTCCCGAAGTCGAAGTGTTCATGGGCGAAGTGCCGATCGCGCCCTACGAAACTCCCGGTGACCAGCGATTCGCCACCACAGTTGTGCCATTCCTGAAGGCCACCAACACGATCATTCTGAAGAACCACGGCACCGTATCCTTCGGAAAAAGCCTCGAGGACGCCTACTGGAAAACGGAAATCCTCGACGCCTACTGCAGAATTCTGCTGCTGGCAAAACAAATTGGCCAGCCAATGTATCTCAGCGAAGAAAAGAGTCGCGAGTTGCTGGACCTCAAGAAGAAGTGGGGCTTCGACGATCCGCGCTTCCACAATGAAAACTGCGACCTTTGCGGCAATAGCGCGTTTCGCGAAGGCTACAAGGAAAACATTCCCGTTCAGCGCGCCTTTGATCCCGCACCGGACTACCCGGGATACCTGCAGAAGCCCTGCGGAGAACCCTGCGATGTTAAGCCGGCAGAAGTGGATGAAAATCTCGTGAAAATGATCACACAGCAGGTTCTCGCTGCCATGGGCAAGGGTTGAGAATCGGCTTGCCTCCGGAACGCCCCGGGGGGCTGAATTTGCCCCTCAGGCGGTCCCCGTTGAGAAGCCGCAGGGTTGCGGTTTAATCCAATTTGAAATCACAGACAGACGGGACAACAACGATGAAGGTCAGCATTATTGGTGGTGGGGGACTGGTGGGCTCCTGTGCGGGATTCGCCCTCCAGGCAGGAAAGATTGTCAGTGACATCGTGCTCGTGGATGTCAACAAGGACCTGTGCGAAGGCCAGGCACTGGACCTTCTGCACGGCGCTTCCCTGATGGCCCCGCAACGCATCACTGCCGCCGGGACAGAAGCGGTGAAGGACAGCGATGTCGTCGTGATCACCGCAGGACTTCGCCGCAAGCCGGACGAAAGCCGTCTTGATCTGATCAATCGCAACGTGGCGCTGTTTCGAACCATTCTTGCCGATGTCAAAAAACACGGCCTGAAGAAGGACGCCATCGTCTTCGTGGTTTCTAACCCGGTCGACGTGCTCACTTACCTCGCCGTGAAGGAACTCGGACTTCCAGCCTCACAGGTGATTGGGTTGGGCACCGTCCTCGACACCACTCGACTCAGAAGCATGCTGGCACAACGGCTCAACGTGCCTCCAACACAGGTCAGCGTGACAATCTTCGGCGAACACGGAGACAGCATGGTGCCAATCTGGTCGATGGCCCAGGTAGCCAACATGCCTCTGGAAAAATACCCCGGTGTGAACCAGACACTGATTGCAGAAGTCGAGAAAAAGACTCGTGGCAGCGGAGCCGAAGTCATCCGGAAAAAGGGTGGGGCCGGATTCGCAGTGGGTGTCTCCATCGCAGATGTTGTCCACAGCATCGCACTTGATGACAATCGCATTCATCCGGTCAGCAGTCTCATGAACGGTGCCTACGGCGTCCGCGATGTCTGCTTCTCAATCCCCACAGTCATGGGGCGTTCAGGTGTGAAGAGTCACATCGAAGTGGAACTCTGGGCAAAGGAAAAGACGGCCCTGATCCAGAGCGCCAACGTACTGAAAGACACCATCGCCACAGTCCTGAAAGGGAACTGACAACCAAAAGCCGCGGTATTTCACCACGGCTTTTTTTCTACCGACACGAGCGACAAAAGTCGGAGTGAATTTGCAGAGAATGGAGAGGCTTGACCTGGTTGTGGGGACGTCGAGGTGCTACTTTTCGCTGAGATTTGCGGGAGGAGCAACGCAGTGCGGTATCTGGAAGA
>CAIYBH010000418.1 GCA_903924405.1 uncultured Planctomycetaceae bacterium | reverse complement strand
GGCCGCCACGCTATCACTCTGCAGACGATGCTTATACGAACTGGTCAGCACGATTCGGGAATCCGCCAGCTGCGGCACAAGATCCGGTGCTGCACCATCAAATGTGTAATCGCTGTTCAGCGGATACGACGAGTTGTCAGTGCGCACAACCTTCCATGTTGCAGCGTTCAGGGCCCCCTGAATGTCGGCCAGTAGATCCTGGATACTGGTGTTGGTGGACGTGGTGGCCGCTGGAATCGTGACTTGTGCGGCGATG
Source organism: uncultured Planctomycetaceae bacterium (assembly GCA_903924405.1). Lineage (GTDB taxonomy): Bacteria > Planctomycetota > Planctomycetia > Planctomycetales > Planctomycetaceae > SXXK01. The sequence goes on along the minus strand of CAIYBH010000418.1, from coordinate 1,309 downwards.
TCAAAGTCCACTTTGCTCAGCCACAGGCTAAGCACCACATTCTGATCCAGTCGGCCGTTTGCCGTGGCAATAAAGCCTTCGGCGCGGATTTCCTGAGTGTAGGCCGGGGCCAGAATGGAGATTTTCCCCGGCGCGTTCAGGTTGATTTCGCTGTTGGGACGCCAGGTGCTGAGCTGGACAAAGCCAGACTGCAGAATCCCGTTCCCGGAGTACTCGACACCGGGTTCGACTGGATCCTGACCGCCCACCAGATCAATGCTCTTACCAGCGCGCAGGTCGCGGCCAAGGCGAATCTGACTGTCCGCTTCCACGCGAATTGTCGAGTCACCGTCATAGGTCGTCACGGTGCTGCCAAGGAACCCACCGGTGGCGTCCCAGGTCCGCGTAATCGTACCACCCGCAACAATCGACCCCTGCAGATCCGCATCTCCCGCGGAATCCATGAAAATGGACGCCGAGGGATTGACAGCGACCACCCTGCTGGCTGCTGAAATTCGTACCCCAACACCCTGGGAGTTGACACCGCCGAGAACTTCGATGCGTTCTGTTGTCCACAGGTTACCACCGGTTTCTGCCAGGGTCCCACTGCTGGTGCGGGCCATGCCGCCGATCCATGCCTGTCCGTCCGTTGCTGCCACAACGATGGAGGATGGTTTCGGGGACCAGTTAAAGGTCTCTCCGATCCGATCACCGTTTGCATTGAACTGCTGCTGCATGGTGCCGCCGGAAACAATGGTCCCCTGCATCTGGATGTCGCCGACACTGCGAACTTCCACCACGCCTCCGGTCGTCCCGGTTGTCTGTCCGGCAGCCGTAATTCCACCTGCGGTCGTGATCAATACGGACAGTCCATTGTCATCCGCACCCGCAGATCCGCCGCGCACAGAAACACTGCCCGAAGCCAGCACGCCTGTGTCAATGTAGAGCTGCTGTCCGGCCTGAATGTTGACGTTGCCATCCGGGCCAGCCCATGTCGCGCCCGATTCATTGACCGTACCGCCCGCGACGATCGCGCCCAGCACATCCACGTCCATGGCGCCTCGCACATCGATCTGACTGCCGGCCCCCGTTGCCAGCAGGCGTGAGGTCGCCGGAATCAGAACACTGGTGCCATTGATGCCCGACCCGCCCCGGCTGGTTCCGTCCAGTTCCACACCGCCGTAAATTGTGATGTCGCCACCGACCTGCAACTCACTTTCCAGATAGACCCATTTGTCCGACTGCAGCACCAGATCACTGCCGGTGCCCAGCAGGTTCAGATTGCCGCGGATGAGCACATCGTCCGTCGCCTGCAAAGTCAGTGCGCGGT
>CAIYBH010000417.1 GCA_903924405.1 uncultured Planctomycetaceae bacterium | reverse complement strand
GCATTGGAAACAAACGCGAGGGCAAAAAAACCAAGCCCCGCGATGTACAAGATTCCCGATTTGCTCTCAAACATGGCTTCACTTCTTCGCAAAATCCATCAAATCCGTGGAGGCTGCAGCGGCCGGAGTGATACAGTCCGTCAGTCCCGGCACGTCAAGTTCCCAGGTCAGCTCAGACAGCCACTGCCACCGCTTCGGCGGGCTCCGGCACCGGAGATCGCAGCGTCAGAATCAGGTTCAGCAGAAAGGCCAGCAGTCCACCAAACATGGACAACCCTGCCAGAATTCGCAGTACCCAGAAAGGCTGCGAAAACTCGACCGAGGCGTCCCACGGCTCCAGGGCCGCCCATGACCATCCCTGAAACAGCCCCAGCAGAATCAGATCGCTTGCCATCACAAAAATACCAACCGTCGACATCCAGTAATGCGCTTCACACAGTCGCAGGCTGGCCCATTCGCGTTTCAGCAGCCGTGGAAACAGATACGTCATCATGCCCATGATCCACATGCTGAACACACCAAACATCACCAGATGCGCGTGCCCGACCACCCAGTCACTGAAGTGAATAATCTTCTGAAAGGTCAGAGTCACCTGAAAGGCGCACTGCAGGCAGGTCAGAAAGTAGTGCACCATTCCCGTATAGAACCAACGCACCGGCAGGTTAGTTTTCACGATGCTGAAGTTGCCCCAGATGGAGCCGAAGAAGTTAATGACCACGGTGGCCACAACCAGTTCCACGGCGATCGTGGACACAACCGCTCCGTACTGCAGAAACATCGGAATCGGCGTGTACAGGAAGTGGTGAATTCCCTGCAGCGGATAGAAGAACGCCAGCCCCCAGAATCCCACCAGCGACAACCCGTGACTCCAGATCGGCTTCTTCGTGAGAATCGGCACGAAGTAGTACATCAGCCCCCAGCCCAGCGGTGTCACGAACAGGCCGACAAGGTCATGAATGAACAAACCGCCCACCGCACCCGCGCTGGATCCCGACACCAGATACTGCGGCACGAAGTTGCCCATCGCATAGGTCAGAAAAGTCCAGATGAAGGCCGCCATAAAGTACCACAATGTGACATACACCGGGCCCTTCATCCGACTGATGGGCGTCATGAAATTGATGGCCACCAGCAACAATCCCAGCTGTGCCACAGGGTCCACCCAGATCGGTGTCTCGCCCCATTCCAGCCCCTGTGCGTGCCCCAGCAGAATTCCACCCGCGGTCGCCAGCACCACGCCCTGCCATGCACACCAGATCACCCACGACAACCGCTGATCGGCAACCGGCTGCAGTGTCAGTCGCGGAATGGCCCAGTGCAGACAGCCCAGAAAACCATTCGCCAGAAAGCCATAGGCAATCGCGTTGGTATGCACCATCCGCCAGCGACCCGGAGAAAACAATTCCAGGCCCTGAAGGGGATTGTGTCGGATGAGCTGAAAGGACATCAGAAACCCTGCCAGCATCGACACTGTCAGATACAACAGTGCGGCATAGAAGTAGAATCGGACGATCCGTTCATCCACCAGTTGTTTACGCAAGCCTGTTTCATCAGTCGCAGTCATACCGCCAGCCATTTCCACTTGAAAAATCAGAAACCTCTGATACCCTGGTTCGCTTCAGAGCGATTCATGAGCTACAGGACGTCGATACGGCACATAAGCTCCGAATGGGGTCATCACGGCCATGGTCCAGCCGAAAACAAAGTGTGTGGCGAGGGCAACCCACCAGGGAAGCAGCGTGTTGTCCGTGATCCAGTTGCCCCCAAACAACAGCGGCTGCAGCCAGGCCAGGATCAGGTAGTAGTTGACCAGCCAGACTGTGGTCCCCAGCACCGTTCCGACCAGCAGACGGGTGACCAGCGGCTTGCGTTCGGCGACAAGTGAAATGACATAGTGGAATAAAACACCAAGCACCATCCCCGTGCCGATGTATAAACAACACCCGAGCGCAAGGATCACGCCGTCGTCAATCGCCAACTCTGCCCCCGCACCCGTAGTGAGCCGCAGCGCCTGGGATCCAAGTGGGAACGTCAGGTATACCCCGATAATCTCCAGCGGATGTTTACCGGCGACCAGCGAGCCAATGATGTTGAAGAGCAGACTGCTCATCGCAGCGACTCCACCCAGCACAAACCCGGTCGTGATGTAAAACGCGCTGTAGAAGGTCTGGGGAGCCCAGTCCTGCAGGCTTTCCCGTGTTCCTATTTCTGCTTCCAGTACCTGAACCTGCCCCTTCAGCTGGTCCAGAGATTCACGCAGTTGTTGCAATTCCTGATCAGTCATAGATTGAGCCTACTTGAGAATCACCGATGCGAGGTACCGGATCGGGTGGGGGTGTCGGGAATCTGAGGGCCTGCTGGAAACCACGGCCGCTGCAGAGACTGCTGCGCTACTCATCCGCGATTACTCAGCCGAGTCTCCGGCGTCGCCAGCACCACCCGCCTCCGGTTCGAGATAGGGCTTGATCCGCCCCGCCGGAATGGTGGCTTTTCCCGCGATCGATTCCAGTCGCCGCTGCTCAGACACGGACAGTACGTAACTGACCAGATCCCAGATCGTGTCCGGTTCACTTTCGAGGGCACTGCGGAATCCCGGCATCGGAGTCCCGTTGATGCCGTTCATAATGCGGCGATACACATCCAGCGGTTCCTGACCACCACGAAGCATGCCGGAGGTCAGGTCGGCTGCCCGCGTGGAAAAGCCCCACGCATCTCGCCCGATGTTATCCTTTGTGTGCCCCCGCCCGTCTTCGCCATGACATTTGCTGCAGCCCCGCGTCAGAAAGGCCTCACGCCCGCGTGCAACACGTTCTTCCGTCAACTCAGGCTGCGGTGTCAGCGGCTGAGTCGGCAGGCCACTGCCTTCCTTCCACCGATCAACAACCGTTGTGACATATTCGTCGATCGTTTCCGCTTCCAACTCCTCTGAAGCTTCCGCTTCACTGGCCAGCTGCAGCTCCAGTTCCCCACGCCGTGATAACAGAATCACATAATCCACCACCGCCTCAAGCTCCTTGCGGGGCAGCAGGCGAAAGGAGGGCATTGAGGTTCCGGAAATCCCACGCACCAGCGTCTGCAACAGGTCATCCCGCCGCGGCTTGCTGCCATACGGCATCGACGTAAATTTGAAAATGCCTTTGGTATAGTCGCGAGGACGAGGATACAAGCTGGCTGCCACAGCGCCGGCCCCATCTCCGGAGACGCCATGACACTGCACGCAGCGTTTGTTGTAGACCGCCTGGCCCAGAGCAGTGTGCTGCTGCAACCTGCGACGTCCGGCTTCGTCCCGAGGCGTCGGAGCGCCCACCAATCGCGGTTCCAGCGCTGTGCCCGACTGACGACTCACGGCTTCCCGGACGATCTTTCCAAGTTCGTCAGGTAACTTCTGCACCTGCTCGGATGAGTCCCATGTGACGGGCTCGGCACGCTGACAACCAGCACCACATGCCAGCAGCATGGCCAGAACCCATAGACCTGCACAACACCTGGACGACACCATAAAAGACACCCACCGCTGGATCAGATGGACAACCTGGACTTCCGGGAACGGTGGTGGAGAAAAGCACCAGGCGTGCCAATTGTCGAACGGAATGTCGGATTCCCGATGTTCGCAGCGAAAATCATCCGCGCGGCCCCGAATCGTGATGACGACAGGCAGATTTTGCGGTGGAAGGCCTTGTTTCCCGCAGCGGAGTTGCGTCGTCAGTCGGTCCCGGGGCGCGACGCCCAGCACGGCTCTGGTCAACTGCAGCACACATGCCCGTGCGATCTCGCACGCTGTGCGGTGGGGTCCACGAAAGCGACGTGGGGCACTCCAGCAAACGAGTCCACGCGGGATCCTCAACACTGGAAAATCATCAGCGACCATCACCAGCATCGAGGCGGTGCGGTTCCCTGCTGTGCGGCCCGGCGGCCCGGCGGTGTGCCAGTCGCGATCTTCGAATCTTCGCGGAACACAACCACTCATCCTGTCTTCAGCAGCGACCGCCGCACACCAATTCATGATGCACAGCGTCAAGCTTCAGACGCAAAAAAACCTGCCCGGAGAACGAGCAGGTTTTTTTCGGTTATTCATGAGGGTCAAGATGATCGCTGATCAGGCAGCCGCCGAATCGCGATGCTCCATCTTCCGATCGCCTCGCACAATTTCTTCGGTCACGACAAACTTGCGACCGCGCTCCAGTTCCGGAAGTTCAAACATCAGTTCAAACATGACATCTTCGAGGATCGCACGCAAACCGCGGGCACCCGTTTCCCGGGTGCGTGCCAGTTTGGCGATTTCCCGCAGAGCGCCCGGGGTGAAGTCCAGCTCGCACTCTTCCATTTCGAACATCTTGCGGTACTGACGCACCAGAGCATTGCGGGGTTCGGTCAGCACCTGAATCAACGCGTCCTCGTCCAGCGGGCAGAGCGTTCCGATCACCGGCAGTCGTCCCAGCAATTCCGGGATCAAACCGAACTCCATCACGTCTTCAACCGTCGCCTTCGACAGCATATCCTCGCGGACCTGTTCCGCGGCGTTCTGATTGCCGGAGCCGAAACCGATCACCTTGCGTCCAAGTCGGCGGGAGACAATGTCTTCCAGCCCAACGAACGTGCCACCGCAGATAAACAGAATATTGGTGGTATCAATCTGGATGTACTGCTGTTCCGGATGCTTTCGCCCGCCCTGCGGTGGCACATTAGCGACAGTTCCTTCCAGCATCTTCAGCAGAGCCTGCTGCACACCTTCACCAGACACGTCCCGTGTGATGCTGACGTTCTGGCTGGTCTTGCCGATCTTGTCAATTTCGTCGATGAAGATGATGCCTCGCTGAGCGGCTTCGACATCGAAGTCTGCGGCATGCAGCAGTTTCAGCAACAGGTTCTCGACGTCTTCCCCGACATAGCCGGCTTCGGTCAGAGTCGTGGCGTCGCCGATGGCGAAGGGCACCTGAAGGGTCTTGGCGAGAGTCTTGGCCAGCAGGGTTTTCCCGGAGCCGGTGGGGCCGATCAGCAGGATGTTGGACTTCTCAATTTCCACATCCTCGGTACCGCTCTCAAGATTGTGCATCAGCCGCTTGTAATGGCTGTGAACGGCGACAGACAGCAGCTTCTTGGAGCGGGACTGGCCAATGACGTACTGGTCCAGCTCGCGAACAATCTCGCGGGGCGTGGGGACGCGGTTGAAGAGCTTGCGGGAGCCACCGCGTCGACGTCGTTCCTGGTCCAGAATCGACTGGCACAGCTCGATGCATTCGCCGCAGATGTAGACATCTTCCGGCCCTTCGACCAGTGGTCCGACTTCACGGTAGTTCTTGCGACAAAAAGAACAGTTGGCATTTCGCTTGCCCTGTTGAGCAGTCTTGCCGGTCCCAAAATCCTTGCCCGTTACCATCTGATTACCTTTGATGTTTCAGTCACCCGGTCGAACACGTTCTCTTCTTGACTCTGGAGGAAAAGTCGCTGAGAAACGGTCCTGCATCGAGTGTACAGTTCGCAGGAACATGACTCCGTTGGTGTTGGCGTCCCTGCCAACCTTGACAATGACCCTGATGGGCGTTTTGAGGCCTTCGGCGAACCGAAGACCTGGTGACGCTGCATCCGGAATATTTTCTGACACCTGATTCCGTTAAGTCCCTGACAGACTCAGCGGAATCTCAGGACGTCGCGGGGTTCACACCACCACGTCCCGTTTCACTTCCCTGAGAAGCAGCCTCAGGCCGCCTCATCTGGTGTACATCTCAGTTGTCCCCTTTTCTTTCGGACTCCATCACCCTCGGCGTTTCGCCGACTTGCCTGGTATTCTGAACAGCCCCGGGACTCTGTGTCGGATTGCTGAAGAATTCTGATTGAATCGATTATTCGGTTGTCTGCTGTGCGTCGTGGGTTCCCGGAGAGGCAGAATCGGCGAGTCCAGCAGGCGTCTGTTCTGCCGGGCTTTCCGCAGTTTTTGCCGGTTTTCCAACGGGTTTTGACCGTTGCGCACCGTCATTCAGTCGGTTCACCAGTTGCCCCTTGATGGATCGGAATTCGGACTCAGACAAGTCACCTTCCCGTCGCAAATCATTCAGTGTCCGCAGCATCTCTCTGTCAGCTTCGGCAGGATCAACGTCTTCGTTCACTCTCGACACCCAGTGCAGAATCCACCAAATCAACGCCACCAGCCCGATCGCTGCCACCATCACAGGCCACCAGCTGATCAGCGTCTGGAACACATCGTTTGGCCCCGAGCCTCTGCGGCCCTGGAACAGTTGAAGAAGCATGGGATTCACCGTTTGTTCTTTTTGCCCGCGAGTCGCAGATGCCCCTGTAACGACTGCAAGAGCGGTGCCAATTGCAGGAGATGCAATTTTATCCTCGTCAATCGGGGGCCCGACAGTGATTTGCGGGCGAGAACCGGCAAAACCCGGCAGATTGTCAGAGAAGGCGTCGCTGCGGCCGTTCTGACAATTGCAAAGATTGCAACCGACAACCGGGAAGGCGATTTTGAACGGGAGGGCGAAGTTCCACCTGAGCCGCATACCTGGTTCGCAACAAAGGGGGGGCGAAGTTCCATCTGAG
>CAIYBH010000416.1 GCA_903924405.1 uncultured Planctomycetaceae bacterium | reverse complement strand
TTCGGGGGTCTGGGTTCAGGGGTCTGGGGATTTTTCGAATGCTGTGGCGTTGGGACGGGAACGATTTCGACAAGGGAACGCTTTGGCGGACGGAACACGGGGTGTGTCTGCACCAGTGATAGATCGTGTTTTACGGGATTCGCTGTGGTTGCGTCCGGGAAAAGGGTTGGTAGTTTGCAGGAAACCCGGTTTTTGGAAAACCCCTATCTTTGCCGGGACTCGGGCCCTGTACCAGTGCTTTCCGGGGACTTCCGTGGACTTCCCCCGGGAAAACGGTGAACTCCGGGTGCCTTTTGCGGGAAAGGCGTGGAAACCGGGCTTTCTCTGGAACTGAATTTGCCTATGTTTCCGTGCGGCGGCGGAACATTTCCGGGCCGACGCATTCCGTGCTTCCGTTCGTTCAGTGCATTGGCAGGCAGGTCCATGGGCTACAAAAATCTTCGGGAATGTATCACGGATCTGGACCGGCATGGCCGTCTGGTGCGGCTGAAGTGTGAAGTCAGTGCGGACCTGGAGGCGGCGGAGATTCACCGGCGTGTCTGTGAACGCGGGGGGCCGGCGATTTTGTTTGAGAACGTCGCGGGCTGCGCCTTTCCTATGGTGAGCAATCTGTTCGGGACGCTGGAACGAGCGCGGTTTATCTTCCGGGATGCTCTGACGTCTGTGGAAACACTGGTGCATCTGAAGAAGGACCCGGCGTATCTGTTGAAGCATCCCCTGCGGATTCCGGGGACGTTGAAAACGCTGTTTGCGATGCGATTTGCGAAGCGGCGAACGGGACCGATTCTGGATTGCCGGACGACCATCGATCAGCTTCCTCAGTTGAAATGCTGGCCGATGGACGGGGGCGCGTTTGTGACGCTGCCGCAGGTGTATACCGAGCATCCGGACAAACCTGGCTATTTGAATTCCAACGTGGGCATGTACCGTGTTCAGCTGAGCGGCAATCAGTACCGGATGAATCACGAGATCGGTCTGCATTATCAGTTGCATCGCGGGATTGGTTTTCACCATGCCGCGGCCATTGCGAAGGGTGTGCCATTTCGAGTCAACGTGTTGGTGGGTGGTCCGCCGTCGCTGGCGGTTGCCGCGGTGATGCCGCTGCCGGACGGGTTTCCGGAAGTGGCCTTTGCCGGTGCGTTATCACAGCGTGCCGTGCGAATGGTGAAGCCCAACGACGGCCCGATGATCTGTGCCGAATGCGACTTTTGTATTTCCGGAACGGTGGACCCCGACCGCTTGCTGCCGGAGGGTCCGTTTGGCGATCACCTGGGGTATTACAGTCTGATGCATGACTTTCCTGTGATGAAGGTGGATGCGGTGTATCACCGGCGCGACGCCATTTGGCCTTTCACTGTGGTGGGGCGACCGCCGCAGGAAGACACGATTTTTGGGGCATTGATTCATGATCTTACCAGCCCGGCGATTTCTGCGGTGCTGCCTGGTGTGCATGCGGTGCATGCCGTCGACGCCTCGGGGGTTCATCCGTTGCTGCTGGCGATTGGCAGTGAGCGCTATGTTCCGTACGCTTCGGCAAGGCGCCCGCAGGAGTTGCTGACGAATGCCAATGCGATTCTGGGGCAGGGGCAGTTGTCGCTGGCCAAGTACCTGTGGATCACGGCGAAGGAAGATCGACCGGACCTGGACATTCATGACATTGCCGGCTTCTTTGGGCACATTCTGGAGCGAGTGGACTGGACGCGGGATCTGCATTTTCAGACGCGGACCACCATTGATACGCTGGACTACACCGGGACCGGTTTGAATTCCGGCTCCAAGCTTGTAGTTGCGGCCTGTGGCGTTCCGAAGCGTACGTTGTCTCGGGAAATTTCGTCGGACCTGCATCTGCCGGACCAATTCAGCAATCCTCGGATGTGCATGCCGGGGGTATTGGCGGTGCAGGCGCCGCGTCATGATGGAGCGTCCAATCAGTCGGATGGAGCCCCGGAGCGGTTCTGCCGTGAGCTGTCGCAGTCAGGCGGAGCGGGACTGGCGGGCTGGCCGTTGATTGTGTTGACGGAGGACAGTGAATTCTGTGCGGAGAGTCTGCGTAACTTCCTGTGGGTCACGTTTACTCGCAGCAACCCCGCCGCGGACGTGTATGGGATTGAGGACTTCGTGGATTCGAAGCACTGGGGTTGTCATGGGTCGCTGGTCATCGACGCCCGGATTAAGCCTCACATGGCGCCGCCGCTGATTTCGGACCCGGCGATTGTGCGAAAAGTGGATCAGCTGGGTGCCCCGGGCGGACCGCTGCATGGGCTGATCTGACCGGGCGGGATTCGCAGGCCAGGTGTCACCGGCGTCGGGGCGAGCGATCGAGGTCTGACCACACTAACCCGAAGCGCCAGCGAGGACGTGCGATGGGTGAGGGCGTGCGCTGGGTAGAGGATGTGCGTGGGTGTGGGTGTGGGGGCCGCGATGGGGAGAGGGCGTGCGCTGGGGAGAGGGCCTCGCTAGCGCTTCGGGTTAGTATTTTTTTGCGGCTTTTGGGACGATGATACAGGTGCTGTGCACCACCAGGACTGACTACACTAACCCGAAGCGCCAG
>CAIYBH010000415.1 GCA_903924405.1 uncultured Planctomycetaceae bacterium | reverse complement strand
GGTATTATATTCCTGTCAGGAAAACAGAGATGAATGATCTGAAGACTGTGCAGCAAGTCGCTGGTATGCTCAGCCCCGGCTGAAACATCTGCACGGGTTGCCGCTGCGATCCTGGGCGTGTCGGGGTGACCTGCTGTGCCCGGAATCGGCCTGTGGGCGCCGCAGGAAACCCAGCTTGTGAGACTGTGTCCGTCAGCGTGTTGCTGCTGCGTCCTCCGGGATGCGGATTGCCCGGGCCCAGCCACTGAGTTATTCGGACGACGTGTCGGGGACCGGTTCTACACTCTAACAGGGACGCTGCCTCATGGTCAACAGGCTGCAGAATCAACAAGGCAGGACTCTGATTCGTGCCGGACTGCCGGTCCTGGCGGGCATACTTGCGATGGTCCTGGTGCTGGCAGGTGGCGGCTGCGATTCGGCCGGGTCATCCTCGGCTCGGCCGCCTGTCAGTTCTGCCCCAGTTGCGAATGATCAGGCCGTCACTGCTGCGGTGAACTCCTTCTGCGGCGCCTGCCATGCCGTCCCATCGCCGGACAGTTTTCCGCGCGATGACTGGTATGAGGAGGTTCAGCGGGGATTTGATTTCTATTACCGTTCAGGTCGCAAAGATCTGGTGGTACCGGTGCAGTCCGAGATTGTCCGGTGGTATCAATCTCGTGCTCCTGAGCTGCTGCCGGCCGCCGAGCAGACGGTGACAGAATCATCCGTGCACTTTACTGCCGTTCCGATGGCTACCCCAGGCAACTCAATCGATGGAGTTGCGGCCGTGTCCTTTGTTGGGCCAATCGTTTCCCCTGGCAATCCACCGCCCGGGGCACAAGGCACACCGATCCAATTGCTCTGCAGCGACATGATCTCCGGGCATGTTCGGCGTATGGACGTGACCGGGACAATGCTTCACGACTTTTCCGGCATCGTGCGCCATCCTGCGGCAGCCCGAATTGCTGATCTGAACCAGAACGGCCAGCCAGATCTGATCCTCGCTGACCTTGGCAGCCCCCTGCCGGAGGATCATGATCGTGGGAAAGTGGTGTGGATCGCAGATTACGAAGCGGCGAGCAATCCAGTGATCCTGCTCGACAAAGTCGGGCGAGTGGCGGATGTGCGGATCGGTGACATGGATGGTGATGGAGACCCTGATGTGCTGGCGGCCGAGTTTGGCTGGTATCGAACAGGGGGGATTCATCTGATCAGAAATCAGCGATCGGCGGAGGCCATTTCGACGTGGACCTCCGAACGACTGGATTCGCGCGCGGGCCCGATTCATCTGCCGATCGTCGACCTTGATCGCGACGGTCGACTGGACTTTGTTGCACTCGTCAGTCAGGAGCATGAGGTTGTGGAAGCTTTTCTGAATCGAGGCGCTTCATTTGAACGAGTCCAGTTGTTTGCGGGGGCTGACCCATCGTGGGGTTCCAGTGGCATTGAGCTGACTGATTTTGACGGGGATGGTGACGAGGACATTCTTTACACCAATGGCGACACGTTTGATTCCAATCTGGTGAAGCCTTATCACGCCGTTCGCCTGCTGGAAAACACCGGCGCGCTGAAATTTCAGCCGCGGACTCTGGCGGCTCTGCCTGGAGTGCATCGGGCTCTGCCTGCTGACATTGATCTGGATGGAGACATGGACATTGTCGCAGCGGCGATTCTGCCACAGCAGACTCTGCGCGCTGCACGTCGGGACGATCTGCAGGCGCTGATCTGGCTGGAACAAACGGCCCCCGGTGAATTCTCGCGACACCTGATTCAGGCAGGCAGTCCGATATACGCGTCTGTATTTCTGACGGACACTGATCAGGACGGCGATGTGGATGTCGTCGCCGGGTGTTTTGATGAGTCCAGACGTGAGGGCGCGCAATTGCTGCGGGTCTTTACCAATTCTGCCCGCTGATCGCCCCGTCAGCCGGCCTCGGCGTCGGGCAGCGCTACGGCACTCGGGAAATCAAACGGGGGGGCTGAGTCTGCGAGTCCGCTTCCAGAATCATCAGATGCTGATTACGCGGTGGATTTTTCAGGGTCTGTCGGATTCCTGACGGCCACTGAATTTCGAGAGTGATCTCGGCCGGTGTTGCGGGAATCGCAAACAGGACCGTGTCGCTCTGCGAAGATCCGTAGCTGCCGCCACCCTTGATGAAGCGGGTCTGAGTGGTCTCGGCGATCAGCTGGACCCGGGCCCCAACGGGATCGCGGGCCGAGGAAACGCCGATCAGGCGGACCCCGATCCAGTCGGCCTGACGACCCGGCGTGGTGTTCTCCAGCAGTCCTGCAGGCTGATTGGTGCAGGAGATGGCGAGGTCCATATCACCGTCCCAGTCGAAGTCCGCAGCGACGGCTCCGCGGCCCATGTGTGGCGTCGTCATCCAGGAACCTGCCGCGGCGGCAACATTCGTCAGCCGCTTGCCCTCAGTGTTTTCCAGGAGCAGCGGTGTCTGGTTCAGCGGTGCGTTCCGTGGATAGCGAATGACATGGCCGTTGGAAACAAAGATGTCCTCATCGCCGTCCCGATCGAAATCCTGACAGGTCGTTCCCCAGCCGACGTACATGGCACCGATGGCGTTCAATCCGATGCGCTGACTGATGTGCCTGAACACCATGCCACCGGCATTCTGGTACATGGCGTTGGATTCACGTTCGTAGTTCACCACCCAGATCTCGGGCAGTCCATCGCTGTTGAAGTCACACGCGTCCACTCCCATACTTCCATCGGGAACACCGAGACTGCTGAGGCTGGAGCCACTACTGAGCGAAATATCACGGAGTTTGCCGTTGCCAGTGTTTTCGTAGAGAAAATTGGCGACCGTGTCGTTGGTGACGTAGACGTCATTGTCCCCGTCGTTGTCGAAATCTGCCACAAGCGTGCCGAGTCCCTTGCCCTCAGCGGTCAGCGGAATTTCCGACGACGCATCCTGAAAGGAGCCATCCCCCAAACTGAGATACAGTGTGTCTGTCAGTCCGGTGTAACTACGTGGCGGACAGATTTCGCGACCACCATTCGGGCCACCTTCGCAGAAGGGATCATTTTCCCACGACCAGTTGACGTAATGCGCGACGTACAGGTCCGGGAATTGATCGCCGTTGATGTCGCCCCATGCCGCGCTGCTGCTCCACTGCGTGTCATTCAGGCCTGTCGCGTTCCCCTGGCGTTCAAAGGTTCCATCGCCGAGATTGTGATAGAGTTCAATTCCGCCGTAGCCCGTGACTGCAAAGTCCGCGAAACCATCCTGATCAAAATCCGTGCGGGCAATGCCATGGCTGTAGAAGGAATTGTCAGAAACTCCGGCGACATTCGAGACATCCGTCCACTTCCAGTCGGCGACGCCCCGAAACAGCCCGGTAGGATGCGGCAGAATCGACGGTTTCCGGAAGTGACCACCGCCCGCAAGGCAGAGATCTTCGTGGCCATCACGGTCGAAGTCGAAGGCCGACAGCCCACCGCCGAGGGATTCAAGAATGGAAAAATGTCCGGCCTCTTCACCGTTGCGATACTGAAACGTCACGCCGCTGTCGGACGTGCGTTCTCGAAACATCCAGCCGGTCTGTTCGCCGGATTGTCTGGTCACGTCGGCCGCCGTATCGACGGCAGGATCTGCAGATTGCACTGCCGTCGGCGTCTTCGGATCCGGTGAATCGGAACAGCCGGCAAAAAGCAGCCATGCAAAACAGGCCGGAACGGACAACGACCGCAGTGACGGCATGGCAGGCTTTCTTTGGAGTGCCGAAACGAAGAACAGCAGAGTCTGATTGCTGACATGACGCCGGGGGCGTCGCAGTTACCGCGGGGCGGTCAACTTCAGCCGGATTGCTGCCAGCAGTTCCTGTCCGGCGATCGGAGGACCTGTGTTCATTCTGTTTCGCTGATCAGAGTGACGCGTTTGATGTAGTCCAGATCGGGGAACGCAGTGCTGAGGTAATCGTTCCCGCGTTCTTCGATCATCTGCTGACTCGGGTTTTCGCCGTACTGGGGATTGATGCCTTCTACGTTGTGCATGCCTTCGATAACGCGTGCGAAGGCCGCAAATCCGCTGGCATCCAGCGAGGGATTGTCGGCGTAGTTGATGAACAGCTGAGTTGTTCGGGTTCCGGGCCCGGCGGTGGCGAACGTCAGATAGCCGGTGAGATTGCTCTGGACCACCGGATCATCCGGGATGTTGCGATTCCACTTCTGTTGCACCGATGGGGAGCCGTTAATCCCGAACTGCACGACGAAGCCTGGCACGACGCGAAAGAACCTGCAGCCCTCGTAGAAATTGTCTTTCACCAGTTCGTAAAACCGCTGAGCACCGCGGGGGGCCCAGGCACGATTGGCTTCGACCACAAAGTCGCCGGCCGTGGTTTCAAACTTCACACGGAACGTGCCAGTCTTTTTGGGCGCGGACTTGTCGTTCGGATTGTCTCCGAGGTCGAGCGGCAGATCTTCGGGATTTGGTGCTGGCAGAACGGGTTGCTCCATCTCCTTTGCCGCTTTTTCGTAAACACCGAGGCCCTGCGGCAGCCCGCTCTTCGGGGCCTGTTCTGAACAGCCACTGAGTGTTGTGATCAGCAGCAGCGGGGCAGCAAATAACATGAAGGATTTTGTTGGCATGGCAGAGCAGTTCAGCGTGTTGGTGGACACGGATCACGGGACTACGAGAGGTGATGTGAACGGCGGCCGGGAGGGTTTGTCGGAGCAGGATCAGATTTTCGGAGAACAAATGCGCTGTGGCATCCGGCGAGTTCTGTGTTTGTCGCGAACTGCCGGACGCTGCGCACTGCCTGAGCATCTGACCCTGTTGTCTACGAGGTCGCCCATGGACCATGTGTGTCCTGTTCGGTGCTCACTTTGCTTCCACCGGCAGGGCACTGAGGCCGACGCCACTGTAATGGAATCCCCGGGCCGCCATCTTTTGACGATCGTAAAGATTTCGACCGTCGAAGATTACGGGGGATTTCATCTTGAGCCGGATGTAGTCGAAGTCCGGATTTCGGAACTCATTCCACTCCGTCACAATACAAATCGCGTCTGCGCCGTCGCACGCATCATAGTGATGAACGCAGTATTCCACCAGATCCCCGATTTCCCGGCGCACATTTTCGAGGGCGACGGGGTCGTGAACTTTGACGGCGCATCCGGCCGCCAGCAGGTTCTGAATCAGCACCAGCGAAGGGGCCTCGCGAATGTCGTCCGTGCGAGGTTTGAAGGACAGGCCCCAGATCGCGACGGTGCGTCCGGTCAGATTGCCCTCAAAGTGATCCATCAGCTTGCGGAACAGGGTGTTTTTCTGTTCGTTGTTGGTTTCGTCCACGGTCCGCAGAATGCGGGCATCCAGTCCATGCTGGGCTGCCAGCGACGCGAGTGCGCGGACGTCTTTGGGAAAGCAGGAACCGCCGTAGCCAACCCCGGGGAACAGGAACGAGAACCCGATGCGGGCATCGTGGCCGATGCCCTTGCGGACCTCGTTGATGTCGGCTCCTACCTTTTCGCAGATATTCGCCATTTCGTTGATGAAACTGATCTTGGTGGCCAGCATGCAGTTGGCGGCATACTTGATCATTTCCGCACTCTCGATCCCCACGACGATGAAGGGCTTTTCGGTGCGGAGGAAAGGCTTGTACAATTCCTGCAGAATTTCGGCCGCCGCGGGCTCATCGACGCCGACGACCACTCGATCCGGCTTCGTAAAGTCATCGATTGCCGCGCCTTCCTTCAGGAATTCCGGATTGGACGCGATCATGAATCGCGTATTGGTTCGGGAGCGGATCCAGTCAGCGACCCGCCGATTTGTTCCCACCGGAACGGTGCTCTTGCAGATCACAACAGCGTTTTCACGCAGAAACGGAGCCATGTTTTCCGCTGCGGACTGCACGTATTTCAGATCTGCGGCACCGGAATAGTCCTGGGGCGTGCCCACGCAGATAAAAATGCACTGAGCACTGCGAATGGCAGATTCGTAGTCTGTCGTGAACTTCAGACGCCCGGCGGCGGAATTTCGGCGGACCAGCTCTTCCAGACCCGGTTCATAAATCGGGACCCCACCACGATTCAGCAGAGCCACCTTGGAAGTATCGACGTCCAGGCAGGTGACGTCGTTGCCACTTTCGGCGAAGCAGGTTCCTGTTACCAGACCGACGTACCCGGTCCCAATCATCGTAATTTTCACCAGCATGCTCCTGTGAGTTCTGCGCAGAGTCTGAACTCCTCAGGATACTGCAGAAAGCATTGCCAGGGCAAATAAATCCTCGAGATTCGGAAGGCAAAACAGGTGGTCGTGGCCGGTCTGAGTGGGATTTTCCAGATTCACCGAACCTGAACATCTGAACCCCTGGCTAAACTGACCGAATCCGGGGCAAACGAGAGACCTTTTGAAACGGATTTCGTGGTCCCTGTTTCTGGAATTCTGCATTCGCTGCCTGAATTTTCTTGACATTGGCGGTGGTCGTCGACCTGAGGGGCCTCGGCGAGGTTCAGGGCAGAGGGAGGCTGTCCGGGGTGGATTCGTCGGCTTCCGCCCCGTTTCCGGGGGTTCTGGGTTGTAGAAATAGCATTCGCCGTGGAGACTTTCGGTCCGACACTGGTGCGGACCGTTGTCGGGTGCGAGTGTGGCTGAACGCTGCGGCAACGGGCTGGCGGCGGGCCGGGAACATCAGGCAGGAGCAGGTTGGGGGACACAACAATGGCTGCAATCAATCGTCGCGGGTTTCTGAAGGCAGGAACGGGAGCGGGCTTAATCCTGATGGGCACCCGAGCGTCGGGAAAGATTCGCGGGGCCAATGACCGGGTGCGGATCGCCGTTGCGGGTCTGAATGGGCGCGGGCAAAGTCATCTGAGTGGCTGGATGGATCAGCCGAATGTCGAAATTGCCTGGATGATTGATCCGGATCAGAAGGTTCTGGCGTCCGCCATCAACGCGATGCAGGGAAAGCTCAAAGAAAAGTTTGTCGCGAAAGGTGTCGCTGATGTTCGCGAGGCACTGGAAGACAAGACTCTGGATGCCATTTCCGTCGCCACACCCAACCACTGGCATTCGCTGATGACCATCTGGGCGGCTCAGGCGGGAAAGCATGTGTACGTGGAAAAGCCCATGAGCCATGATGTGGGGGAGGGACGCATCTGCGTGGAGGCTCAGAAGAAATACGGTGTCGTGATTCAGCACGGCACCCAGAATCGCAGCAGCGCGGAGATTGCCGGGCTGCATGAAGCCATTCAGGCGGGGAAATTCGGTAAGTTGAAAATCTCCTATGGCTACTGCTGTAAACCTCGCAACAGCATCGGTTTCAAACCGGTGTCTGAGCCTCCTGCGAATCTTGACTGGAACCTCTGGCGCGGCCCGGCGGTAATCGATCAGTTTCACGGTAACCTCGTGCACTACAACTGGCACTGGTTCTGGAAAACCGGCAATGGTGATCTGAACAACCAGGGGACTCATCAGCTGGACATCGCCCGCTGGGCGCTGGACCGGGAACTGACGCATCCTGTCCGAGCGATGGCGATTGGCGGGCGATTCAAATGGAATGATCAGGGCGAAACGCCCAACACGATGATGGGGATTGCCGAATACGCGAACGGGCAGCAGGTGTTCTTCAATGTCCGCAATGTGAACTTCGAAGGGTATCCTTATCAGGTTGAAAATGAATACTACTTTGAGGACGGTGGTCGGATCGTCAAAGGGCTGTACTACCCGGCCGGAAGTACCACGGGAGAAAAGCTGCAGCTGGAGCCCGGTCGGGTGACTCCTGGTGGAAACTGGGCCGCCTTCATTCAGGCCTGTCGTGAAGGACGCCCGGAACTGGCCAACGGCAATGTCTACGACGCGCATTACGGATGTGTGCTTGGCCACCTGATGAACAACTCGTGGCGACTTGGCAAACGAGTACCCTTCAACGCCAAAGCGGGCAGTTTCGGAGACAACAAGGACGCGGCAGAGCACTTCCTGAAGTTGCACGAAATGATGCAGAACGGCGTTGGGATTCCGGAAAACGGGGCCGAATACGTGGTCGGCCCCTGGTTGTCGTTCGACCCGGAAACCGAGCAGCATACGGGCGAATTCGCCGCTGAGGCCAATGCACTGCTGAAAGATCCGAACCGGGATGGCTTCCGTATTCCGACGGTTGCAGAGGTTTAGGCGGACAAGTCACGCGGAGTGTGTTCTGAACTGTCGGAGCGCACTCCGTGTGGATCGCGTGTCGGATGCGCGCACAACGTGGTGAGATGGTCATTGGGGGCAACTCTCAGAGGGCAGATCAACCGGACTGAAACTGTGCCAGACCAGGGTTGCGATGCCGAGCCCCGGGATCGCGAAACGGTATTTAAACAGAAGAAAGTCGCGTTTCGCTCCGCCGAAACGTACATCCAGCCTTCTCCCGTCCACCGGCAAGCCGACGATGCCAGCCCTCCGAAATGTTTTTTCGGCGAGCGGTGGGCGTGAGCCCTCCGAGACATCCGTGCCTGTTGATGTTCACTTCAAAGTCTTCGTCTCGGTGGGCTGACACGGCACCGCTCGCCTTTGGCGGTGGTGGAGTGTTCGCCAGGACGTTCAGAAACGCAGGCTGCGGGGATCCAGATCTGGATCCCCGCACGAGTACGAGTAGGAGTACGAGCATCGCGATGGGGATGGAGTTAGGCTCAAATGGCCGCCCCCAGTTTGGCTTCCCACAAGCCGCGTGGTTTGCGATTCAGCCGCGGAGCGGCGATAGGATGTAGCCATGGGCGTCAGCCCATGGAATGGTGTGTGTTAATGGTCCTCAAGCCCCAACGGGGCGACACGATTCGACCTGCCCGGAATTCCTGTCTCTACGTTTGGAGCTTTGGTTGGGCGAACGCACATGCTCGAAGCGGCGATCCGAATTGTTGTGATCGCTGATTGGCGGCACGTCTGCTGTTGCTTCGCAACTCCGACATCTCCGTTGGACCGTTCCTCGGACTGGCGTCCGAGGCTTTTGCATGGCATTGCTTCGCAAGTCAGTCGCAGCCG
>CAIYBH010000414.1 GCA_903924405.1 uncultured Planctomycetaceae bacterium | reverse complement strand
GTCCACCATCGCCTCGATACAGGCTCGCACGCTCGCAGGACTCGAATTGTAGGTTTCATCAATGACCGTCCACGGCTCACGCAGGACCACAGCCCCCCGTCCGGCTTCCGGTCGAAAAGCTGCAAGCCCCGCGGAAATCTGACGCGACGTCAGCCCCAGTGACCGCGCAACCATCACTGCAGCCGCGGCACTGTGCATCAGGTGGCGCCCACCCTCGAACCAGTAGCGATCTCGCCCCAGCCGGAAGGAACACCTCCCCGCCGAACACTCTTCAGGCTGAAAACGACGGGGTACGTCTGCCCCGGTCCCGAAGAAAACTACCGGTGCCAACGACGACTGCGACATCGTCCGCACCAGCTCGTCATCGCCATTCAGAAACACCATGCCCTGCGCCGGAATACTGCTGACCAACTCCTGCTTCGTGTCCCGAACCGCCTGCAGATCTCCAAAGCTCTGCAAATGACACGGCGCAACACGTGTCACCACCCCCATCCCGGGATTGGCCAGTTCACACAGAAACTGAATGTCGCCCCGCCGAGTCGCGCCCATTTCCAGAACCGCAACTTCATCTCCCGCCCCCAGCTCCAGCATGGACAGGGGAACCCCCAGCTCATTGTTGAAATTTTTCGGGCTCTGAATCCCCCGCAACTCCGATGTCAGCACGTGATGCAGCATCTGCCGAGTCGTCGTTTTGCCGACGCTGCCAGTGATCCCAATCACCATCGCCCGGGATTGCCGCCGATTCCAGCGGGCCAGTGCCTGAAGGGCCGCAATCGGTTCCGATACCAGAAGGACAGGGCAGTGTCCTTCCGCAGAACCGCCACCCACATGATCCGGTTCCGTGCCAACATCCCCGGACAACGCAGCATTGCTCACAATGCAGGCTGCTCCCGCCGCTTTCGCCTGCGCGGCAAACTGCATTCCGTGAGTCTTCTGGCCGGACATGGCAAAAAAAACATCGCCCGGCCGCACTGTTCGTGAATCGATGGAGACCCCTGTGACTTTCAACAGGGCTCCCTCCCCGATGGAACCACTCCCACCGAGAATCTTCTGAAGTTGACCGACCGTACAGGGAAACATGACTTCGGCATCCGTGCTGGTATGTTTCGACAGGGAGCGATCGAATCGCCGCCCCGATTTGACCATCCGCTGCATCCCCAGTCCGCAGGCTGGCCCCTTGCCTGACTCGCACCGTGTCTGACTCCGTCACAGTCCCGCACATTTCACACGCGTCCGCTGGCAGAAATCCCCCCCCAACGGAATTGGCAACTCGTACAACCACGACGTTTCAGACACTCAGAAACACAGAATACCACCGACCCCCGTTCCGCCTCTACAGCATTTTAGCCGGTCCGTGATCCGCAGCCGCAGCCCGACGCAGCGGGGTTCAGGCGGTGTATCCCAGGTCCTTCAGCAATCGCCTGGTCACCCTGCGATCATCAAACGAAATCTGACGAGTCCCGATGAGCTGCAGAGATTCATGCCCGCGACCGGCAATCAATACGCAATCTCCGGGCTCCGCTGACGACAGCGCCGCACGAATCGCCTGCTCGCGATCCACAATCTGCCGATAGTCGAATGCCGCCTGAAACCCACCGCAGATTTCCGTCAGAATCTCCCGCGGTGATTCCGATCGTGGATTGTCAGATGTCACAATGGCCACGTCAGCAGACTGAGCCGCTTTAGCCATCAACGGACGCTTGTTTCGGTCCCGATCGCCCCCGGCCCCGAAGACAACAATCACGCGGCCAGTGGTCAGCACCCGCAGCGTCTCAATCGCATGCTGCAGTCCATCCGGAGTGTGCGCATAGTCAACCACCACCCGAAAGGACTGACCCCCATGAATGTGTTCCATACGCCCCGGCACATGCTCAAGTCCCTCCAGACCACGCTGGATCACATCCGGAGAAATTCCCAGACTATGGGCCATGCCCGCTGCCGCAAGCACATTCAAGGCGTTGTGTCGGCCAATCAGGCAGGTGCGAAGTTCCATACGCCGCCCCTCCACAGAAACTTCCAGCCTCTGTCCCGTCTCATCCGGCTGCAATTGCTGAATGCGAAGATCGCTGTCCGCTGACAGGCCAAAGGTACGAAGCGGAACATGCTGCAAATGCACCAGCGCACTGCGAACGCCCGCATCGTCAATCCCCACAAGCAAGGGCACCCCGGACGCCAGCAGGTCGGCAATCCGCACCTTGCTGCGCAAATACTGCTCGAAGTCACCGTGATAGTCGAAGTGATCCTGTGTGATGTTGGTCAAAGCGGCCGCAGACAATTGCAATGCCGAACATCGCCGCTGATCCAGGCCATGACTACTGATCTCCATCACACAATCAGTGGTCTTCAACGCCACCATCTGTCCGAACAGGGCCGCAATGTCAAAGGGGTCCGGTGTCGTCATTCCCGCAGGATGCGTCTGCAGGCCATCACTGTATTCGATCGTCCCAATCATCCCGGTCTGCAGCCCGGCTTGCCGCAGGATAGACCTCAGCAGCCACGTAACCGTGGTCTTTCCATTCGTTCCCGTAACCCCCGACACTCGCAGGTGCGCAGCCGGGTTTCCCAGACGCTGCATCCCAATCCATGCCCACGTCTGCCTCGCGTCCCGCACCACACACTGGGGTATGCTCAGGTGAACAACAGGCTCTTCCACAACCACCGCAGACGCACCAGCCGCAGCAGCGCGGTCAAGAAAAGCATGACCGTCCACCTGGCTCCCGCGGACCGCCACAAAAACGTCCCCGCAGTGAATCCCCCGGCTGTCGTTGCTGAAATTCACCCCCGAGATGTCCCCGCACCCGATGAAACTGACGGGGCAGGGACCGGCGCGAAGACTAATGGGCTGGATCTGCATGCAATCGACCGATCTCAGGCCATCAATCGCATGGCCCACGAATGACCAACGCAGGGACAGGCTGCCACCTGACACATAAGTATCCGATGGATCAACACTCCATCGGACACTGCGTCAGACGACCAGCACCAAGTCAACCTCAACCACAACCACACTGGCCTGCCGCTTCAGAACCACAGGCTTTTGCGTGCGGAATCTTCCAGAGCTCCAGCAGTTTGGCCGAATCGTAATCACCCGCGGTGATCTGAAATCCAAGGTCGGCAATCATGCGAAAATCCTCTTCCGCCTTTTGTCCCGGAGTTGTCAGGTAGTCGCTGACAAACATGGAGTTGGCCGGATAGAGCCCCAGTGATTGCATCGAACGCAGATTGACCTCACGCCCACCGGCAATTCGCAACTCAGCCTTCGGGTTGGTCAATCGAAACATCGACAACACCTTCAGACAGTATCGAGGATTCAATTCGTGCTTCGACTGCAGAGGTGTTCCATCAATGGCATGCAGAAAGTTGATAGGAATCGACTCCACATTCAACTCGGCCAGCTTCAGTGCGACATCCGCTACGTCGCCATTCACCTCACCCATTCCCACAATCATGCCGGCACACAACTCCAAACCAGCATCGCGACAAATACTCAGCGTCTGCAGACGATCACGAAACGTATGAGTCGTGCAGATTTCCGGATGAAAACGCTCACTGGTGTTCAGGTTGTGATTGACCCGATCAACACCCGCAGCCTTCAATTTCAATGCCTGCTCCGGCTCAAGAAGTCCCAGGCAGCAGCAGATATGCAGACCATACTGCTCCTTGATCTGACGCACGACCCCCGCGACATGGTCCACTTCCCTGTTCGTCGGACCACGCCCGCTGGCCACAATGCAGTAAGTCCGCGCGTTACTCTCAGCCGCCTTCCGCGCCCCGTCCATCAAACGCTCTGCACTCAACATGGCATAACGTTCAATCGGTGCGTCCGAAATCTTTGATTGAGAACAGTAGTTGCAGTCTTCCGGACACAACCCGCTCTTCGCATTCTTCAGGTAGTACAACTGAACCGTCTGCCCGAAATACTCGCGCCGAACACGATAGGCAGCGTCCAGAATCGCTAACAACTCCTCGTCCGGAGCTTCCAGAATGCGAATGGCATCCTCACGGGATAAAACCCCGCCCTGAAGCACCAGTTCCGCCATGCCATTCCACGTCAGGGCACCCGTATCCGCAGCAGTAATTACAGACATTCAGTTGTACTCGAACAAAAAAGAGGCCCGTCAGCGGACCCGCAGAAATAACACTCGAAATCCGCTGCACATCCTGCGGCAACAGCACTCCGCAGCACTCGCACCGGAACAAAATGAACTCAATTTCGACTGCGAGCAACCGCAATCCCGCAGATTCTAGCGACTTGGCCGCGGGGTTTCACCTCTGCCGGAAAACAGGATCACCGACTCCTGATCTGGCACCAACTGATCACCGCACGCATTCACGCCCGACGCTGAATCCAGCCCCCACCCAGAACGCGATCGTCCTGATAAAACACCGCTGCCTGACCCGGAGCCACCCCAAGGATCGGTGTCTCCGGAATCACCGTGACCGAATCATCCGCGTTGACCACAATCCGACACGGTTCCGATTGCGTGCGATAACGCACCTTCACCAGACAACTCAACTCGCCCTCTGGCTTCGGAGACAGCCAGTTCACCTGATCCACCAGTATCCCCGCAACAGCCAGATCCTCACGATGCCCAAGGACAACGCGTCGCGACTGCGGGTCGATGTGCACCACAAACCGCGGCTCCCCAAAGGCCAGCCCCAGCCCCTTGCGCTGCCCAATCGTAAAGTGCTCGTACCCCTCGTGCTGCCCCAGAACCGCTCCATTCATGTCCACAAATTCTCCAGCGGTGCTCTCGTGGTTCCGATATCGCTTCAGAAACCCGGCGTAGTCCTGATCAGGCACAAAACAAATCTCATAGCTGTCCTTCTTGCCCGCAACTCGCAGTCCCGCATCCCGCGCCAGCTCCCGAATATCCGGCTTTTCCCAGGTCCCAATCGGCAACAGAATGTTCGGAAGCAACTCGCGGTTGATTCCAAACAGCACATACGACTGATCCTTGTTGCTGTCACTGCCGCAATGCAGCCCCCAGTCGTCCGTGTCTGCGTGATGCTGTATGCGAGCGTAGTGGCCCGTAGCAATAAAACCAGCATCCACCTGCTGCGCAAACTCCCAGAGCTTGCCGAATTTCAGCCACGTGTTGCACTGAACACAGGGATTCGGTGTTCGCCCGGCAAGGTACTCATCCGCAAAGTAGTCCTTAATTCGCCGAAACTCTTCCTGGAAATTCAGCGAATGGAAGGCAATGCCCAGCCGGTCCGCAACACGCCTCGCGTCCGCAGCATCTTCCGAACTGCAACAACCCTGACGATTTCCAGCCCCCGAAACCACCGGCAGTAAGCCCGTGGTCGGGATCGCACAGGCCGACTCGCTTTCGCCGGATCGCATGAACAACCCCACCACCTCGTAGCCCTGCTGATGCAACAGAACCGCTGCGGCCGAACTGTCCACTCCCCCACTCATCGCCAGCACAACCCGTTCCGCCATGCGCCGGAAACCTCCCACTCAAGGTCCACCAAAGTCGATCTTCCCGGCCCGCACTGCCGTCACTCAGGGCCCGCGTTTCAACCATTCTCTGCGTAGTCTACCTGATTCCGGTCGCACCCGCCACAGGCCACTTTCCGAGACACTCTGTCGTCCCGACCGAACTTCCACATACAGAACGCGAACAACAATGCCACACCCTGTCTCAACCCCGGCCACGCAGTCGCAGCCCAACTCAACCCGGTCAGGTCAACGCTTCGCTCGTTGCTGCTGGCGATAATACTTCAGGCCCGGCAGGAAAAATGTCAGCGCCGAAACGATTCCAAAAATCGTCACGCTGAAGTCCGGTATGTCCGCCGATGCCAGCGCCGCCATCACAAGAGCCGTGCAGAACAACATCGCCGCCTCAATGTAGAATCGCCCCGACAGAATTCCGGCCTTCGCCAGAAAAACCATCCCCGTAATCACACCAAGGCATGGCGAAAACTCAAGCACCGGTCGCCCCATGATGGATTCCACGGCAAACAACATCGAAGACGCAATCATACTCCCGGCCCAGATGTGCGCAATCTGTCGCTCAACCGCCGTGATCGGTCCCGCTCGATGTCGCAGATTCCAGAAAATTGAGGCCCAAAGCCCCAGCCCGATCACCCAGAGACTGACAAAGGGCCACCGCTCATCCACGCCGGATAACTGCATGGCATTCGTCAGCAGACACAACAACAACACCACCAGACTGTGCCACATCCACAGCAATCCCCAGTTCTGCAGAATGGCGGCGTGATGAGATTCCCTAAACAGACGCGTCATGACCTGAGCCACTGTCGATGAGCGCGCACTGACAGGCTCGTTGTTCAACCACGCTTTCAGGTCCGCAGCCAGCGCCGTCGTCGATGGATACCGCAAGTCCTGCGGCTTCTGCAGACACTTCATGACAATCATCTCAAGATCCGAATCCACGGCACGGTTGATGACCCGAATCTCCGGAGGATCCTGCTCAAGCACCATCAACACCGTGTCCAGCGGCGAGGCCGCCTGGAAGGGTGGTCGACCCGTCAGTGTCGCAAACAGTATGGCTCCCAGACTGTAAATGTCCGTCGCCACGTCAATCGATTCCGACTGCCCCGCAGCCTGCTCAGGAGACATCCACGCCGGAGTCCCCAGGATCGCACCACTCTGCGTCAGCCCATGCAGTTCCCCCGTGAGCCCACCCATCTGACCGTCCACAGGTACACGTTTCGCCAGACCAAAATCTGTCACGAAGGGAACGTCGTCGTCAGAAATCAGAATGTTCCCGGGTTTCAAATCCCGATGCAGTACTCCTGCCCGATGCGCCGCACCAATCGCCTCCACAACCGGAATCATCATGCGCACGGCCGCCGCTGGCAGCATCGGGCCGGACATCAATCGCTGAGACAGCGTGGTCCCCTTGATGTACTGCATGCTGAACCACGGCTGTCCATCCAGCTCTCCCACCTCGTACACCGGTACAATGTTCGGATGCCGCAGTCGAGCGGCCGCAAGGGCCTCAGCCCGAAGGCGAGCCAGATCCTGCGATGAAGCAAACGCCGCATTCGGAATCATCTTCAACGCGACCACGCGCTGCAGACTGCTCTGCCACGCCCGGTACACAACGCCCATGCCCCCGCGACCAAGCTCCTCCTCAATGCGGTATTCACCCACAAGAGTGCCTATCGCAGAACCCGTTGGCGCCGCTTCACCAGAACCCCTCGCTGTCCGGTCCGGAACCACCGATTCCAGCAGTGCCAGATCGTCTGCCATCCGCGCTGTCGCAAACAATTCCCGCAGATCACCCTCAAGGTCCGGATGCTGGCGAATCGCCTCTTCCAGCTTCTGCTCCGGTGGTTGATTGCGGGAGTCCTGAATCAACTGATCAAAGACCACCGCCAGACGCTCATCCCGCTCTTCTGTCCCACTGAACATCTGTAGTTTCCCAGCCAGTTCGGTATTCAACAGCGAGATCGAAACAATCGCGGCGATGTCCCGGGAAGTCAGGTCCTGACCCGCATGAACCCACGTGCGGATAACACACTCGACTCAGCAACAGCAACGAACTATGTCCGATGCGACCGCAATTCATTCACTCTCATTGTAGCGCTGAAGAAGCGTTCGCACAGCTTCTGTTTCACCCGAAACTCAACCCGATCCGGGTGGCCGCAGGCGTTTTCCACATCTCCACGGACCAAATCACTCACGCACAGCCCCAGCTGGCCCGCGTTCCGCCCCCCTCAACGGCGATTGCGACACCAGGCGCCTGTAACCGACCGACCGTCAGCCACGCCTGACACCACGGGCCAGAATCTCCCGCCGTCCTCGCCGCCAGCTTCACCAGACGAGACCCTGCGCGCAGCACAAACCACCGCCCCCACAGAAAGCAAAACCTCTCACCATGCGATCGAAGATCAAGCCCTGCCGAGTCCCCACGGTGGCCAGAATCTTCAGCCCCTGTCACCACCACCCGGCAATCCTCGTTTGTCAGCCCGCGCCTAACTGCGGAATCCTGTCAGGTACGGAATCGAAGCCGCGTGTTGCGTCACCTGGCCCTCTGCACTCAGCAGCCGCCCGAGGTAATCCCACTGACCGGAAACAAGTGCATCGCGAGCACTCTCCGGCATCGAAACAGAAAATGTTAATGCCCCCGCCTTCACAGTCAGCTGCTCCAGATCCAGAGTCACCTGCACGACCGGATTCTGCTCAATCGCCGCAGCAAGAGCCTCGAGGTCCGCACGAGTTGCCCGGACCGCGGGAATCCCCAGCGAGTTGCAGTTGCCGAAGAAAATCTCGGCAAAAGACTCTGCAATAATGGCCCGGATCCCCCACCGCATCAGTGACTGCGGTGCATGTTCACGGGACGAACCGCAACCAAAATTACGGCCAGCCACAAGAATGCCAGCCCCCTGAAAACGAGACTGCTCAAACGGATGACCCGGATCCTGCAATCGGTCATCTTCAAACGCGTGCGCCCCAAGCCCCTCAAACGTGACACATCGAAGAAACCTGGCCGGAATGATTCGATCCGTGTCGATGTCGTCCAGAAGGAGTGGAATCGCGGTTGCCGTGACAGTCTTGATTTCGTTAATTGACATAACCTGAATTCACTGAACAGAAAAAAGTCGATTGCACAGGGCCGTTACGGCTGAGCACTGGCGTCGCAGTACGGCATCGCTGCCGATACCAACACAAATTCACGCAGACGCCAATCCACATGTCTTACCGTTTTCACGATCCGGAATCAATTTGCTGCACCGCAGATTTCTTCCGTAATTGAACGGGACTTCCGGGAACGACGAAGATCCGGATTTCCCCCCCATCCTTGTACCTCGTCCCTGCCCACAAAAATCTTCCCCAATTCCAGTGGCGGCATGACGAGCATCGTGCAGGCTCGCTCCAGTGTCACACGCGAGTCTACTGTAGCGATTCCGACTTCTCCTCCAGTCCGCCACCCCGCCAGTTCCCGTTTGGCTGCGGCATCATCGCCCCCATTTCCGTCTGCCAGGCCCGCAGTTTCCCCCGTAATTCCGCCAGCTTTTCCGGCATCTCCGCAGCAAGATTTTGCCGCTCACCCGGGTCACTCCCCAGCTCATACAGCTCAGCATCTCCAAACTCGTAAAACTCAATCAGCTTCCAGTCGCCTTCTCTCAGAGCCGCTCCCGGCGTCCATTCAGATCCATGGTAGTGCGGGTAGTGCCATACAAGCGGCCGAGTCTGGCTGATGGCCTGTCCCAGCAATGCCCCCGCAAAACTCTGGCCATCCGCAATCCCAGACACCGCCGTCGGCTGCGAAATCAGGTCCAGGATCGTCGGGAAAAAATCCGTACTCAGAACCGGCGCCTCCACCACACTCCCCGACTGCGTCACTTCAGGAGACACCATCAGCAGCGGAACACGGATTCCGCCTTCATACAACCAGCCTTTCCCCGATCGTAATGGCAGATTACTGGTCGGCCCCGGCGATTTCAGCGTGCAGAGCCCGCCATTGTCCGAGGTGAAGATGACCGTCGTGGTTTCCAGCAGACCCAGTGATTTCAACTCGCTCATAATCCTGCCCACACTGTCATCCACCGCCGCCAGCATGGATGCATACCGAGCATTCTCCTGCCGTCCCGAGGAAAGTCCCCGCCGCTCCGCAATCGCCGCAGGAGCTGGTCCCAATTGCTGCCGCTTCTTCTGAAACCTGCTGAAATGCCCCGGAGCTTCGTGCAGCGGCGTATGCACGTCGTAATGACTCAGGTACAGCAGAAATGGTCGCTCCGGATCCCGATTCTTCAAAAACGAAATGGACTCCTCCGTCAGCCTCTCCGTGAGATATTCCCCGTCCCGGATCTCTTTCAGATACGGATTCTTCCAGGGCGCGTAATATCCACCCGGCGGCTGCCCATAGTCCGCGCCGCCAAGGTTGATCTCAAAGCCCTGGTCGGTCGGCAAATACCCCGCCCCACCAAGGTGCCACTTCCCGGCAAAAAACGTCTGGTAACCAACACCCCGCAGTGCCTCCGCCAGTGTGATTTCCTCCAGCGGCAACTCGTTCCGATCTTCGATCTGCAGAAACCGATGACGCGCGTCCGCCGGAACCGTGTTCCCCGGAATCCAGTCCGTTATCTGCAATCGCACCGGATGCCTGCCCGTCAAAATGCTGGCCCGCGTCGGCGAACACACCGGACATGCAGCATACGCCTGCGTAAATCTCACACCGCGCGCTGCCAGCTCATCAATGTGAGGCGTCTCGTGGAACGTGCTGCCGTAACAGCCAGCATCCGACCAGCCCAGATCGTCAATCAGAATGAAGACGATGTTGCGCTGCGGACTGGCTGCCCAAACCAGGCCGTTACAAAAACTGATCAGCAGGAATAATACCGGCAGAATACGATGCATGCAGATCATCCCAATCGGAGTGAGTCGTGGCCGCGCGGCAATTCAAACTGTAGGACCAGCCAGCGTTCTGCAGAAATGCTCCCGCATGCCGGAACAGCAGTGCCAGAATACAATCTCCGCCAATCGCCCGAAATCACCAGACGTAAAAAAACCGGAACTCGCAAACACGAGCTCCGGTCTGTGAAATCTGTCAACCGGACAAACGAACTGGCTATGTAAGATCAGTCGTCCCCATCAGGAATCGATCCACTTCACGAGCGGCTCCACGGCCCTCATTGATGGCCCAGACCACAAGGCTCTGACCACGACGACAGTCACCCGCCACAAAAACGCGAGGATTGCTGGTCGTGAACTTTTCGTGCTCACCTTCCAGCCAGCTCATCCCGCCACGTCCCTCTTTCAGTCGAACACCCAGCTGCTCAGCAACAGAATGCTCCGGACCGAGGAAGCCAAGCGCCAAAAAGACGAGGTCAGCAGGGTACTCTTTTTCTGTGCCCGGGATCGGTACAAACGGAGGCCCGCCTTCCGTCATCGTCTGCCAGTCGACTTCGATGGTCCTGATCGCTTTCACATTACCATGACCGTCGTCCACAAAATCAACCGTCTGCACGGCAAACTGTCGCGGATCCTCGCCAAATTTCGCAGCCGCCTCTTCATGACCGTAGTCAACACGGTAAACCCGAGGCCACTGGGGCCACGGATTGTTCGGTGCTCGATGCAGCGGTGGCTTTTCAACAATCTCAAAGTTCACCAGTGATCGACATCCATGACGCACAGATGTGCCGATGCAGTCGTTCCCCGTGTCACCACCACCAATCACGACGACATGCTTGTCCTTCGCACTGATGTACTGGCCATCGCCAAGCCCACTGTCCAGCAGACTTCGCGTGTTCTGCCGCAGAAAGTCCATCGCGAAATGAACACCCTTCAACTGACGACCAGGAATCGGCAAATCTCGCGGCCGCGTCGCACCCGTCGCTATCACCACCGCATCAAAGTCCTCCAGCAACTGACTGCCCGGAACATCCCGACCCACGGTCATCCCGGTGAAGAACGTAATCCCCTCCTGCTCCATGATCCGAATGCGTCGGTCAACAACCTCACGCTTGTCCAGTTTCATGTTCGGAATGCCGTACATCAGCAAACCACCAACCCGATCGTCACGCTCGTAGACCGTGACCCAGTGGCCAGCCTTGTTCAACTGCGCTGCCGCAGCCAGCCCCGCAAGTCCGGAACCAATCACCGCCACCTTTTTTCCCGTCCGCACCTGCGGCGGCTCTGGAACAACCCACCCCATTTCAAAGGCATGATCAATGATCGAACATTCAATGTTCTTGATTGTCACCGGTGGGTCGTTCACTCCCACACAACAGGACCCCTCACACGGCGCCGGACACACTCGCCCAGTGAACTCCGGGAAATTGTTGGTCTTGTGCAGGCGATCCAGCGCATCACGCCAACGACCCTGATAAACCAGATCGTTCCATTCCGGAATCAGATTGTTGATCGGACAGCCTGACGCCATGTTGGCCATCAAATCGCCCGTATGACAGAACGGAACCCCACAGTCCATGCAACGAGCACCCTGGATCTTCAGATCCGTTTCCGACATGTGCTCGTGGAATTCCTTCCAGTCCATCACTCGCAGTAATGGTTCCCGATCCGCCGGTACCTGCCGCGCGTATTCCTTGAAGCCCGTTGGCTTGCCCATGACTTTTCACTTTCCAGACAACATCTATGCTTTTCGCCCGAAGTGATCCATCTGCCACTCCGCGTGCGTGGACACAAGATATAATGCAAAAAGCGGGGCGATTCGAGTGGAACACGGGTGTGCGTAAGAAATCCGGAGATTTTCATGGATCCGGAATTCCCGAAAATGAAAACCCCGCGATTTTAATGGACTCCGCTCGCTGCTCTTGCCCCAAAAGTTCGCGGCAACTGCCGAAAAAATGCAACGCTCGATTCCCACCACCCACGACGGTTCCGTCAGTCCACAGTTCCCCCCATCACATCAGATTCCGCGATTTGGCACCCAGATATCCGTTGATCAGTCGTTCGGTCAGCAACTCCGGTGGCGTGTCAATCAAAAGCACTCCCGATTCCCGCAACAACGCCGCTTCTCGAGCCTGCCCCGACAGTATCTCCGCCGCCGCCGCCGTGCGATAGGCCCCCAAATCCGATTCCGGAATCTCGTCAGCCATCAAACGCAGTCCCGAATCCTGAAGCAGCACACACAACGGCAAATAAGGCAGACTTCGCAGTCGCAGACTCTCGCCAATCACCCGCAACTGCAGCTCGTCCGTCACGAACGTAATCAAAACCACCAGCGCCCGCTTCCGCTGCACTCGCGTCAGATATTCAAACGCCAGACTGTAGTCCGACACCGCCGTCGATGCCTGCAGGTCATAAGCCGACCGCAGGATCTGCTGAATCCCCGGCTTTCCTCGCACCGGCCGGACATACCGTTCAATCTTCTCTGAAAATGCCAGCATCGATACGTTGTCGCCCTGGCCCAGCGCGATGTGGCTGAGCATGATCGCTGAGTTCAATGCCAGGTCCAGAAAACTCACGCCCCCCGCTTCGTTCCGCATGAACCGTCCGCAATCCACCATAATCACCAGACTCTGATTCCGCTCCACATTGAACTCGCGACTAATCAACTGCCGGTGCCGCGACGTCGCTTTCCAGTCCACCCTGCGAATCTCGTCCCCATGCCGATACTCCCGCAGACGCTCAAACTCACGCCCCTGCCCGGGCATCCGCATGATCCGCACTCCCATCTCACCCAGTCTGTTCCGACGAGCCAGCAACTCATAGCGGTAAACAGCTCGGACGTCCGGGTAAATTCTCAGAGGCGTCTTCAGAGGCCGCACCTGCTGTCGTGTCCACAATCCCAGCCTCGTCGGAAACCGCAGGTGAACCTCGGGCATTTCTGAAGCCCCGCGACGCGATGGCGTCACCGTGTAATGCACCTCTGATTCCTCGCCAGCCCCCAGCCGCAGCGTCTGTGGCAGCCCACCAACCACACAGTACGGTCCCGCATCGTCATGAATTGTCAGTGCTAAGGGAAAGGACGATCGATTCCGTACCTGCATCGTCGCCGGATTACTCGCCGCGACACTCAGCACTTCCGATATCACTCGCCGCAGTTCCACCCCTTCAGGTCCCGGACTGATCAGCAAGTCCAGCATTGCCACCGCAGCCAGCACCACATTCAGCAACAAACCGATGTCTGCAATCGTCCGGTTCACCGATGACAGCAGCAATGGCACAGTCAGCAGTGCAGCAAGCATGACCAGTCGCCGTGATGGAATCATCGTTTCGGCGCCTCCACGCTCTCCAGAATGGCACGTATCGTCTCGTCCGGTGTCACACCTTCCAACTCAGCCTCCGGACGCAGTCGAATCCGGTGCCGGAGAATCCAGGGGGCCAGCTCCTTGATGTCATCCGGCGTCACAAAGTCCCGGCCCCGACAGGCCGCCAGCGTCCGCGACGCAATCAACATGTTGACTCCAGCTCGCGGACTGGGACCAATCGTCACTGTGCCCCACGAACGACATGCCCCCAGAATGCTGACGATGTACTGCAACAGCTCCGGCTCCACAATCACCGATTTCACAGTCTGCTGAATCAACAGGACCGTCTCCGCTTCCACAATCGGCTGCAGTTGAAAGTCCGACGAACTACGTGGATCCCGCCCCGCTGCGTAATGCCCCAGTATGTCCGCCTCATCCGCCGGCGCCGGGTAATCCACCAGCAACTTGAACATGAATCGATCCACCTGCGCCTCCGGCAACGGATACGTCCCCTCATGCTCAATCGGATTCTGAGTCGCTATGACCAGAAATGGACGAGGCAGGTGGTGCGTCTTCCCATCCACACTCACCTGATGCTCCTGCATCACTTCCAGCAGGGCAGACTGAGTCTTCGGGGGCGCTCGATTGATTTCATCCGTCAGCAGCAGGTTCGTGAATACCGGGCCCTCGTTGAACGTGAAAACCTGCTGCTTCATATCGTAAATGCTGTGCCCCGTTAAATCCGATGGCATCAGGTCCGGTGTGAACTGAACTCGCCGGAAACCACATGACACGGTTCCAGCCAGAACGTTTACCAACAGCGTTTTCCCCAATCCCGGCGGCCCCTCAATCAGAACGCTGCCCTCAGAAAACAAGGCCACAATCACGCCCTCAATCAACTCCTGCTGACCGATCACCACTCGCGAAATCTGGGCCTGCACTGCTTCAAACAAGGATTTCACTTCACTCAGCTGCATTGGTCTTTCCTGTTCCTGCTTCCTGAAAATATGCCCCACCCACATCAACCTGCACCGACATCCTGAGGCTACTTAGCTTCCGATCTGCCCGCGACAGGCTCTGCGTCCCGGCCCCGAATTCCACTCAGTCGCTGCTGCAGACGGCACAGCCAGCGAACCGCACGCGCCGCTGATACAGGCGCAACACGCTCCGCATATGCCAACGTCCGGATGTCCGCCAGCTCCCGCTGAATCTCGTCCGCAGACATCCCCGTTCTCGCCACTAACCCATCCGTATCGTCCAGCCGAACAAGACTTCCATGCCGACGACGCAGCTGATTACTGACATACTCAAGATACCCGCGAACGACCGTCCCACCATCATTCAACTGGTACTGCAGATTTCCCACAGCCTCAGCACTCTCCGATAAGGTCCGACGCTGATCCGTTATGCGGTTACGCGCCGGTCCGAAACGATAAAATGCCAGCCAGACTCCAAGTACAGCCACCAGCAGGATCTGCAGAGTCGCCGGTCGCAACGCCGGGCTGAGTAACGCACCCACACTCCGATAGGAGTCGCTGGCGTTCAGATACTCACTGATCACCACTGGCATCCCACCAGTCAAGGCTCCCGTCGCAGAACCCTCCGCCCGCATCCCTCGCTCCACCAGCCTGACTACCAGACGACCGTTCAATGGCTGCAGCAAACTGCGGTTCGAAAACACATCCGGACTGGCACTCACCACGATACTGCCACGCCCGTGACGACGTACAGCCACCTGCACCCCTCCAGTCCCATCAGTCACCAGCGTCTCCCAATCCTCCCCCTCTGTGTTCACGATGGCACGCGAGTAAAAGCTGACCGATCCCTCAATCAATGAACTTTGAGCCGTCAACAGCATTGAACGTTTCAATTCTCCAGGAAGATTGACTGCAGTCCCGACGTTCCCGGCAGACCCGGAGCCCCCGGACGTCGTCGATTCTGTTGTCCCCGAATCCACCTGGCCCTCGGCAACCGGCGATGTCTCTGATGCCTTCACTGCCCCGGCTTCGTCCACGGGCCCGTCACCGCTGCCACCCGACGGAACATCCTCGTTTTCAGAACTCCCCGGCCCCGCTGCCGGACCAGGCCCCGCCACAGGACTCGCCGCAATCGCAGACGTCACCGACGAATTCAGCGCCGCATCAGGCCGCGCAGATGTGGAAATCTGCAGCGGAGTCAACGAAGTCTCCGGGCTGTCATAGCCGGGGGCAAAAATCAAACACCCCCCGTCATTGACAAAACGCGACAACGCCAACTGTTCCGCTTCCGATGGATAACGATCCGGCCCCGCAAGCAGCAACACACATCGCTGCTGCGGAATCAAACTGCCCGTCTCGCGTCGCACGTCCGGAAACAACGCCGACAAAACCCGATAGACTCCCAGCTTTCCATCCACCGCATTACAATAAGAATCCGTTACAGACCCGTTGTCTCCAGGGATCCACCAGAACTGCAGCAGCACCAGCAGGACGGCCACGGTGATCCATGTCACGTCAGACCGAGACAGTCGGCGATTCTTCTTCACGGAAGGCTCCCTGAAACTCGATCAGACAGGTTTCAAACATTTCCTGCGTCGGTTGACGACGCCCGAAATACACAAGCTCAAACTGCGACGCTGTCGCGATCCACGCCTGACGCTTCTCCGGCCGCCGCCAGATGCTGCGGTAATAGTCCCGGTTCGTCAGGCCGCGCCGAAACCGAATCAGGGCCGAACGCTCCAGCCAACTCATACTCCCCAGCAGCAACTCGCGAATCGCCGCCCGGTAATCCCCACCCGCCGCCAGCCTCAATGCACGCGACTCATAAACCGCCGGCGATAGCTCGCCCGGTGCCACCGTGATCTCACTGACATCCTCTGCCAGTTCACCCGCTTTCACCATCGCGAATACCTGCTGTCTGTCCCTTCGCCTGATCACCTTCGCAACGACCACGATCACAAACACCAATACCACCAGCAACACCGAAAGCACCAGTGTCTGACTGCCAAGTGATGCCATCAGGCGAAATAACTCCGCCGTCAGCTCCAAAACAGAATTCCACCACGACTCAGCATCCGCCGCATCCGGCTTTCCACGTGGATCCCGCTTAAACAAATCACCAAACATCCACTGAAAAAAGTCCCCGATTCGCTGACCAAGTGAAGACAATTGCTCCCCAAACCAACGCAGTGCCGATGCCACAAAGCCTTTGTCACTCGCTGAGTCTGAAGTCGGTGACTCCTGCAGCCGACGACGCAACGACCGAAAATCCGGGGATTCCAGCACCCGACGACTCGCTCGGTCGATCACGTCGTCCGTGATCCCCTCACCCGCCGCCACGGTCCCACCCGTCACACACGTCAGACTGATCAACACCATCGCCAGTTGCGCAATCCACCGCGCCCCCAGGCACACTCGTTGCCATCGTCCAGCACCGCCTCGCTCAGTGTCCGTCATGACGACTTCTCCAGTCGATGCGCCTCACTGCGCAACATCACCTGCAGGTCCCAGCACTCACTGCGAATTCGCTGATCCAGATAACAGAAAAACCAGGCCACCCGAATCAACGGATAAGGTATCCACACCGCCAATTGCAGGCCCGTCAGAAACAACGGATCGTCCAGCAGCAACTGAACCAGAAAATCCCCCCGCGAAGCACCGTCCGCAAAGATCCGCCCCAGAAATACAGGCCTGTTCAGCAGAGTCCCGCTCAGCAGATCCAGAATCACAAAAATACCCGATGACAAAGAAGCCCAGTACCCCAGCAACTCCATAACACTACCCAGGTTTCTCCGGTAACCACCATGGCCGGAAAGCCACGTGAGCCGCGCCTTCAGATTCCTCAGCGATGTCTTCTCCAGAAACAATAATTCCGGCAGGTGCCCAACAAAAGCCGTCACCAGCACCGCTGGAAGGACCAGACAAAAACCAGCCAGACACTGAAACAACCACGCCACAACCACCGCCGCAAGCCACGCCGGAAAACGCCTGAACCAACCCCGAAATGCTTCCCGAAGCGAAATCGGAATCGCAAAGACCTGAGGCCCCAGGCAGACCGTCAGTAATGAACTGAAAATCGAACTGAACACCAGAAAAATCAGCACCGAAGGTAACAACATGTCCGTCGTCAGCGAACTGAGACACCACACCAACAAACAGGCCGGAACAGCACACACCAGCCACAATTGCAGAATCGATGAAAAAAACTCCCTCATAAACACAAACGACAGATCCACACACTCCCCAGCGCTCCGACGCTCCACCCGGACAATACAGTTTTCCACCTTCATTCGATGGCCCTCGCCCTGCCTGCCAGTGCCAGCCAGCACGCGACCATCACCCACGAAATACTCCCCACCACGTATTTAACGGAAGGAGCAATCGGTAACGGTGAAAAATATCCCTCAATCACGGCAGCCAGCACCAGCATCGCCCCCGCACCCAGCGCCAGCAGGAGTGATTCACGGCCATGAAACCGCAGTGAATCCAGACGAGTCCGCTCACCAGGCATCAGCAGGCCCTGCGCCAGCACAAACCCGGCAGCCCCCGCAATCACAATCGCCGTCAACTCAAATGATCCATGAGTAATCACGAAGCTGCTGAAGTTCGTCGATGCAGGCTCACCCGCCGCCAGCATCGCCCCCTGCACCATGCCGATCGAAATCCCGTTCGACAACAGCACATAACAGGTGCCTATCCCGGCCAGAGCCCCCAGGGCAAATGCACGAAACGCTATCCCCGTGTTGTTGTTCACGTAAAATCCAAACATGAAACTACGCTGGCCCGCGTATCTCATGTCCGCATTCTCATACAACGGTCTGCTGAAGCTCTCAATCGCCCCCCGAATCTCCTCCTCGCCACACACCAGCGCAGACAAGTCCGGACGCGTCAAACCCACAAAAATCGAAACCAGCAGCGGAATCAGAAACAAGGCGGTCGAAAGCAGAAAAGGACGCCAACGCCGCCGCAGCAACCTCGGAAACCCCACCGCCAGAAACTCCAGACTCGCAGCCAGCCTGATCGGTGTTGTCCGATAAACACAATTGTGCCCCTGCGCAACCAGGTCGTTCAGATAACTCTCCAGTCGCACGCCCCATTCACGAGACTGCACCAGCGACAGGTCATAACAAATCGAACGGTACAGCCGCGATAACTCACTGACGTCCCGGCCCTTCCATGACCTTCGACGAGTCGACTTCAGGGTCTGCAGCAGCACCTCAAACCGCTGCCAGTCGCCCAGTCGCGATCTGATAAATCGCTCTCGGTTCATGGACGAACCTCCTGTTTGGGAGACCGCAGGCCCGAACCATTGCCACCGTCCCCCGCTGTCTGCGATCCACGATTCACGCTCCGCAGGGAAAATCGCGGCCCCGCCGCTCCCACTTCATCCCCGGCATCCTCCGCAAATGTCTTCAGGACCCGCCGCAGGAAATTTGTGTGCCGACAACTCTGCCCCTGAAAAAATGTGTGCGGATTCTTCGGATCAGGCCCCGGCGATTTCCAACCCAGTTGCCGCTGCAGAACCTCACTCAACGGACGAGCCAGCTCTTCACGCCGCGCTTCCGGTATCTCCCGGTCCTTCTCGAACAGTCGCTCAATCACGCCCAGCGTGCGTTCCGGAACTCGAAATACACCCGAACATTCTGATCGCAACAG
Source organism: uncultured Planctomycetaceae bacterium (assembly GCA_903924405.1). Classification (GTDB taxonomy): domain Bacteria; phylum Planctomycetota; class Planctomycetia; order Planctomycetales; family Planctomycetaceae; genus SXXK01. The sequence goes on along the minus strand of CAIYBH010000414.1, from coordinate 14,236 downwards.
GACCTCCACCCCCGCCGCCTGCTGTTCCCTCACAGGCAGGTTCCTGCGCCTCTCATCAATCACCATCGTGTCAAAAAACAAATCTCCCAGACGCTGAAGACGACGCGTCATCAGCATGGAGACCAACCCGACCGTATATCCAAATGGCAGTAGATCGGCAGTCCGCAGAAAATTTCGCCCCGCGGAACTCACAACATCCACCGGCGTCCCATTCGTCCGCACCACACGCAGACCCAGCAACCTCTTCCCCGGCGTCTGGCCACTCATCAAACACTCAAACACCGTCCCGTAAAACCAACTGACCAGAAACAGGACAATCGTCGCCAGCCCGGCCATAGCTCCCAAGCCATTCTCGCCGCCTAACCAGCCAATCCACAGTCCCAGCAGCCCGAAGGCTGCAATCACCCCGCAGCGAATCAATACATCAATCAGCCACGCATGCGCTCGAAGCCCGGGCCCCGCCAGCCTGAACTGAAAATCAACCCCCTCCGGTGTCTCCACCAGCACTCGCGCATCAACAAGTTTTCGGGGTGAGTCCGACATCGGACGCTGTGTCCTTCAGGCCCTGCAATCTGTCCGCGTTCCTGTGCCGCATGTCGCCGGACTCCGTCCCTAAGGATGACAGAACCTCCGTCGAGTTTCAAGGACCCCACCGTACTGAACCCGTTTTGCAGACAGACCGACCCAACCGGCGTCAATCTTCCGGGTTCGATATATCCCGATTCATGCCCCCAGCCTGTAACAATCCGGAAAACACGATCGCCGCCGTTTCCGTCCGCAGAATCGTGCCCGGCCAGACCAGTCTCGCAACTTCATAGGGCCTGATCCCGGCAACTTCCGATTCGCTGAACCCGCCTTCCGGCCCGACCAGCAGGAGCCTTCCCGACGGCCCACTCGGGTGCCACAGTCCCGCACGAACACCTGCCCCCGGATGAGCAAGATAAACTGACAACTGCGCGTCCTGAGACCACGACAGAACCTCCGACAGCCCCGTCAGCGATCCAAGCTCCATCAGCCACGGTCGCTTCGATTGCTTGCACGCCGCTATCACAGAGGATCGCAGTTTCTCCAGCCGAGTTTCACCGGGCGTGACAACCGTTCGCTCCGTCTGTAACAGGATCAGGCGGCTAATCCCCATCTCCGTCAGTTTTTCCACCATCCACCGCAGTCGGTCTCCCTTCGGCGGAGAAACCGCAACCGTCACACCACCGGATCCCGGCGCCGGAACATTGACCCGCCCCAGCACTCGACACGTCACGTCACGTTTTGTGACCCCTTCCACAACCGCGTCCACAACACTGCCACGACCGTCAAACAAAGTGACCGCCGCTCCCGCCTTCATTCGCAGCACATGCAGCATGTGGTGCGCTTCCGAGTCCTCAATCTGCACTCGCTCCCCGGAAAGATCTTCTGCATAGGTCCAATGCAATTCAGCTCTCCCCCCGAACGCCAACCCCACAAAAAAAAGGGACTCCTGACGCAGTCGCCAGGAGTCCCGGAAATTCACCTGTTCAGTGACCGTCTGATCCGCTCAGATTTTCACACTTTTGCGATCCACTGCCGCGATCTGCAATGACGTCGGAGCCGCCGGCTTCGTGAGCCACCACTCCGCCTCAGTCCAGCTCTCCATGACCGCGTCAATGCCCCGGACTTCCACCTGAACCGCTTCAGCAACAGCCTTCGCCGGTGTCACCACTTCCGCGACATACTCGGCCACCACAGCCGCCGATTCACGACGGTCGGCCGCTCTCTTACTGACAGCCGCCGCCGCCCCTGTGGTCTCCAGCAGATTCGAAAGTACCGTCAACTGCAGACCCGGCTCAGGCTGGCGTTCCCGGACGTCCACTGCTGCAACGACGAAGTCCACCGCTTTACTCCAGCTGGTGTAAACTCCCATCACACTCACAGCACGCAGCCACACGCGATAGCCGCCAGCTGCCAGAGCACTCGACGGTGTGAAGGACGTGTTCGTCAGATTCTTTTCATAGATCACCCGAGTCCGAGTGGAAATTGTTTCAACCCACAATTCGTAACGCTCAGCCCCGGTGACCGCTGTCCAGCTGAAGGTCGGACTGCCACCAGTCGCACTGCCTGCGATCGGAGACAGAATCACCGGCGGCATCCCAATTGAGAATGACCGCACCGCAGACCATGTACTGATGAACTTGCCACCCAGCGCCCGTACCCACACGTCGTAGTCGCCAAATGGCATGTCCGCTGTGGCCGTCAGTGTCGTGCCGGTAACCGCCTGGTTCCGCAGGACCACAGCACCAGTCGCCTTATTGCTGACATACAGGTCGTACAAGGTAGCTCCGGATACCGCTGTCCATTGGAACGTCGGTGTGCGGTCAAACGAACTTCCTGCCAGCGGCTGCTGGATGACCGGAGGTGCAAAGACGGTGAAGTCTTTCGCCGTACTCCATTTGCCCGGCTGTCCGCTGGCATTCACCGCTCGCGCAAACGCGCGATAAACACCCGATCCCAGTCCTTCCGTCGACTTGTAGGTCGTCGTCAAAAGGTCCGTCCGGTAGATCACCTTCGAGACCCCCGTGGTGAGATTGTTCACCCAGAGTTCATAACGGACTGCATCCGTCACAGCAGTCCACGAAATCTGTGGGAACGAAGGAGAAGCCTGCGTTCCGGAGACCACCGGAGCCGTGATGATCGGAGCCGTGTCGACCATGAAGTCCCGCGGCAGACTCCAGAATCCCGGAATCTCAAACTGATCTACCGCGCGAATCCATGCCCGATACAAACCAATCCCGAGGTTTTCTGAAGGAGTAAACTCGGGGGTGACCAGATCATTTCGCAGAATGAAGTTGGAGACACCTGTGCTCAGATTCGAAACCTGAATCTCGTAGCGTACCGCCCCCTCAATCTCCTGCCACTGAATCTTCGGACGAGGATTCGTTGTGGTGGCCGCCGGAGCAGTCACGACCGGCGGTTCGTGATCCCGCACCGTAATGTCCACGCTGCTCCCAAAATAGTTCACCGCGGTGGCTGTGATCCTCGCTATCTGATTTCCATCAAGAACCGGGTCATTCACCGCAGCAATATCGAAGGAAACAGACGCTGAACCCGCAGGAATGGTCACCGTCGCAGGTACCGTCAGCTCAGTCAAATCAGACGACACCAGCGAAACCATCAGCGGCAGAGAATTGTCCGCATTGCTGCGAGTGACGGTGCCTGTTGCGGCCTTCGGCCCCGCGTTTTCCAGGAATGACGTCCTGTTCACAGAAAGTGTCACGGTTTCGTGGTCGGTCACCAGCACACTGACACTGCCTGCAATCAATCCTGAACCAACCGCCGTGATCGTTACCTGACGATCGCCCAGCAGGTCGTCATCCATGATCTGAACAGGCACCGTGATGGAGTCCACTCCGGCCGGAATAATCACCTGCGTCGGAACCATCACGGTCCACCCGAACCCGATCACACTGAGATAGATCTCGGAGTCCACGTTGTTGTCGGCACCATCAGTTCGCTGCAGCAGGATACTGAAACTACCCGCGTCTTCTCTGACCACAGGAGTCTGCGTCGAAATCAGTACACGCGGCTCGTAATCCTGAACAGTCACTACCTGCGTACTGTCAGGCCCATAAGCAGGAGCAACCACCGTGATTGTCACGTCGATGTCGCCGTCAATCACAGAATTGTCGACGGCGTCCAGAGGGAATGTCACCGTGTCCGCCCCCGCCGGGAAAGTCACAAGGTACGGCACGCCGTCCACCGCCCCGGGAAGACTGATCTTTGAAGAATCGCTGGTCCGTACCTCAACCGAGAACGCTCCGGTGTCGCTGTTTCCACGCCGCAGGATCCCCTGCAATGCTCCAGCACCGGCCGCCTCAGAAACAAAGTTCGTGCTCAGTGTGAATTCCAGCGTTTCCACGTCTGTCACAATCACACTGTCAGATGCCAGGCCAAGTCCCGGTGTCGAAATCTGAGTTGCCGCAATCACGGTCACTTGCGGTCCATCCAGCACATCATCATCAACGGCATCCAGCACCGTCGAAGCTTCACTCTGATTGGCGGGGATCACGACCTGGATGGTCGTCTGACCACCGAAATCCGCTTCCGTTGGGTCTTCCGTGATCAGATCAACCGTCGTTGACGACAGACCAAGCGTCGTCACTTCCAGCGACCAGCCCAGCAGCCGGCCAAAGTCGTTGACATTGTCGTCCGTGACTTCCAGGTACCAGATTCCCTGCGCTTCTTCACCCTCAAACGCAGCCAGTGAACCTTCCGGCATATAGCGACCGGTGAACGGAGCTGAACCGCGAGCGATGGATGTTCGCGCCTGATCATCCAGCACTGTCCCCGTCATGTTCTTTTCATTGCTGGTCAGGTCCGTGAACAACTCAACCCGAGTCCCTTTGGGACTGACCAGATACACGTCAAGATCCCCCAGCCAGTCATGCCGGAAGCTCACCGTCACGTTGACGTCAGAAATTCGTGAAATCTGCCGCGGAATCGTGATCGGCGACAACGTTGTGTTGCGGTCCAGCAGCTGATAAACCTGTGGATTCGAAGCCTGCTGCGTCGACTTGTAGTCAAAGGGACCATCAATGTCCGTACGCCGCACATAGACAATCGAAGCCCCTGGTCCCGCAGCCTCCGATATCTCGTCGGCCACCACATCCACCTGAACCACTTCGTAATCTTCAACAGTGATCACTTCCGCACCGGGCACATAACCCACTGCCGACGCTGTGATGTTCACCACCTGAATGCCGTCCCGCAGATTGTCATCCACGGCGTCAAACGGGACCACGATCGACTGCTGACCTTCCGGAATGATCACAGTCAAAGGTATCAGGATCTCCGACACGTCGGAATTCGTCAGCGTGACAACCAGCTCTCCCCGGTTCTTCGTGACGTGCTCGCCAAAGGCCACAAACGCCGATGTGCCTCCCCCGGATGCGTATTCACTAATCGCCGCGAGGGCCGCAGTCGTGTAACCAAACGAACCAGTGCGCGAACTGACCAGAATGTCCCCGGAAATATTGATCTCAATATCACTCAGAACACCCAGGCCCGTAACAATCTCGTGATCCACACGCCCACTGACATCAAAGGCCACAACCCTGCCGTCGTCAGTCACCCCGAAGATCGCTCCGGTTTCGTCGACCGAAATCGCCGTGACCGGTCGTGCCAGCGTCGTAAACGACTGCGGCTCCAGCGTCACGGGGTCAAAACTGGCCAGCACCAGACCGTCGTTATCAATCGCATAAATCAGCCCGTCCAGTCCGTAACTGGCGTCACGATAGCGATAGGAGGTCGCCACATTGCCGGGAATGCCGTCGCCACCAAGTCCAAACAGACCGAAGAAAAACGGACCGGGGAACGATCCCAGTAATGCTCCGTCAAAGTCATGAATCCGGATGTCTGAGTTGCCACCAGTGCTGGGGCTGATGTAAAGCTTGTCACCGACGGTGGCCAGACCGGCTTCCCAGTACTCGCCCGAACCAAACACACGCGGGCTGCCGTCCGGCCTCCGCAGAATCAATCCGTTGTTGGCACTGACTTCATAAACTTCGTCCGAGAACGTTGCACTGACAAACAGCGAATTCCTCGCCGGATTTGGTGCCAAACCGCCGGACAGGTCCAGATCAAAGCCACCATTGAACCCGGAATTCACTTTGCCAACCTGCAGACGGTTGATGGTCTGACGCAGCACAGGGTCAAACACCACAATCTCATCAGTGATGAACGGGTCCAGCATGTACAGCAGACCGTTCATCCACGCCAGTCCCTCAAACCCGGAATTCTGAGTCGTGGCGACGAAGAATGTATCCTCAACCAACCCTGTGTCCGCGTCGATCTTGTACAACGAGTCGCTGCCGTTCTCGATGTACCAGATGTACTTGCCGTCGAAGGCGAGCCCTGCCTGCGTCGCCCCGGAACCAGGCGTGTTGTATGTGCGAATCACAGCACCGGTGGCCGGGTCCAGCTCATAAATGTTCGATTCAGGCCACGATGACCCGAACAGACGATTTCCAAAGGATGTCGTCCCGAATCGATCAATCACACCCGTGTTCACGTTGTATCGCACAAGTCCGTAGGCGTCGCCCGTCGCCGTCTCAAGGTCGCTGATGATCACATAGGTCGCGGTGGACGTTCCCCCGCCGACACTCTGAAGTGCTGACGCGGAAATCCCACCAGTGCCCGTATCCGACAATGACGCCGTTGCGCCGGCGATCAGCTGATGTGTCCACGCGTCGGTTCCAGGGTTGTAAACCGAGATGTATACGGTGGATGTCCCGTTAAACACCACAATCCGACCGTCCTCAAGAACGGTGACGTCACGTACGGTCTGGCCTGCAGGACGCAATCCGGTCGGCCATGGCACCAGAATGCTGGCTCCCTGCTGCACACCATCCTTGTCAAAGAAACGCAGTCGATTGCCCACGGCAACAACACGCGGGGGCGAAAATACGTCCGTGTTGCTGCGAGTAATCGTCAGTGTGCCCGCACCAGCCCCGTCATTCTCTACTACGTCCGACGGAGCCGCCACTACGCTGACTGTCTCATGATCCGTCACATCCAGTGTCACACGCTGAAGCGGTGCCCCCTGGTAGAACAGGTCGAAAGCAACCGTCTGAGTTCCATCCAGCAGGGTGTCGTCCACCGCATCAATCTGCAGCGTGATCTGTCGAACAAATGCCGGAATCGTGATCGATGTCCCCGTCAGTCCACGCACAACAGCTTCCGTGGAGTCACTGGAGAAAATGTCCAGCGTAAGCGGTTGATCAATCGGAGCGGATTGCTTTCGAACCACCAGCGTCGCAGCGCGCGCTCCGGCATTTTCAGCAATGGTGGATGGAGAAATTGAAATTGACGCTACCTGCAACTGGGCCAGCGCGTTGTTGACGTTCAGGCGAGCCCCGGTTTTCACCAAACCATTCAGTGCCGCAACACGATCAGCTCCCGAATAAAGCGCATCCGTAATGTCACTGTACGGAACACTGGGGGCAACACTGCGCAGTAAGGCCACCGCTCCCGCCACCATTGGCGAAGCCATCGACGTCCCATCGCTGAAGTCATAGTTCGGACCGTAGAATAACGATCCTCCCTGCGGCGTCGTGCTCCAGATGTTCACACCAGGTGCCCCGATGTCCACGCTGTTCGCACCAAAAGACGAAAACCATGCCAGTGAATCATCCTGGTCCGTCGCAGACACAGCAATGATGTTGTCCTGCGGATAGCTGGCGGGAAAGTCAGGAAAGATGTCGTTGTTCGACGACGAATTGCCCGCCGCAATCACCAGCAGATGATTCTGTGCCTGCGCTGCAATAATCGCGTCCTCAAACGCCTGAGTCGGATTGATCCCGTAGCTGTGGTTCGAAACCGTCGCTCCGATCGACACGGCATAGTTGATGGCCTCAATCGCCGCCGACGAAATCGGACCACCAAAATCGTTTCCGATCTTCATCGGAACAATGGAAACGTTCCAGTTCACTCCCATGGTTCCGACGCCGTTGTCGCCCACAGCCCCAACCGTGCCGCTGACATGCGTCCCGTGCCCGACAAAGTCCATCGGATCCGCATCGCCATCCGCGAAGTCATACCCGTTCACGTCATCAATGTATCCGTTCGCATCGTCATCAATTCCGTTGCCCGCAATTTCACCCGGGTTCACCCAGATGTTCGCTGCAAGGTCCGGGTGCCGGTAGTCCGTACCACTGTCCACAATCGCCACCAGCACAGAAGATGAGCCCGTGGTTACGTCCCACGCAGCATCCGCATCAATGTCGGCGTCAATCCGGCCATTGCTGCCATTGACGTTCTGCCCCGTATTCCGCATGCCCCACATGCGAGTGAAGTCGGGGTCGTTCGGTACCGCGTCCCAGCTACCAATCCAGTCCGGCTCCGCATAGCGAATCCCGGCGCGGCCCTTCAACATGTCAATCGCCGCCGGCACCGTCACGTTGCTCGGCAGCTTCATCAGAAACACACCGTAGTTCCCCAGTGGACGACTCTCTGAGCCGGGAACCAGAGTGTCCAGTCGCGTAGCCGGTTCCTGAGACTTCAGGAAGCCAGCATCAACCCCCACCAGCACGTGGTTCGGTACATACTGGGCCGACAATACCAGCCTCTGTTCCAGAGACTCAACCGCCAGTGTCTCTATCCGCTTGCCGCGACGGTTCGAACGCGATGCTGTCCATGATTTCAGGAGGTTCGCTATGCCATTGCCCCGGTTGTTTCGGCGATCCATAATTACTGATGTCCTGAAGTAGCGATAAAAAAGTGCGCGCCACACAGCCCGGTTGCTCCCCAGGCTTCAGGGATTGCCCACCGGCATCCCAATCCCGAAATCCCCAGACGACCTGCCTTAACAGCACTCGCCAGACTGCCAGAACTTCGCAAAAACCCGTATCCTGATGGCCGGCCACGCCAATTGGCAAGCAGATTCCCACGAATTCCGAAGGCGCAACCCAGACTCTGGTCCGCCTCCCCTCGCTTCCACCCAACCAAAGACCGGTCCGCCTCGTGCCGGAATATTCACCGGATTCACAAAGATACCTGCCGTTTCAGACGTTCAGCCGCAGAAGTTCCAACGTGGCCTAACGCCCTGCGGAAATATTTCTTCCCGCACGCTGTGCTTCGACGTTGCCAAAAAACTCGTTCACTATTTTTCAGAGTTTTCAGATTGTGACGCGCGGATGCACGGGCATGCCTGCAAACACTCCCCGCAGATCCCCCGGAAAACTCTATGACCACCTGATCGACAAACTAAACCCAGTCTACCCGGTCCAACACCCACCACGCATCCCACTGTCGGTCAGCCCCGACGACGCAAGCCGACGCGGTTTTCGCAACTTTTACTGTTGAATGCCCGGTTCCCGACATTCCCAGGCATGCCAGCTGCCCGGCGACTGATGCCGCCAGTCGCCCCGTCCAACCAACCGTCGCTCAGTACCCCGTTCGCCAGACACTCCGCCATTTCATTTGCCCAGGCCCCCATCCGCAGCACCAGTGACCTTCAACAGCCCTTCAGCCTCCCGGCTCCGCTCCGGATCCTCCCACGGCAACGCCTTCAGAAACTCAACCAGGTCCTCCAGCTGATTCGATGTCAAATGGCTCGTTTTCCCGTGACGATCGTTGGTATTTTCTGTCGTCAACACGTCCATCAGCGTTGCAGCCCTGCCATGATGCAGATACGGAGCACTTCGGTAGACGCCCAGCAATGTCGGCGTGTCATACTCCGGCCCCATCAATTCCGAGGAATCGCTCGTCCCGGTCCCCACGTCATGCCGCACCAACCGGTCGTTCCCCAGCGGTTGCGAATCCGTGTAAAATGGTCCCCGATGACAGGCGGCACACTTCGTCTCCGGGGAATTGAATATCGCACGCCCCCGCCGGGCAGATTCGCTCAAGCCCCGTTTTGAGTAGGGGCTGAGCGGCACTCGATGCGAATTCGTGTAGACAGCAAGTGCGTCCAGCTCAGCACTTCGCCCCGTAATCGTCTCCGCCATCGCCTCAGGTAGCACACCCTTCAGAAGCCCGGGGCCCTGCATCAGCCGCCCACGGATCGTATGCTCAAAATCCTGCACCTCATCCCGGTCCGCCGACCAGTGCAGCGGATGAGTCCACGCGAGACCAGCCATCGGCTGCGTATTGCGAAGTCCCTCCGGCTGCTGCCACGTCCGCCCGTCCGCATCCCCGTCCGGATGACAGCTGGAGCAGGAAATCCAGCCCCTCGAGGTCATCGGGGACAGAGCAGTGTAGAATAACTTTTTTCCCAGCAGCATTTCCTCGCTCAGCGGATTCTCCGTGACCTGCACCCGACTTAGCTCCCGACCATCACGCAGACTGAAGGCCACCAGCTCAAAGTCCAGCGCGTTGTAGACCACAACCGCCGAACCATCCGGAACACATCGAACTCCCCGCGGATTGCTGCCCAGCTGCATTCCCGTCTGATAGTCCAGTTCCACATGGTCGTCGCCAGTGATCCGGCATACGTACATGTCGTTCGTTCCGGAGAACACCACACAGAGTGATTTTCCGTCAGGCGTCACGTCGCAGTCCCAGGGATTCGCTGTCACACGCGTCCCTCGTATGGTGTCCATCGGAACTCGCAGCCGCGTCCCCGCGCTGTCCCCCGTCAGCCGCAAAACCGAGACGTATGGAAAGATCGAGCCGTTACCATGAGCTGCCGTGACCCGCGACCGGATATGAGTCAGATACGCCCGGTTGCCTGATGGCGAAATCGTCACCTGACGGGACAGATTGTCTGTGGATCCCGCGTCCCAGGTAGCCAGAATCCGCCCGTCCCGGGTATCCACACTGCGCACGCGAGCTGTCAGATATTCCGTCACCAGCAGCGACTTCTCATCGCCTGTAATCGCCAAACCACGCAGATGCGGCCCGATTGACCACGAATGCAGCTGCTCACCCGTCGTGACGTCCAGCACAATCACCTGCCCCGGATGCTCCAGAGTGACGTATAACCGCTGTCCGTCACGGGAACTGACCACGCCGTAGGGCTCGTCAACAACCTCAATCCGACGCACCAGCTGTCCCGTCGCCGCATCAATCAGGACTACCTCGTCGCTCCCGTAAACACAGCAGGCCAGCAGCGAGGACTGCCCCAGCCACGCTACCCCCTCAGGATGCTCCCCAACCGGGATTTCCTGAACCACCGTCAGCTCCGGCCAACGCACAATCGTCACAGTGCCGCTGTCTCGATTGGAACAGGCCAGGCGGTCGCCAGTCGAGTTGAAATTCATCAGGCCGGCCGATTGCGATTGAGCAAAACCGGCGTTCGCTGCAGAGAACAGACTCAGTACCGCTGCCAGAATTCCTGCCATACGAACTGTCATGGGATGACCTTCTGTCGCCCGATTTCCGAAACCAAATCACACGATAAGAGCCGACCTGTTCCCGCTGGCAGAAGAACTCACAGGCATTTTGCCGCCGAGCAACCGCCGCAATCTCCACGGACACGCCCCGATCATAGCAGGCCGCCCACGAACTGTGCACTCCACCCATGTGCCAGTTGATTCCCCGCGGGGTGCACTGGTACTGGATGGCCCACACACCCCGTCCCGGCCCCGCAGGCTCACTGGCTAACAACCTGCGATCCCGCAGCCTGGCCCGGACCGCGAAAATTCACGTCAAGCTGACCCGCACCGGCGAATGCCTGTGACATTGACGCCACTACCCGGCAACAGATTCCATTTCCAGAGCCGATAATACCACGCTCCCGACTTCTCCGGCGGCAACTCCTCAACCTGCTCAAACCCCGCTGCTGCAAACCATGATTTCAGCTCGTCCGCAGTGTGATGGTGCTGATACTTCGGTGCCCACCAGTCAAAGGTGTCGCAAACCCGGTTCTGATAACTCGGATGCGCACTGAAGCTGACGACCTTGTTGAGCAGGCGATTGACGACGGGGATGCCCCCAAGGATCGCTCCGCAATGGCAGAAGGGCAGCAGACAAGCTGCCGGCAGCCTGGTCGTGACGGACCGCAATGCACTGTTGATGAGTTCCTGCCACCACTGATTTCTGCGATACAGCCACACCGAATACCGCCCCCCGGGACGTACCATTCGCGAAACAGCATCGAAAACATCACGAGTGCTCACGTCGTGATGCATCACTCCGATCGAAAAGACAAAATCAAACCCCGCAGGCGCCAGAGGAAGGTGCTTCAAATCCGCCTGAACGAACCTAATCGCTGGCAATTCCCTGCAGAGCTCCATGGCTTTGTCAACGGCTCGACTGTGATCCACCGCAGTAACCAGCCCCCCTGCCTTCGCACAAACCTGAGCATATCGGCCGCCGCCACAGCCCGCGTCCAGAATCCGCTGACCACGCAGACTTTCCAGTCTCATCCCCGTCTTGGCCTCAAACGTTCGACGATCCTCGTCCTCATGCGCCACGTCGAAGGTCGTCCACTGCAAACCAAAACTCTCCAGATGCGAATCCTCGACAAATCGAGGGATCCCGCGAAGTAACCACGCAACGACCCCGCCATCGGTGCCCGTGAGCTCCTGTCCGGACGCAGAGACCTGTAACCGTTCCCCTGTGACGGGGTCCCGAAGCTCTTCAATCAACCAGTTTTCAGGCAGCATCAAAGTACAACTCCCACTGCCGGACAATCACCAGCCCACAAGCCCCGTAAATCCCGGACTCAAGCACTCGCTGGACCGAAAACAATCCCACAGCCGTCAACATCTTCCCCCACCCACAGATTTCCCGCAACGGTCGATCAGAGATTCCCTGACCCGTACGTTTCCGAACTCCCACCCTGCATCAAATCACGACTTATTGGATACCGCCCGTAAACTTCAGGTTCTCTCCGTGGCTGGCAGGCCTTCAGGGTTGCGACGAACTGCCAATTCATCAAAATACCGACGCACGGCGGTTGTGGGTAAACCAGCTATTTCGCTGGGTGGGTTCCAGTCCGGAGTTGAAAATGGGTGTGCGGGGGATTCGAGGAGCAATCACAGTCGATGAGGATACTCCGGATAAAATCCGGTTGGCAGCCCGGGAGTTGATGGAAGAAATCCTCCGACGAAATCAGATCACAGATTTCGATCAGGTCATCTCGGCCGTGTTCACCACCACACAGGATCTGGTGTCCGCGTTCCCAGCCGAAGCCGCCAGGGCTCTCGGAATGAACTTTGTACCCCTGCTTTGTGCTCAGGAAATCCCCGTTCCAAACGCCATGCCCCGTTGCCTTCGTATTCTTCTGCACGTCAACACAGAACTCGCCCCGAAAGACGTCGAACACGTCTACCTCCGCGATGCACAGAAACTTCGCCCAGACCTGCGAAGTGCCCAGTAATTCAAACACGAATCGCAGCCCCGCCGCCTGTCATCACCCAACGGTCTTCTTCTGAATCAGGTCGTCCAGCTCCGCTTTCAGACGCGGTAGTATGGCGTCGTAGGGAAACGCCCCCAGTATCTCACGACCACGCTTGAAGTTCACATGCGTCGGGCCACACCACAACCCCAGATCCGCATCGTCAGTCTCTCCGGGACCGTTTACACGGCAACCCATGACCGCAATCGTGATTCGATGCTCCTGCGCGTAACGAGTCATCTCGCGAACCTGCTCCGCCAACTCAACAAACGCCTCGTTCTCAACCCGCGAACAACTCGGACAACTGATGATATTCAGCGTGCTCAATCCATAATCCACCACACTCCGCACACGGCCCGCCGCAATATCCTCAAGAATCTTCCGCCCCGCAGCGATCTCTTCCGACTTACGATTGTTCGGCACCGTTAACGACACACGGATCGTGTCGCCAATACCACGACTGATCAACTGCTCGAACGCAATCCGAGTCTTGATGATGCCGTCTGGTGGCATACCCGCCTCCGTCACGCCCAGATGCAAAGGCACATCCGGTCGACGCTCCGCAAAACGCCGATTCACCTCCACCACCTTCGCCGGATCCGAATCCTTCAGAGACACGCAGTAACGGTGAAATCCCAGATCATCCAGCACCGTGCAGTGATCCCACGCACTCTGAAGCATCGGCGAAATTGAATCCTGCTCGTCAAAACAAGCCTTCACGTCGGGATCGACCGATCCGCAGTTCACTCCAATACGCATCGCACAGTTGTTGTCCTGAGCCACCTGAACCAGATATCGAACCTTGTCCTGCCATGGCCGCGATTTTTCATGATGGTAAAGATGCCCGGGGTTGTACCTGATCTTGTCCACATGAGGCGCAATCACCTCGGCCAAACGATAGTTCTCCTGAAGATCGACAGACAGATTCCCAGTGACCTGACGCCGAATCTCCATCAACGCCTCAGCGTCCTTCTGACTGTCGATCGCCACCCTCACCACGTCAGCACCAGCAGCCACCAGATCCTGAATCTGACGAACCGTCGCGTCGATATCCTGAGTCCTCGTCGCCGTCATACTCTGCACGGCAATCGGATGCTGGCCACCAATCACCGTGTTGCCAATACTGACACTTCGCGTGGGATTTCGCAAAATCCCTTGGGGGGCCTCACCAGACATGCAACTCAAATTCCCGAAAAACACCTCAGAAAACATCCCGCAGGCATCCCGGACACCCGCAAATACACGCAGCATAATCCTAGTCTCCCGGAACGCATAAGCCAATCCACAACCCCCAAACTTCCCTCAGGTGCCATGCACCTTGACAACGGAAAATGATTGGCTAAGATCTCCCCACCCCTACTTCGGAGCCTCTGCCATGCCGCGCGTTAACCGTCGAGAAATCCTGGCTGATTCAGAAATTCAGGT
>CAIYBH010000413.1 GCA_903924405.1 uncultured Planctomycetaceae bacterium | reverse complement strand
TGTTGCTGACGCTGAAATCCTGTCTATGCGGCACTCTATGGAATGGCTGAACGGCAGGTGGCAGGTGGCTTGAAACAGGATACCTCGCAGTGTTTGCTTCGCAAGTGCCTGAACGCTCAGTTTCTTCTGCGCGGAGATCTTTGCTGCTGGCTCTGGGGGCCGTGTGTCCGCTATTTCAGATAGGTCCCTGCTGGCAATGGATCCGCCCGGAAATCTTTGACATCAGGTTGAACAAAAGTCCCACAGACGCCTCAGTGTGTCCTGAGCATGGAAACGGAAAACCCGATGGAGTTTTTGAAACTGCCCACACGAAATGTGTTTTTCACTGGTAAAGGGGGCGTTGGCAAGACGTCTGTGGCCTGTGCGACGGCAGTGCAACTGGCGGATGCCGGCAGGCGTGTTTTGCTTGTGTCGACAGATCCCGCGTCCAATCTGGATGAAGTCCTCGGCACTGCGCTGGGGCATCAACCAACGATCATCGCGTCCGTCCCCAATCTGTTTGCGATGAATCTGGATCCGGAGCAATCGGCGGCGGACTACCGCGAACGAATGATTGGTCCGTACAGAGCACTCTTACCAGCGGCGGCGATTGCCAGTATGGAGGAGCAGTTTTCCGGGTCTTGTACCATGGAAATCGCAGCCTTCGATGAGTTTTCCCGACTTCTCGGAGATGTTGCAGCGACGTCACAGTTTGACCATGTGATCTTTGATACGGCTCCGACCGGGCATACCCTGCGACTACTGACTCTGCCCTCGGCGTGGTCCGGTTTTCTGCAATCGAATACGACAGGAGTGTCCTGTCTGGGGCCGTTGGCCGGACTCCAGGCGCAGCAGGCACTTTACGAAGCGACCGTACAGGCCCTCAGCGATCCTCAGAAGACCACGCTGATCATGGTCACTCGCGCGGATACCGCAGCGTTTCGGGAAGCGGCACGCACGAGTGGGGAATTAAAGTCACTTGGAGTACAAAATCAGCACCTGGTAATTAACGCCGTTTTTCGGGCAGTGGATGGGTCAGATCCGATTGCCATGGCAATGCAAAGCCGGGGCGAGCAGGCGATTATTGAAATGCCGGAAGCACTGCGAGCCCTGCCCCGCACTGAAATTCCGCTGTGTGCAGGTGGTGTACTGGGAGTGGCGACTCTGCGACAACTGGGACGGAAATCAACAACGCAAGGGGCGGAATCCAGGCTTCCGATGGATTTCTCCGGGAATTACGACTGGACCATGTTGCCACCGTCACCCGCCGCATTGATTGATGAACTTGCCCGACCGGGGCACGGTGTGATTCTGGCGATGGGCAAAGGTGGAGTTGGCAAGACGACGGTGGCGGCAGCGGTGGCCGTTGCTCTTGCGGAGCGGGGCTTCAGAGTTCATCTGTCCACAACCGACCCAGCGGCCCATATTTTAGCGGCCCTGGCTGGTGAAACTTTAACCGGGCTGACAATCAGCCGCATCGATCCGGCTGTCGAAACAGCACGCTATGCCAGCGAAGTGATGTTGAAGGCCGGGGCTGGTCTGGATGGCGCCGGAAAAGCACTTTTGGCAGAAGACCTCCGTTCTCCCTGTACAGAAGAGATCGCAGTCTTCCGGGCCTTTGCAGAAGCCGTTGCGGAAGGCACCAATCGGTTTGTTGTACTGGATACGGCGCCAACCGGCCACACAGTACTGCTGTTGGATTCTGCTCTCGCCTACCATCGTGAGGTCACACGTCAGAGCAGCGGAATACCGGAGCAGGTGCAACAGCTGTTGCCACGCCTGCGTGATCCGGAATTTACGCGTGTTCTGATCGTCACACTCCCCGAAGCCACGCCGGTACACGAAGCCGGACAACTGCAGAGTGACCTTCGACGGGCGGGGATTGAGCCCTTCGCATGGATCATCAACCAGAGTCTGGCTCCATTAAAAGTGACAGATCTGCTGCTCAGGCAGCGTCAGGGCGAGGAATTTCGATATATTAAGGAAGTGATAACACAGTATGCGCAGCGTACGGCAGTCATCGCATGGCAACTGGCGCCACCGATCGGACGGGCTGCCCTGAATCACGCTATCGGGGTAGATTGCGAAGGGATCTCCGAGGCTGCAGGAGTCAAACCGCGAACTGGGGGGATTTGACGGCCTGTTGAAGATCGATCGTCGTCCTGCCGGACGCCATCATCCCTCCGCGCCCTCGCCAGCCTCGCGCATGCGGGAACCTGCGACGCCGTCATTCCCGCGCCGGAGAGTAACGAGTGCGTTTTGAAGGGACAGCGATCAAAACCGGCGCACGCAGTTCGAATGAGGGGTGCCAGAAAATAGTCGGTGGTCAGCGCAGCGCCAGCAACAGAGCCGATCCCCGCATGATGGAATGAATTCGAATCCGCAAGGATGAGTCAGCTCCCATGCAGATTCAATGGCCGACGATCCTGCGTGGCAAATGGGGATCGCGCTGCGTCCGCGGTTTTCTGTCACCCTGTCTGGGTGAAACGCGTAAATATGGTATGCTTCGGTAGCGGCGCGGGACCTGCCACCGGCTATTTTCTGCCAGCCTTCCAGAATGAATCGCTGCTGGTGTAAAGGCGGCACCTGAAGCAAATTGCACTCGCTGTAGTGCCCCCCCGTCAGGTGCGAGACTTCGCCAAAGGCATCGGCTGCGACGCAAAAACTGACAGCCTTGATGCTGGAGTTTTGGCTCGCTTTGGGGAGGTTGTCCGTCCTGCTCCACAAGTCGAACAGTCCAAAGATCAGGCAAGCCCTGGCGCCCTCGTCGAAAGACAGCGGCAACTGGTGGATCCTGTCAATCAGTAGCAGAACCGACTCCTGCAAACTCGCGATGCCGACATTTGGTAACACCACGTTCGTCGCCCGCATTTTCATCAAGTTGGACGCGACCACCCGCAGGGAGCAATTGGTTTAAAGCCCTGGCACTCTCCTTCGCAGAATGCGTCTCCCCTGAATCTACTTCTCTGTCTTCTTCCCTGTGTTTGCGTTTCGCGGCTGCCTGCGGACATACGAGCCGAGGATGCCGACCGAATTTTCGGGGACGCGGGACGAGAAATACGCCGCTACGGCGACTGGTGTGAGCTATGTTCCGGGCCGGGCGAGGCGGACATGCGTGGGAGGCCTCAATAAAAATGCCCGAATCGCTTTCGCAGAGCGATTCGGACCAGGAAGCCGTCCGGAAGTCGTCAGCGGACTAATGCCGTGCCTCACCCCTGACCCTCGCCTCTGACCAGCGTTCTGTGATAGCAGCCCCAAAGGCGAGCCGCTCCATCACCGCATGGTGAATCCGAGTTGAGTCAGCACCGCAGGTGCGCATCGTCCGTGGACGGCGACTCCAGCCAACCGTTAACCGCCTCTTCTGTACGCAGCCGGCGTGATGCCGCTTTGTGTCTGACAACAAACCAGCCCAGCACCAGCTCCGCACGCAAAAACAGCCTGCGCCGAGCCAGAGGAAATACGCGCGTTCGT
>CAIYBH010000412.1 GCA_903924405.1 uncultured Planctomycetaceae bacterium | reverse complement strand
TGTTGCAGCAAAGGGATCCACAGGCTGAATCGCTGTCGCCTGTAGTGAAAGATTGCCGTGCAGCCATGCCTGACGCCGGACGTCTTCGTAGCGATAAAACGCCGTCTCCCAGGCCGTCGTCGTGTTGATATCTTCCGGCAGATCCGGAACGCGGTTGTCCAGCGGAGCCACAGGATCTTCGTCTGGCATCTCCGGTTCTGAGCGGCGGTTTCCCGATGAGTTCTCAGTTCTGTCCCGCAATTCGTCCGGAAATGCGGGAAAGGTCGCCCCCTCATCCGGTCGCTCTGACGGGGTTGTCCGCCGATCGGGCGAAGTGCGCAGCCGGTCCGAAAACGGCTGTTCGTCGAGCGACGGGAAGTCACCTTTTTCGTCGGCCACTGTCAGCGTTCCCACCGATGTCAGTATGACAACGAGCGAACACATCCAGACGACCATGCGCAGCCTGGAGGTTTGAGTGGGTGCAGGGAATTGTACGTGTCCGATCGTCATGGCCCGGCCTTCCGTTCCGCAAATTGCCAGAGTTGCGCAGTTTAGGGATCTTCGCGGTGACTGCAACCCGCCTGGCCTCCGGAATTCCCCGGACTTCCACGTTCGCGTACTTCCGCATCCGCGCGGTCGCGGCAGGTTCAGGCCGTTGGAGTTGCTGTTCCCGGCACGGCAGATAGGGCGGTTTCTGGTTCCGGTTCGCTGCAGGGTTTTAGCAGCAGCACGACCACACTGCGCGGAGCGACACGGCGCACGGTCCCGGCCGGCAGGGGCACCGGTTCGGGTGGGTCAGAAAAGGTGTCAACAAGCGGCACCCAGGATTCGCAGGGGCGATGACGCGGCATCGTGAACGAAACCTCTTCATCGCGAGGGTTCAGAATGACCAGCAGCGTGTCGCCGCAGATCGGCACACCACGGTCATCCACTTCATCGATCGATTCGCCATTCAGTCGCATGCCGAGCGCCCGCAATTCGTCGGAGTGCCACAGGTAATCACTGATTTCCTCGCCATCCTGGTGCAGCCACGAAATGTCCTTCACTCCGGCACCACGAATCCGTCGCCCCAGAAAAAACTTACGCCGCCGCAAAACCGGTTGCGAGTGCCACAGTTGTGTCATCCGGCGACAGAACTCCAGAAACGACTGCTGCTGCTCGTCCAGTTCCCAGTTCAGCCAGGACACCTCGTTATCCTGACAGTAGGGATTGTTGTTGCCGTGCTGCGTCTTGCTCAGCTCGTCACCGCCGCGCAACATCGGAACGCCCTGTGAGAGCAACAGGGTGGCGAACAGATTTCGTCGCTGTCGGTCCCGCAGCTGCCGGATCCCGACATCCGACGTTTCGCCTTCAACGCCACAGTTCCAGTTGTTGTTATGGCCGTCACCGTCACGATTGTCTTCGAGGTTGGCGATATTCTGCTTCTGCTGCCACGTCACAAGGTCACGCAGCGTAAAACCATCATGAGACGTGATGAAGTTGATGCTGGAATAGGGCCGTCGGCCGCCGTGCTGATACAAATCGCTGCTGCCGGTCAGTCGCGTGGCCACTTCAGAAATCAGCGACCGGTCACCCGCCCAGAACCGACGAATCGCATCGCGATATCGACCATTCCATTCCGACCAGAGATGCGGAAAGTTGCCGACCTGATAACCGCCACTCCCGAGGTCCCAGGGTTCAGCAATCAGCTTCACCTGCGAAAGCACCGGGTCCTGCAGAATGATGTCGAAGAAGGCACTCAGCTTGTCCACATCATGCAGCTCACGCGCCAGCGCGCTGGCCAGATCAAATCGGAACCCATCAACATGCATTTCATTGACCCAGTACCGCAGGCTGTCCATGATCAACTGCAGTACCCGCGGACTCTGCATGTTCAGAGTATTGCCGCACCCGGTAAAGTCCTGATAGTAACGTCGATTGTTGGAAAACAGGCGATAGTACGAGGCGTTGTCAATTCCCCGCAGCGACAGTGTCGGACCTTTTTCATTTCCCTCGCCGGTGTGGTTGTAAACCACGTCCAGAATCACTTCGATACCAGCTTCGTGCAGCCGCTTGACCATACTGCGAAATTCATCCAGCACGGCCTCGGGGGCCAGCGCCGCAGCGTAGCCGGGTTCCGGAGCAAAAAACGACAGCGTGTTGTAACCCCAGTAGTTATTCAGCCCATGTGAAACGAGGTGACGATCATCCACATGCGCATGCACCGGCATCAGTTCCACGGCCGTGACCCCCAGTTGCCTGAGATGGTCAATGGACGCCGCGGAGGCCAGTCCCGCATAGGTCCCCCGCAGCGGTTCAGGAATGCCGGGGTGCAGCAGTGTCTGGCCACGGACATGCGTCTCGTAGATCAGCGTCTGATGCCATGGAATCCGCGGTGGCTTGTCCGCTCCCCAGCGAAAACTGCAATTCACAACGACGGCCAGCGGGGCACACCATGCGTTGTCCCGGTCATCGAACGATAAGTCGTCGTCACCCACCCGGTACCCAAACATGGCGTCCGACCAGCCGATCCCGCGTCCGATCGCCCGCGCATAGGGATCCAGCAGAATCTTCCGGGGATTGAAACGATGACCAGCAGCGGGATCGTACGGTCCGTAAACCCGGTAACCGTACAACAACCCGGGACGCGCGTCCGGCAAAAACAGGTGCCAGACTCCATCCGTGTGCTCTTTCAGTTCGATCGTCGCCGATTCGTGCAGATCCTCGGCACGCTGGAACAAACACAGTTCCACTTTAGTGGCATGCTCAGAAAACAACGCAAAGTTGACACCAGCGCCGTTCCAGCTGGCCCCAAGTGGCCACGGGCGGCCAGGCCATACGCGAAAATCCGGGAAGGTCTGAGTCTGTTCTGGCGACATGGAGCACCGCGGAGGCGTTATTCGAGAGCTCGGGGCAAACTACCACGTGTGGGGATCACCAATGATAGCGAGTGTGTTCCGGAAACAGTGTCTTTTCGGGCTGTAGCGACTGTAACGGTCCCCGGGGGACGGACACGTTTGTTTAGACGTCCCGCGGCGATTGCATCCACGGATGCCCCCCCGCCGCGGACCGATACCAAACAATGCAGTCTGGCCGTGCGCACTGCCGGGAACAGCCCGCTAACCACAGTTTCTGAAAAAATCCCGGTCTTTCCTGAAATCACAAGACTCGTCGGGATTCTGTTTGACACTGTTTTAGCCGGAGTTTCTGATATTGTGTTCAGCGAAACCTGGTAACTCAGGCAGGATTTTCCGGGAACGGGAAGAAACTGGCAGGTAGATTGGGGTTCGACTGTTTTTTGGAAGGCAGCGTTTCGGCGGAATTTGCCGAAGACAACCTCCAGCGTTGCGCTGCAGGTCGTTGACTCACAGCCTTCCGATTGCGGGATAACCACGCTCGGTGTCGCAGACAACATTCATAGGCGCAGGCCAAAACCAGCAGTAATACGCTCAGCCGATCGGGCCGTGCGTACGCTGAATCGTCCGGTTCGTCAGAAGGCGTTGACGTCACATGATGCTGAATCTCTTTAAAGTTCTTTCGGTCTTCGTGGCCATCGTTGCCGTAACAACGATGGGAGTTTCGCTTTCAACATTCATTGTCGCACCGGATTTGCGGGCGGAAATGAATACTCCGGCGATGCAGAACTACACGTTTGAAAGAACTACGGGCGAAAACCCGCAGTGGACGGTGACCCGCCGCTACTCCATCAATCCGCAGGATCCGAACGAACGAGGCTCCCTCGGAACTGTCCCCACCGGCTACGACGCCCTGATCAAGGCTCATCAGGATCTGCGTCAGCAGATGTCCAGTCGCACCAGCGAAATGACCACGGAAACAGCACGACTGAATGACGAAGTCACAAAGTTCACCACCAACCAGCAACTGGACACAGAAGCGGCCAAACGACGCATCGAACAGTTGAAGCTCGAATCCGAAGCGGTCGCTGTGCGTGTGAAACAGAAGTCGGATCAACTCCAGGAGCTGTCAGTCAAATCCAGAAAGATTCGGGACGAGACTGCTGAGCGACGAACTGACGTGCTCCGCCTGCGACATGAACTTGAAGAACTGCGAACGGACCACTTCAGACTGACGGCGATTCGCCGTGACCTGACAGACCGCGTTCTGCGTCTGGAAATTGAAAATCAGGAACTGCTGGATCGAAAGACCCAGCTTGACATGGGCGCGGCAAACTCCGCAACAGTTTCCTCACAGGAATAGTTTCGGCAGTCGTTGTGCCTGTCGTCATTGCCGGCAGGTCACATCGGAAACACAGAATACCACTCAGACAGCAGTGTGCCGCGTTCGAAACAATCTGACAGTACCATCCTTCTGACTACGGGTGTGTCCGGAGCACCTCAATGAACAATGTTGTTGCCAAAACACTGATCGTCCTGCAGCTGGTCTTCAGCCTCTGCTTCATGTGCTTTGCAGGAGCGGTCTACTCGTTCCAGAAAGGCTGGCGGGACAAGGCAGAAGCTTCTGCAAAGCAGATTGTTGATCTGCAGAAGAACCTGTCAGACCAGCAGACTGCCCGGGCCAGCGAGAAGGCTGCTCTGGAAGCAGACCTGAAGAAGGAAAAAGACCGAGCTGACCTCGCAGAGGCGCAGATTGGTCGTCTGGACGTGGACCTGCAGCAGGCCCGAGCCAGCCTGGCGTCTGCGGAACAGGAACGTGACAAATACCAGGCGGATCTCATCGTGGCCCAGCAGGAGGCCGAGGCCCGCATCGCCGAAACCACTGAATCCCGCAGCGAGATCAAGGCCCTCCGCGATCAGCTGAACTCCGGGCTCGCTCAACGCCGAACGCTCGAAGACCAGAATCTTGACCGACAGGGTAAAATCGACGAAGCCACCGAACGTGAACAGCAGATGCTGAAGGAAATCGGACGGCTGCGTGACCTGTGTCGTGTCAATCGCATCGACCCCAGCGAGCAATACGCTGGAGTTGTGCCGGCCGCGATCGAAAAAGTCGATGGTGTCGTCCGCCAGTCCAAAAAGAATTCGTCCCGCAGTGCTGAATTGGTGGAAATCTCCATCGGCAGCGATGATCGAATCGAGAAGAAAATGCGGCTGATCGTCTACCGCGGCAGCCGATTCATCTGTGAAATTGAGATCACCGATGTGTATCCTGATATGTCTGTCGGACGGGTGATTGAAGAAACACGTAACGGTGCCATCGAGCGAGGCGACAATGTCACAACAAAACTCTGATCCCACAATTTATGACGGGCTGGTCTTTGTGTCTCTGGGAGCCATCATCGTCGGAATCGTGTTCTGGATTCTGACTCTGAACTCCTATGGCTGGTCCGCCGGCTGAGAACTCAGGGGCACCAGCCGAAAACCCCAATCCGAGGAACTGATGCCCGCGCAAGTCGCGGGCATTTTCTTTTTCGGGACGGCGTCACACAGAACTTCTCCACCTGTCGCCAGTCACTTCGCTTCATCAAAACCCGCCGGAACGGAAGTGGTCAATGACAGTCCCGACGCTGCGATAGACCAGCACCGGGCACTGAGCCTCCGCAACGTCTTTTCCCGGCACCTTCCCGCGTGCGGCCTGCGGTGTGAGCCCTCAAGGACGAATCCCCGGGGAGTCCCGGCACACGGCCAGTACCGCAAGCCTTACGCCGGCACCATGAGGCCACGACACCGTTGCCGTCGCCCGCTGAGTTCTCGTCCATCGCGATGATTCAGAGCGCCGAAACCTCGTTGGCCCAGCGTGCCTGCCAATTCAGAATGTCCAGCTTCGCAGTGCCATTCCCGCCCGGTTCCATTCACGGCATCACGATCAGGACAGTCACCGCGGAATCGACAACGGCCGAGACATCAGCACTGACGAGACTCTCGCTCGATCTCTGCTTGCACAATTCCGGGCGCGTCAGAGGCGATGCGTTCCCACATGATGGCCCAACGCCGATGATCAGCCTCCGGCAGTGTTCATTCTTTTCAGCCCCGGCAGCCGGGCGTCAGATGTGCGGAGGGCCGAACTTATTTGCGGGCACACTTACGCAACTGAAATCCGGTACCGGCCTTCACCACCTCCAGCCAGACATCCTGCAGTTTCGAGCAGAGCCGTGTGGAGTGTCGTTCAAGGCTGGACTGGCTGGACGCCCGATCAATGTCCAGAAATGCCTGCTGCCCCAAACGATGGCCGGGCGCCCGCCAGAAGGCCAGAAACATCGGAACCGTCGTTGCCCCTCGCAGTTTCAGGCTGCCGTCGCCATCCGTCAGCACCAGTACTTCGTCGCCTGACAGCTCGATCGTGGTTTTCAGCAGCTCACTCCGCAGCGGCGTAGTCTCCTGCCGTGATTGAAAACGACACCACCGCTCGAACTCCGCAACTGTCTGGTCAAGTTCGGCCAGCAACGGGCGTGGAATTTCGATCAGGCCACGCTCATCGACATCACGCAGTCGGTCCAGCAGGTCCAGCACCAGTCGCGCGTCGAGGGGACTTTCAGACGTCAGACGACGGTACTCATTGATCGCCGGTTCCAGTGGTTCCAGCGGTGCCAGAATGACTGCGGCCTGCGCGGGGGTCAGCCTCAGGACCTGCTGGCGTGCTGCACCACCGCTGCTTCCGGGTACACCCACTGCACCAGACAGGTCCGCATTGAACCGTTTGACGTCAGCGAGCAATTGATGCGGATGATCGACCCAGGATTCTGCCTGCAGTCGGATATCACGCTTAGACATAGAGCGCCCTGTTTCTGCTTCACCCTATCCGCTGGAACGAACGCGCTGGCCACCGTTGCTGCGGCAGCCAGAACACGTTCAACCGGGTTTCAGACGGAACGGAGAATGTCCTGAACAATGTTGCCATGAATATCGGTCAGACGAAAATCTCGTCCCTGGAACCGATAAGTCAGCCGCTCGTGATTGACACCAAGCGTATGCAGAATGGTGGCATTCAGATCGTGAATGTGCACTGGCTTATCGACGATGTTGTAGCTGAAATCGTCGGTCTCTCCATACACCTGGCCACCCTTGATTCCGCCGCCCGCCATCCACATGGTGAAGTTGCGAGGATGGTGGTCACGACCATAGTTGTCGCGGGTCAGTGTTCCCTGACTGTAGACCGTGCGTCCAAATTCACCGCCCCAGATCACCAGCGTGTCATCCAGCATACCACGCTGCTTCAAGTCCCGAATCAGGGCCGCACTGGGTCGGTCTGTGGCAGGGGCCATCTGCCGAATCGCACCGGGCAATCCGCCATGGTGGTCCCAACCACGCAGGAAGACCTGGGTAAATGGCACTCCCCGCTCCGCCAGCCGACGTGCCAGCAGGCAGTTGTATGCATACGTCCCGGGTTCTTTGACATCCGGACCATACATGTCCAGCACAGACTGCGGCTCATCAGAGATGTCCGTCAGATCCGGAACAGAAGTCTGCATGCGGAAGGCCATTTCGTACTGCGCGATCCGCGAGGAAATCTCAGGGTCACCAACGGTGGCCAGTCGGCCCTGATTAAGCTCGGACAGGCCATCCAGCATGCGCCGCCGTGTCTCGCTGTCCACCCCGTTCGGATTGGACAGGTACAACACCGGGTCTCCGGACGATCGCAGAGACACGCCGGCATGCCGTGTCGACAGAAATCCGCTGCCCCAAAGACGTGAAAAGAGTGCCTGCGTCTGCGCTCCCCCGGGAATCCGTGAATGCAGCACGACGAACGCCGGCAGATCCTGATTGGGACTTCCCAGTCCGTAAGAAATCCACGCCCCCATGCTGGGACGGCCCGGCAACTGGCTGCCTGTCTGAATGTAGGTAATCGCCGGATCATGATTGATCGCTTCCGTGTGCACCGTTTTGATGATGCAGATGTCATCCACAATCGAAGCGATATTCGGCAGCAGTTCGCTGATCCACGCACCGTGCTCACCATGCCGGGCAAACTTGAAGACCGAGGGTGCACAGGGCAGACGACTCTGTCCCGATGTCATGGTCGTGATGCGCTGACCGTTCCGCACACTCTCGGGCAGATCCTTGTCAAAGAAATCATTCAGAGTCGGTTTGTAATCATAGAGATCCAGTTGTGATGGAGCATCCGCCATAAACAGCCAGATGACCCGTTTCGCTGTCGGGCGATGGTGCAGAACCGGCAAGGCCACGGAGGCATCTGAGGCCATCAGTGACGGATTCAGCAACGAGGCCAGAGCGGCAGTGCCAATCCCCGCGGCAGATCGCCCAAAGAAGTACCGTCGCGTTTGCTGCTGCAGATAATCAGAAACAGGATTCATCGGATTGCGTTCCTTGTCACGGAGATCACTCAATCGCAGAGATCACTCAGTTGTGGAGATCAACCAGGGGGAAACGGCCAGGCCAGCGTCTGCCGGAGTCTGTCGTTTGTCGGACGATTGCGGGGGCGGCAACAACAGGGCTGCTGCGAAACAATTCGGAGGGTTTCGGTGGGAAAAACGGTGGAGGGCTGAACATGTGCACCACGACGTTGCGAGTAAGCCCCGACAGCACAACTGGCGTTGACGCTGCTTGCGCTGCAACGGTCGGAGAATTCAGCTCTGCAGGTGAAGTGAGTTGCTGGCCCATAAGCGTGTTCTCTGCTGAGCTGAAATCCAGGAGCAGTCGGAAGAGCCGGGCCTTGAAGAGTCCCGGCCCTGCCGAAATCATCAGGTCCCGGAACCCGGAGCGGCGACGGATTCTTCGACCGGAAGATCATCAGTGATGGTGCGGTCCCGCAGCATCGCAATGCGTCCGGTTCGCACCATTTCCAGAATTCCAAATTCACGCATGCGTTCGACGAACGCTTCAATCTTGTTTTCACGTCCTGAGATCTCAATCATCACGTGGCTGGCGCCCACGTCGACGATGCGACCACGGAAGATATCCACCAGCTCACGAATTTCGCCGCGGCGTCCATTTTCGGTGCTGACCTTGATCAGCATCAGGTCGCGTTCCACAAAGTCCTGACCGGAGAAATCCTGCACCTTGACCACGGTGATGATCTTTGACAGCTGCTTGCGAACCTGATCCAGCGTCTTTTCATTACCATTGACGACAAACGTGATCCGCGAAAAATCGGGATTTTCCGTAGCGCCCACGGCAAGGCTGTCAATGTTGAAGGCCCGGGATGCAAGCATGCCGGAGATATGGGCCAGAACGCCTGGCTGGTTCATGACAAGTGCCGACAGAACATGTTTCATGGGTTCAGAGACTTTCAACCAACTTCCAGAAAACCACAGAGAGCCCGGACAACGACAGGCAGCTGACAACCGTGGACCGGTGTGACACAACAGCACCAGCGTCTGCAGTTGTCGCGTGTGCGCAACCGCAAACCGCCATCGAGTTTCACCGTGGGCCTAGTTTACGGGCAAAAGTGGCCCCTGACAACCGGCGAGTTCCTTCGGAACGCACGGTTGCACCACTTCAAACCCTGCAACCCCTAAAAATGGTGCAGATTAAGGTCGTTTCCCGAAGCCTGTCCGCGTTTCGCCGGGTTCCAGTCCCCGGAAACGCTTCGGCCCCGACAACGCCTGGACCCGGGGAGAACCCGGAAAATTCCGTGGCCCCGATCATGAAGCCATTTGACCGACATCTCGGTCATGCGGTATCTTCATCAACAGCCCTTTGCCCCGCGCCGCTAGCTCCCGCCCGTTGCCGCTGTCCAGACGCTCACCATAGTCACGGCAAATCCCCCACCGCCGCAAGGCCTGTTTTCCCGGACACTGAACGACCTGCGCCCGCGACTGCTGTTTCAATGAGAATGGAGGCCTGCATGTGTAATCTTCAGCGACGATCACAGGCGGCCGGCATTCCCCAACCGCGGCGAATCAGATCACTCTGCAGCACACAACCGTTGCAGGTGCTGCTGGCCTGGTTGTTCTCAGCGATCCTCGCAACCGTCACCGCGCAGACACCAGAGGCTGTGGAGCATTATGAGAATCAGGTCCGGCCCGTTTTGCGCGAACGCTGCATTTCCTGCCACGGGGCACTTCGACAGGAAGGCGGTCTGCGACTGGACACAGCCACCCTGCTGCATCAGGGTGGTTCATCAGGGCCCGCGGTGGTCCCGACGCAGACCGAATCCAGTTTACTGATTCAACGCGTCCAGGCGACAGATCCCGAGCAGCGGATGCCCCCCGAAGGTTCACCGCTGACACCCGCGCAGATTCAGGCCTTGCGAGACTGGATTACGGCAGGAGCCCCCTCGCCGCAAGGCGAAGTCGCCGACGAAGATCCCCGGCAGCACTGGGCGTTTCAACGGCCACAACGGCCCGCCGTGCCGTGGGAGCAGGCCGGGATGAACGCGGACAGTGGGCATCCCGTGGATGCGTTTCTGGAAGCAGCCCGCCGTCGCGCAGGCGTCGTTTCCATGCCGGAAACAGATCCCGCCACACTGCTGCGGCGCGTCACGCTGGACCTGACCGGACTGCCGCCGACGTCGGATGAGCTGGAAGCCTTTCTTCAGGACCACTCACCCGAAGCATTTCAGCGGGTTGTCGATCGACTGCTGTCTACCCCGCAACATGGCGAACGCTGGGCGCGGCACTGGATGGATGTCTGGCGTTACAGCGACTGGTACGGTCGGCGTTCGGTTCCCGACGTGATGAACAGCTATCCGATGATCTGGCGCTGGCGTGACTGGATTGTCAATTCCCTGAACGCGGATCGCCCGTATGACCAGATGATTGTCGAAATGCTCGCCGCCGATGAACTCACGCCGGACGATCATTCCAGAACAGTCGCCACCGGATTCCTCGTCCGCAGCTGGTTCAAATGGAATTACGAGACCTGGAAAAAAGACCTGGTGGAACATACCGGTAAAGCCTTTCTCGGGCTGACTCTGAACTGTTGCCAGTGTCATGATCACAAGTACGACCCGCTGACGCAGGAAGAGTACTTTCGTTTTCGGGCGTTTTTTGAACCGCTCGAACTGCGTCACGATCGGTTCCCGGGGGAGCCTGATCCAGGTCCCTTCGTGAAGTACGTGTATGCCAATTCCTACGGGCCCATCTCGTCCGGTATGGTGCGAGTCTTTGACGAATACCTCGACGCCGAAACCTTTGTCTTCGCAAAGGGCGATGCCAGGCTGAAGGTTGAGGGCCGACCGCCCGTCACTCCTGGTGCCCCTGCCGTGCTTCTGGGGGAATCGCTGCAGACAAGTCGCCAGCTGCTGCCCATCACGGCGGCCTATCCCGGAATGAAGGACTTCATTCGAAACGAGGAGCGCCAGCGCCGCGAATCAGAACGGGCCGCCGCCATGACAGCTCTGACAGCGGCTCGCAGCGACTATTCGCAGGCACCGCAGACACTGCATGATGAACTGCAGACAGCCACGGCTGCCCTCGACTCCGCGCGTGCTGAGGCCGTTGCCCGCCTGCAGGAATCGGCTGCCGCTGGCGACACAAAGGTGCTGCAGGGTACGCAATCACTGTTTCTTGATGCACGAGTCGGACGACGGGCTTTGTCACACACCCTGCCAGGTATCGATGCTCTGGGAGACAACGGCACAGTGACCTTCCTGCTGAAGATTGTTCAGGATGGTCACACCAACCTGCAGCTCGGACTGGACATTGCTCAGGGAGCTACCGGTGGGTATGTGGGTTTCGAAGGCGGACAAATTCGCACGTACCAGCCTGGTGGCTTTCAGGAATTCACCGCGGGCCACTATGACATGACCCGGGGACAGTCCGTCTTCGCTGTCACCATGGCACTTGACCTGCCACAAAATCAGTTTCTGCTGACCGTGAAATCGTTGTCCGACAATTCGATCGTGGTGGATCGTGTGCCTGCCGCACTGAATGGTTGGCGCCCGGTCGCCAACGGACGACGAGGACTCTTCATTGATGCTCGGCCCGGTACTGCCGCTGTGTACGATGCGATCGAGTTTCGCGGATCCGGGGAAGCACTGCTGGCATTCCACTTTGAAGCTCCGGACTATGTCGATGGGCAGGAGATCGTGTACTGCTTGCCGAGTCTCCACGATGCCACCTGGCTTCCCACCGCGTTCTGTCAGGCCCCGGCAACTTCGCTTGTCATTTCGTCTGTATCCGCGGATCCTGCAGTGCAGGCGGCGGTTGTTCGTTTGACCGCCGCGCGACAGGCGCTGCGACTGCCGGAGCTGCGTGTGCAGGCGGCAGAACAACGGCTGAAAGCGGCCGAGGCCGACATACTCAGCCTCGAAAGCCGCATTGCTGCTGATGACCTGCGTTATGCGACCGGTCGTCTCGCCGACGATCGCCGCAACGATCCCTCCGTCAGGCCCGCCATTGACGACGCAATCAACGGCGAACGCCTGGCGGCCGTGGCCCTCGCCCAGTCCCGACTCACCTCCGCAGAATTGGCCGTAGCCGATGCGGAAATGAGACTGTCCGCTGCGGAGAAGAGTGGGGATGCTGCAGCAAAAGAGACCGCCGTCAAAGACCAGCAGACAGGGCAGGCACAACAGGCCACCGCCACCACACAGCTGCAGGCCGCTCGTGCTGCGCTGTCGCAACCAGCGGACGACTACACGGCGCTCTCGCCAAAGTACCCTCAGGAAAGTTCCGGACGACGCTCGGCCCTCGCACACTGGATCGCTGATGAACGCAATCCGCTGACAGCGCGAGTGGCCGTGAATCACATCTGGCTGCGACACACTGGTCAGGCTCTTGTGGAAACCACACACGACTTCGGACGCAACGGCAGCCGCCCGTCGCATCCCGAATTGCTGGACTGGCTGGCGATGGAATTCATGGACAGTGGCTGGTCTCTGAAGCATCTGCATCGACTGATCGTCACCAGTCAGTTCTATCGGCTCACCAGCCTGCAGCGACAATCCGCTGGGCCGCTGAGCCACGAACAGCAGGCTTCGGCCATTCGAGACCCGGACAATCGCAGCTTCTGGAAATTCCCCGAATCCCGGATGCAGGCGGAGGTTGTGCGAGACAGTCTGCTGGCCGTTGCCGGGGCACTGGATACCACCATGGGAGGCCCGGAGATTGATCATCGTGAAGGCTTGAAATCCCAGCGCCGCAGCCTGTACTTCGCCCACCATGGTGAAGAGAAAATGGAATTTCTCGAACTCTTCGATGCAGCCAATGCCTGCGACTGCTACCGCCGCACATCGTCCGTGCAGCCCCAGCAGGCACTCGCACTGACCAACAGTGAACTGACCGCAACTCTCAGCGTGGCGCTCGCGGACCGGCTGTGGCAACAGGCGTCATCCGAAAATGAGCCGTTGCCACGCTTCGTGCGTCTGAGCTTTCTGCAGATTCTGAATCGACCTCCCGCCGACAGGGAACTCCAGGCTTCGCTGCAGTTCCTCAATTCTCAGGCCGACGAACTGGCTACCGCCACCGGACAGGAAAACCTGCCCGACCCCGCTGGACGTTCCCGGCAGAACCTCGTCCATGCCCTGATGAACCACAATGACTTTGTAACTGTGAGGTAACTCGGATGAGCCGGATTCGATCTTCGTTCTGCGGACGCTCACGCCGCAACTGCCTGCGCGACATGGGACTGGGCTTCGGCGGAATCGCGCTGAACTCCCTCCTGCACCGGGATCGAAACGCCCAGGCCGCCGAAGCAAACAACCACCTGCGCCCCGACGGTCGGCCGACACTCGTCCCCAGAGCCCGTAATGTGATCTGGATCTTCCTTTCAGGAGGTGTCAGTCACATGGAGACGTTTGATCCCAAACCGTTTCTCAACACGTTCAGCGGCAAGACCTACGACCAGACCACTCTGCCGAATCCCCAGAAGCTTCCCATTTACCTTGAACGCTCAAGATCCGTCGTCGGACTCGATCGTGAACTGCATTCACGGATCTTTCCACTCCAGGTGGGCTCCCGCAAATACGGCGAAAACGGACTGGACGTCAGCGACTGGTTACCCCATTTAAGCACGTGTGCCGACGACCTGGCCGTTGTGCGGTCCATGTGGACGACAGACAATGATCATGGCGCCGAGTTTCAGATGCACACCGGCCGGCACAAACTTGATACGCCCGAACCCGTGATTGGTTCCTGGATTCACTATGGACTTGGAACACTGAATGAAAACCTGCCTCAGTTCGTGTTTCTGGGAGAATTCCGCGATCCCCGCGTCAGGGAAAACTTCGACGCACACTACCTTGGCCCCACACATGGAGGCGTTCAGCTGCATCTGGACCCCAGGAATCCACTGGCCTTCGGACGCAGACCTGCCCACGTCAGCGCTGCGGAACAACGCGGTGAATTTGAATTCCTGCAGACACTCAATCGCATGACGGCCGAAGAATTCCCCGGAGACGCACAACTCCAGGCACGCATCAATGCCTATGAACTGGCATTCCGGATGCAGCAATCCGTCCCGGAAACGCTGAATCTGGCTGAGGAAACTCAGGAGACACAGCAACTGTACGGCATAGATCAACCCACCACAGCCGTCTATGGGCAGCGCTGTCTTGCAGCAAGGCGTATGGCCGAACGCGGAGTCCGGTTTACCCTTGTCTACCTCAGCGACTACGGCGAATGGGATTCTCACAGTGACCTGCAGAAAAATCACTCCCGGTCCTGTGAACGCGTTGACAAGCCGATTGCCGGACTCCTGAAAGACCTCAAACGACGCGGCATGTTTGACGACACCCTGGTCGTCTTCACAACGGAATTCGGTCGCACCCCGGGCGTCGAATACGGCATGTTCAACAAGTCCGCCACTGGACGGGATCATCACCCCCATGGATTCACCGTCTGGCTGGCCGGGGCCGGCATTCGCCCGGGGATCCACGGCGCGACAGACGAGCTTGGATTTCATGCGGTTGAACACCCGCATTATGTCACGGATCTGCACGCCACCGTTTACAAGCTGCTGGGGATGGACGTTCGAGCCCTGGAGATTCCCGGCCGCAAACGCCTCGAAATGGACTACGGCACCCCCATCGACCAGATCATCGCCTGATCCCATCTGTCGCAGAATGCCTTCTCTTATCCCCGGCCTCCAGCCCGTCCCGTCCCGGTCCCACCTCGCGCCAAGACCAGCAAAAAGATTCAAAAATCCATCAAGGTGCCATGCACCTTGAGCGCTCAGGTGCCATGCACCGTTTGTGATTGCAGTAGCAGATTCCCCACATACCCGGCCTGTCACGGTGCCTGGCACCTTGTTGTTCTCGCCGGATCACATTTGTCGCAGAACGAATTTCCTTATCCCCGACAATTGGTGACGGTGCCTGGCACCCGGGTGCTTGCATAGAAACGGACAATCCTGTCCTGAAACTCAGGGTCCACCTCAACTCGGCTGGTTTTGAGGTGGGAAGCTCCCGGTGCAATATCGGAATCGGCAATCGCTGGGGGATGAAACGGGGGTCGGCTTGAATCTGCAGCCGGTAGATGGTTATCATCCCGCCCACGCAAAACCAGCAGCGGCAAAATCGTTCGCGAATGGACGTTCCCTCGATTCAGGTATCGGGAACTTTCATTTTGCCTCAACAGCGGTCGGTTTTGGTGTTACTGGCTGGGTGCATATTGATTTGCGGTAGTGGCGAAATTGGCAGACGCGCACGCTTGAGGGGCGTGTGGAGCAATCCGTGCAGGTTCAAGTCCTGTCTACCGCATTTTTGGTTTCGGTCGTTGCTCGGGCAAATTGGCTCGGTAAGTCGGCTGATGACATTCAATGGGGGGCTGTGAAACTGTGACACGTCACAGTACTCACGGCCTTTTTTCGTGCGCCGGGTCTTGCCAGAAGCCGGTCGGCCGTCCGATCCCGGCAAAATGGCGCCGAACACGGCACAGGGTGGGGTCAGAACAATGAGTGCTCAAGAGCCAGCATCGTCTCAGGAAGTGCCGGAGTACTCCTTTGATTCCGCGGGATTTGCGGTCACGACCGCAAAAGACCTGCAGATCACTTCGGCGCAGGTGGACGGCGCGTTGCGGTTGCTGGAAGACGGAAATTCGATTCCATTTATTGCGCGCTATCGCAAAGAGGCGACACGGGGGCTGGATGAGCGCCAACTGCGTGCAATCGAAGACCAGTGGCAGCGAGCCCGGGATCTGGCAGCTCGCAAGAACACGGTACTGCGATCGATCGCGGACCAGGGAAAGCTCACCCCGGCACTCCGAACTCAGATCTGTGCCAGTCCGGACCTGAAGCATCTGGAAGAGTTGTACCTGCCATGGAAGCCTCGTCGCCGAACGCGAGCTGCGATTGCCCGGGAGCGAGGACTGCAGCCGCTGGCCGAAATTCTGCTCGCGCAACGGCCCCCCGGAACCTCACGATCCTCGCTGCTCGCCGCGTTTATCGACACGGCCAAAGAAGTGCCGGACGAAGCAGCCGCAATCCGCGGCGCCTGCGATATCATTGCGGAGGTCTGGTCTGACGACACAAACAATCGCACACTTGTCGCGGAACGAGTGAAGCAGGGCGAACTGCTTTCCGTCGTGAAGAAGGGCAAGTCCGAAGAGGGGGCTCGATTCGAGAACTACTTTGACTGTCGTGAACGACTCTCATCCATGCCTTCGCACCGATTTCTGGCAATGCAGCGTGGGGCGGCAGAAGGCGTGCTGCGGCTTTCACTGCAGAGCGATGATGAGTCCTGTGTGCGAGACCTTTCCCGGCGATTGGTCACTGTCCCGACGTTTGAATTCCGGAAAGAGCTGGAGCAGACAGTCAGCGATTGTTACGAACGGCTGTTGCGTCCGGCGGCAGAAAGCGCGGTGCTCCAGGAACTACGGGAACGAGCGGATCGTGAAGCCGTGGAAGTCTTTGCTCGCAACCTCCGCGATCTGCTGATGGCCGCTCCCGCCGGACCGCAGGTCACGATTGGTATCGACCCAGGGTATCGAACCGGCTGTAAACTGGCGGTTGTGGATGCCACCGGACGATTCCTGACCACGGAAACCATTTATCCAACACCACCGCGTGAAGATGTTCAGCAGGCAGAAGCGGTACTGCTCCGCCTGATTCAGACTCACTCCGCCACACTGATCGCCATCGGCAACGGCACGGCCTCGCGAGAGACCGAGAAATTTGTGGCGGATATTGTACGTCGGCATGGCCTGCCAGTGACAAAAGTGATGGTCAACGAATCCGGGGCTTCGATCTATTCGGCCAGCGAAGCGGCGATTGAAGAGTTCCCGAACCTCGATGTCACGGTCCGAGGGGCCATCAGCATCGCACATCGACTCCAGGATCCGCTTGCAGAACTGGTCAAGATCGACGCTCGATCTATTGGCGTCGGACAGTATCAGCACGATGTGGATCAGACACTGCTGAAAAAGACTCTGGACCGGGAAGTGGAATCCTGTGTGAACGCGGTGGGTGTGGACCTGAACACGGCCAGCGCATCACTGCTGTCCTATGTCGCGGGCATCGGCCCGGTGCTCGCAAAAAAGATCACAGCATGGCGTGACGAACACGGTGCCTTCGTCTCTCGCAGGGACCTTCTGAAAGTCCCGCGACTGGGGCAGAAGGCCTTTCAGCAGGCGGCCGGCTTTCTGCGAATTCGCAGTGGCTCGGAACCTCTGGACAACTCCGCAGTGCATCCCGAACAGTACCCGCTGGTACAACGCATGGCCCGCGTCCTGAAAACTGACGCTGCACGACTGATTGGGAATGAGCAGGTCGTGGGCCAGCTGCGGGCTGTTGATTTTGTCGGCGACGAAGCTGGAGAGTTCACCGTGCGGGACGTGCTGGCAGAGCTGGCGCGACCGGGACGTGATCCTCGCAGCGAATTCCGCGCCGCCCGATTCCTCGACCATGTCAGCGAACTGGAACACCTCACGCCCGGCATGGTTCTGGAGGGTGTTGTCACCAATGTGACAAAGTTTGGCGCATTCGTTGACGTGGGCGTCCATCAGGACGGCTTGATTCATATTTCGCAACTGGCCGATCACTTCGTGCGGGATCCGGCGGAAGTGGTGGCCGTCGGGCAGATTGTGAAAGTGACGGTTCTGGAAGTCGACACAACTCGTCGTCGTATCTCACTCAGCCGCAGAGCTCAGGACAGTGCAAAACGCCCCACGCAGTGACAAAGTCCGCAGCAGTTCTGAAAACAGCGACAGAAAAGTTCGTCCGGGGCAGCCGGATCGTGCATCCCGTTCAGTATCACCCCCCCCCCTGCGTCGACTTCTGCAGCCACCTGCGCACCGCCCACATCGTCAGCTCGTGTTTTGCCAGAGCACCCCGAGCGATTTTCCTGGGCCCGGACCGTAACGAACCTCTCAATCGGTAGAGAACCCTGACAGCCGCTCCGCGACGAGCGGCTTTTATTGGCATGAAATGCTCTGGACCGATAGACTTCAGGACTCGGGACGGCCGAATGCAACCTGCAGCAGTCAGGCGCCGTACCACCCGCTCAGGTACCGGTCTGCAGAGACTGGAAGCCCTGAACGCGTCCTGCCCGTTTTCCACACTGTCACTCTGGCCGGATTCCACGCATGAATGCTCGTTTCTTCCTGATCCCCGGGCTGCTGACTCTGCTGACACATTCTGCGACTCCGGCAGAAGACCGTGTCCTGCACACATTTCAGCGACAACAAATGTCGGATGTGTACTACTCCGAAGGAATCTCGGCCGGCGATCTGAACAACGACGGTCAGACGGATATCGTCTACGGCCCGCACTGGTACGCCGGCCCGGACTATCAGCAGAAGCAGGAAATTTATCCGGCCGTTCCTCAGCCGCGTGAACGGTATGCGGACAACTTTTTCAACTGGGTCTCTGACTTTGACGGTGACGGCTGGAACGACATCCTTGTGGTCGGTTTTCCGGGCACCCCCGGCTTCGTTTATCGCAATCCCGGCAAAGACGACCTGACCGGGCTCTGGGACCGCTTCCAGGTGGCGGATTCGGTCAGCAACGAGGCCCCGCAGTTTACGGACGTAACGGGCGACGGCAAGCCCGAGTTAATTTGTACGCGTGAGGGCCACTACGGATATTATGTGGCAAATCCGAAATCGCCTCTGGACGCATGGAGTTTTGTTTCGGTCTCTGAAAAAATTGCCCCGATCCCTTTCGGTCACGGTCTTGGTGCTGGGGATGTCAATGGTGATGGTCGGATCGATCTGGTTGCGACCGACGGTTGGATGGAACAACCGCTGCTGGGCGCTGCGACAGACATCTGGAAGTTCCACAAGTATCCCTTTGCACCTTCAGCCGCTGACATGTTTGCCTTGGACGTCGATGGCGACGGCGACTCGGACGTCATCACCGCGTTGCAGGCTCACGAGTATGGGCTGGCATGGTATGAGAACACCGGGGTCACAGACGGCGAAATCCAGTTCACGCAGCACCTGATTATGGGGCGCACAGCGGCTGACAACGCGTACGGCGTCGTCTTCACTGAGCCGCATGCGGTGAAGATCGCTGACATCAATCAGGATGGTCTTCCGGACATCGTCACAGGCAAGACCTACTGGTCACATCATCGATCCAGTCCGCTGTGGGATGCAGGCCCGGTTGTCTACTGGTTTGAATTGCGCAGGTCGGCAGGCAAGGGTGGTCTGACGGAAGTGGACTGGGTGCCCCATCTGGCTGACAGTGAATCCGGCATTGGGCGAGGACTTGTAGTTCAGGACCTGAATGGTGACAAGCTTGTCGACATCGCCAGTGGCGGCATGGTGGGAGCGAGTGTGCTGACGCATGTGGCGAAGGCAGTCAGTGCCGAGGAATTCGAAGCGGCCCAGCCACAGCGTCGCAAAGAGATAGCCGACGGCCTGGATCCCGAAGCTGCAGCAAAACAGATGAGCGTACCGACGGGTTTTCGTGTGCAGTTGGCCGCGGGGGAACCGCTGGTGCATCAGCCGATCGCCATGTGTTTTGATCACAGGGGACGACTGTGGGTTGCCGAAGCGCATACTTATCCTCTGCGTGCCGCTGATGGCCAGGGAAAAGATCGGATTGTGATCTTCGAAGACACAACCGGCGACGGAGTCTTTGATACATCAAAGACATTTATTGAGGGACTGAATCTGGTCAGCGGACTGGAAGTCGGTTTTGGCGGTGTGTTTGTCGGAGCGGCCCCTTACCTGATGTTCGTTCCGGACCAGAATGGCGACGATGTTCCTGACACAATGCCTCCTGGCTCCGGAGCCATGGCGGCCATCGCTCAGAATGGACTTGCCTTTTCCAAAGACGTCCCTGCCGGAGCGATCGTGCTGCGGGACGGTTTTGGCTGGCAGGACACTCATGAAACACTGAATGCATTCATCTGGGGACCGGACGGCTGGCTGTACGGCTGCCATGGCGTCTTCACGCACTCGAAAGTCGGGCGCCCAGGGGCTGCAGACGACGCCCGCCTGCCGCTGAACGCCGCGGTTTGGCGCTATCATCCACAGCAGGACATCTTTGAAGCCTTCATGAATGGCACCAGCAATCCGTGGGGTGTGGACTTCAATGACCGGGGTCAGGCCTTCATCACAGCCTGTGTGATTCCGCACTTGTGGCATGTGATTCAGGGAGCACGATACCAGAGACAGGGTGGTCAGCACTTCAACCCCTATACCTATGAAGACATCACCACAATTGCTGATCACGCACATTACGTCGGCGACATCAAGGACCATGCGTGGTGGGGACATGAACCGCATGCAGCAGGCGCGACTCTGGACGCCGGTGGAGGCCACGCGCACTGCGGCGGCATGATCTACCTCGGTGATAACTGGCCGGACGAATATCGCAATCGTATCTATTTCAACAATGTGCATGGCAACCGAGTGAACTGTGATATTCTGGAACCCGTTGCGGGGACCTCCGGCTGGGTAGGCCATCACGGTCGGGATCTGCTGCTGGCCAACGATCACTACTTTCGTGGGATCAATCTGCGATGCGGACCGGATGGAACGGTGTATCTGATTGACTGGTACGACAAGAACGCCTGTCATCGCACCAATCCGGAGATCTGGGATCGTACAAATGGCCGCGTCTATCGAATTTCGTGGGGCGTGCCGCAGGCCGTTTCTGTGGATGCATCGAAATGGGACGCAGCCGAACTGCTGGCAGCGCATGAACATCGCAATGAATGGCATTCCCGGATGGCCCGGCAGCAGTTGATGCACCGCGGCTGTTCCGCAGAGGTCCGTGAGCAGTTGTGGCAGCGGGCTCAGGACCAGCAGCGTTCAGTGCCTGTTCGCCTGCGGTATTTGTGGAGTCTGCATGCGGTGCAGGGTTTGACCAGTTCGCAGGTGCAGACGCTGCTGCAGGATCCTGAGGAGTACATTCGCGCATGGACGATCCAGCTGGAACTGGAAGACCGGGAAACGTCCGCCGAGGTGCTGGCCAGCCTGGAGACGCTGGGGGCAACCGATCCATCAGCCGTGGTCCGACTTTACCTGACATCGGCGCTGCAGCGCCTTCCGGAGAGTTCTCGAATTGGTCTGGCGACAGCATTGTCGCAGCACGAGCGTGACAATGAAGATCACAACCTGCCACTGATGCTCTGGTACGGTGTTGAACCACTGGTTACGGCCGACCCCGCAGCAGCACTCAGGATTGCTGAAACCACAAAAATCCGCAAGCTGCAGCGCTTTATCATCCGTCGAGCCTCCAGTGATGATCAGTCTCTTCCGGAGGTGGTTGCTCTGCTGGGGCGAACGACAGCCGTCGAACAGCAGCAGTTGATCCTTGAGGAAATGATGGCGGCTTTTGAGGGCCGGGTTGATATTCCGATGCCTTTCGCGTGGACAGCCGCGTGGGAGCAACTGCAGAAGAGCGAATCGGAAGCCATCCGGGATCGAGCGGACCAGGTGGCGGTACTATTCGGTGACCGTCGTGTGTTCAGCACACTGCGACGACTGCTGGCTGATGACAAAGCGGCCATGCCACGGCGCCAGCGAGCCCTTGCTGTGCTGGTCAAAGGGCAGGACCGCGACTCAGCAGAGATCATGCAGAGTGATGCCGTTCTGAGTCAGGCAGAACTGCAGGGGCCGGCGATTCGAGCATTGGCCACACTGGGAAATGACAAAACCCCCGGCGTGCTGCTGCAAAGGTACTCGAACCTGTCACCAGCTGCTCGAGCCGACGCCGTCAGCGCGCTGGTGTCGCGTCCGGCATGGACTCGGAGACTGCTGGACGCTATCGGCAGCGGCGAAATTCCCGGCAGCGATCTGCACGCATGGCACGTACGGCAGATTCTGACGTTCAAAGATGACGAGCTCACAAACCTGCTGCGAAAGAACTGGGGAGAAATCCGGGAGTCCTCGGCCGACCGGAAAGCGGAGCAGGAGACGTGGAAGCAGTATCTGACAACGAAGGAGCTTGCCCGAGGCAGCGCCGGAAACGGTCGTCGCATCTTTTCGAAGACCTGCCAGAACTGTCACCGGCTGTTCGGAACGGGCGGAGAAATCGGTCCGGATATCACTGGATCCAACCGTGCCAATCTGGATTACATCCTCGAAAATATACTCGACCCAAGCTCCGTTGTCGGACGCGACTACCAGGTCACCGTGCTGGCACTGCAGGATGGCCGAGTC
>CAIYBH010000411.1 GCA_903924405.1 uncultured Planctomycetaceae bacterium | reverse complement strand
CCTGCCGAATTCGCGGACGTCGCAGGAATCTGCAACCTTTTCCGCACGAAGTAACGCACTCTCGCCACATTTGTGGCGGTCTCGAAACACGTCCGCTACGCCAACAAGCTCCGGGGGCTACAACTCAGGTACATGGCACCTGATTGGGCATGGCACCTGATTGGGCATGGCACCTGATTGGGCATGGCACCTGATTGGGCATGGCACCTGATCGCACCTGATCGCACCTGATCGCACCTGCAGCTCAGGTGCATGGCACCTGATTGGATGTGATGGCACCTGATTGGATGGCACCTGATTGGATGGATGGCACCTGAGGCGTACCTGAGGCAGACGGTGTCAGTCAAAGAGTCCGTGCAGGAACCAATGGTCAGTCTGCAGGTCACGAAAGATCCAGAGTCTGGCGCCAGTCGAGGCGGTCATCTGAAAGTAGTCGCGGTGGCAGGGCACGTCCGTCCACCACGCCGTTTGAATGCGTTCCGGAGTAGACACCTGAGTGATTGTCCACGTAAATCCAGGCAGTCTCAGGGTGAACGGCATTTTCGGAAGTCGAGTGGTTCTGGCAGAGCCTTTCCGAGTCGTGGGCGTCGGTCGGGGTAGGTCAGTGCTGGCGGAGGTCGGCATTCTTCCCTGGTCCCGGACAAACTGAGCCGTGATGTCAAGGGGCGCAGCTAACATGCGGATGGGGCGCGAGAGACCCGCGGCGACGGTCGAGGTCGCATGGCCGATGCCTGTCGCTGCTTCGGCGTCAGATACTGGCAAGACAGGCTCAGTACGACCCGGGTGACGACGTGATTTCCGATCTGGCACTCGGGATCGTGTTTCCGAGCCTGTGGTTGTTTCAGAAAGGCCTGTCAACTGGTTCAGCAGTCGTTCGGTCGCCTGTGCGGCATTCGGCTGAATGGCGTCGGGGAATCGATGGGTCAGAATACTTTTTTCGGGACGAGCGTCAGCGTGCTCTGTGACATAGCGGACGTTCTCTTCGGATAACCGGCCTGTGAGTCGACTGAGCAACGTGGAAAGTTCGTCAGTCCAGGCAATGTGGTCGTCGCTGCCAAATAAATCCCGCTGCCGTGAGGGTGGAATCGGGACGCTGGAGGCAACCAGCCGGACGCGATTGAGTGGCTGCTGCTCCAGCCTGGCGTAGTCAAACTCTGAGCTTTGCGTGGTTTGTTCCACGGAGCGACGCTGCTGCTGAAACAGCGCCCGAGTGACAAGGTAGTCCAGCCGCAATTTGATGACGTCCGCAAGAAGTCCCGCGGTGGCTTCGGGCCGAACAAGGCCCGTGCGGATCAGAAGCTCCGGCCCTTCCACGCAGAAAAAGAAGCATTCCAGTGTGCTGCAGAGTCGCCGCCGTGTCTCCAGTTGACGGGCAATGTCCGCTGTCAGTTGCTCAAGGATCCAGTGCAGGTCACGAAGGCCCTGCGCAGGGGATTCACCCAGCCATTCCGACTGGATCGGGCTGGGTTCCGGGATCGGTAGAATCTGTTCCGCATCGGTTCCACGAAGCTGCCGAATACGCAACACAGCCGTCGGAGACAACCGCGCCGGCAGGTCCACCATCGGCAGCCGATGCAGCTGCCGGATCGAATGAACTCCCAACTGGTGCAGAATATCGCAGTCTGCATTCGGCAGGCGTGCGGCCTTGACGGGGAGTGGTTCGAGGTCCAGTTCATTCCGACCGGGCAGTGAAATTCGGACCCGCGGAAACTCAGCCAGCTCAGTCATGCCGCCAACTGGTCCTGCGGGCGTTACACTGCGGGCTCTTGTCCCGGATGCC
The DNA here is from genome assembly GCA_903924405.1 of uncultured Planctomycetaceae bacterium. GTDB lineage: Bacteria > Planctomycetota > Planctomycetia > Planctomycetales > Planctomycetaceae > SXXK01. The sequence continues at coordinate 17,599 of CAIYBH010000411.1, read as the reverse complement.
GGTTTACGCGGGACTTCCCAGTGGGCGATGGCCCAGGCGGCAGCGATGGTGTCGGCGATGGCGGCGACGCCACTGAGACTGGCCCGACGGATTTCCTCCAGCAGTTCTGTGGCGAGTGCAACCTCGCTGCCAAACAGCGGCGCGCAGCCTGTGATGTCCAGCAGAAGCGAATCGGGAAGTGGCATGTCGTCAAGTCCGACAACCGGGGCAAAACGCCGGAGCAATTCGCTCAGGTCCGTCAATTCCTGACGATCAAGACCACCATCCCATTCGGAAAAACAAATCTCCGCGGGCACGACGGGCGGGGATTCCGATTGTTTATCGGGGCGCCCCGGAGTTCGCGGTCGAGCAATCGGAGCAGCGAGGCTGCGCGCTTCCGCAAGTGGCAGGCCGGGGCGAACACCCCGAGCGTATGCGGTCTGACAAACCGCAACAATTGTGGGACCAGAACGCGCCGACGGGAAGATCTCCCGAAGAAACTGCAGGTCGGTGGATGACAACTTTGTACGCCCGGGCGCAATCCCTTCAGTTTCGCGAACCGCGGTGTGCAGGGCGACCGGTGGAACAACTCCATGCTGGTGGTGCAGGCGCCGCCGCAGAACCTGAATCGGCCAGTTCGGCAAACGCAGGCAGAGAATTCGCTGTGCAACCATGCTGGTGAACTTTCTGAACCTGGCTGCGGCTGAGTCGGCTGGCTGGTTGAGCTGCCAGTCAATTTCCACGCCATCTTATCGATCAGCGAGAATCTGTTCGAAACGTTCCTGAAAGCGTCCCAGCGCCTGCATGGGAATGGTGTGAGGGCCACGAAACTGCTGGAACTCCACGGAAAACCCAGCGGTGGACAACAATTCACTCAGCTCCCTCGCCGGTTGAATCGGCAGGATCTGGTCCTGATCGCCATGAAACTGCAGCACCGGACAACCGGGGTGATCCTGAGCCAACTGTCGCCAACGCTCGCGGTGCAGCAGCGTTCCAGAAAACAGCACCAGGAGGGCAGGTTGCAGGGCACTTTCAAGAGTCAGATTCGTGCTGACCATCGCCCCCTGAGAAAAGCCGCCCAGAACGCACTGTGACTCTGCCAGTTGCCACTCCTGCCGCATCTCCTGCACCGCGGTGGCCAACAGAGACGTCGCCTGCTGCATGCCCGGGGGATCCAGATGCGTCAGTTCCGAAAAGTCCCGCGTCTGATTCATCTCAGCCAGTTTCGCCATGTTGATGGGCCACCAGGCACGACCACCCGGCATGCCCGCAGGCGCGAGATCGATCGGAGCTTCAGGGAAGACAAAACGAACCCTGTCCGACACCGCTGCACTGGCGTCCATCAACCACGGTGCAAAATCCACAAGGTCTTCACCAGAGGCCCCAAAACCATGATTCAGAATGACCAGCAAGCTTTGTGTTGTGTCGAGGTTCGCGGATTGCACTACACGGCAGGTCAGGGAACCAAATCGTCGTACTATCAGTTCAGCGGACATCGGGAGTTTCTAGTTTGTCGGACAGATGAAACCATACACACCAGGGGAAACCGGAGGATAGCCGTCGAGGCCTGCTTCAACGATCGATCCATCGGAAACACCAGAAGAAGCAACACGGATCACAGGAATTGAGAAGTTGCCATCAAACCCTCGAATCAGGAGCGTTTGAACCTGCCAGTCCCCTGATCCGGTTTGTCGCGAGATCAAGACGTCGACTTCAGACCCTGAGCCGGAAGGCAGACCCTCAATACAATAGCACCACCTGCGTACCCACTGCCCATCGCTCCGCGACACGAATACTCGAACACGAAGGATCGACAGGGTTCCCCGGAAATCAAAAACGTCACGCGCTGAGGGTCTGATCCCCTGCAAGGCGTGACGGTTGCTCATCCGATTTCCGACGAATTCCTACGCCTTACTTGACGGCAGCGAGCACGGCATCGTAATTCGGGTGTTCCGCAATTTCCGAGCAGTATTCGGCATGCACAACGGTTCCGTTGGCGTCGACAACGAATACGGCGCGGCACAAACACCGATCCAGCGGTCCGCCCTTGATCAGCACTCCGTAGTCTTCGCCGAACTTCGAACAACGATGTGCACTGAGCGTCTTGACCTTGTCGACCCCTTCCGCACCACACCAACGCTTCTGACCAAACGGCAGGTCCATGCTGACCACAAGAATTTCCACGTTGGGCAGTGCTGCTGCCTGTTCGTTGAACTTCTTCGTCTCAACATGGCAGACCGAAGTGTCCAGAGACGGAATCGCGGCGATGATCCGTGTCTTTCCTGCACTGGAGCCCAGCGTGACTTCTTCCAGCCCCGTTCCCTGCAGTGAGAACTCGGGGGCTTTTGCACCGACCGCCAATGCGTGTCCGGCGAGATCTACGGGATTTCCCTTGAGGGAGACAGCACCCTTACGAATTTCAGCCATTGTTTCCTCTGTTTCGATTGTCTGGTTCAGTTGTTCCCGGACCTGCCGGAAATGCTCTTCAGGTTCCGAGCGATTGTTGCGAAGTTGCCGCTAGCCCTTTTGCCCAACGACCATGCGGACAATGTCTGCACAGTCCTGCAAAAGCCCTGCACTCCATTTCACTCTGGAGACAGGCCCTGAAGGGGACCGACCACGGCGTTTCCAGTCCGGAGTGTAACTACTCAATCACCAATCGAACAGGAACGCCGGCGAGGATCGTGTCTCCCGTTGGAGAAAGCACTCGCAGGCTGACGTTGGGAATTTCTCCGGCCGTCGCCGTTTCCGGAATGGTCACATTGATCGTTCCCGTCTGCTGGTCTGCGGCCACGGCCAGTGGAGCCGCAGCGTAACCGGCAGGGAGGCCTTCCACGACGATGTTCACAGCATCCCTGAACAACGGGTGCCGTTTAGTCGTCACGACCACTGCCGCCGTTGACGCCTTCACTGCCTTGACCGGGTCCGCCGGTGTTTGCAGAGTCACGGCATTCTCGATGGCAAAACGCAGTGGCGCACTGAAAATGTCCGGCCCTCCGGAACTGGCCAGGGGTTGGTCGACTAATTCCGCAGACAGCACGGCCTCCACGAAACTGGACGGCGTGTCCAGAGGCACAGTCAGCTGAAGTGGAATAATCTTCTGCGCGACGGCACCAAACTGGAAGTCGGGCAGACGGACCACGGGCTTTTCCGGGGAATCCGCACGATTCGGATCTTCGCGACGACGCGGCTCTGTCGTCAGCATCTCAAACCGAATCATCGCCGGGATGGATTCGACAAGAGGCAGGACGCGCACCGGCAGTGTTGTGCTGAGTCCGCGGAACAGAATGGGCGGCACAGCATCGGGAACAATAGCCGCCCGCACAGCCGCTGCAGGGCCGGTGATCAATGATTCCCCGGGCAGTGTCACAGAATTCGCCGGAATTCCATCGGAAACCACCTGCAACATCGTCGAATACGCCGGTTCAGCACCTTCCGTGCGTCCTTCGATGCGAAGCGACTGTCCGGGATTCTGTCCGGCCTCAGCAACGTTGACTCGTGTCACCATCAGCAGAACTTCCTGATCCTGATCTGCAGCAGGGATAACCTCAGGAACCAGTGTCAGACCACGATCGCCCTGGGCAGACAGGCGGATGGGCCCTGTGTAACGGAAGGACGGGGATTGCCGCGTCACAGACACTCGCAAGGGAACAGAGCCGTTGGTCGGCAGTCGCAGGGCACCGTCCCGAGTCGTCAGCAGAAACGCCTGTCGATCCGCGCGGCAGACCTGCAGTCGATACACGCTGTCCGCTGAGCCTTTCTGATTGACGTCGCGGATCCGGACCTGGACCTGAGTCAGACCGTCGGGAATGGCAAAGGCAAAGGCGGCATCATTGAGTCCGGCTTCACCATCATTCTGGGCCACGAGGGTCTCGCCGTTGTACAGCAAAACATGCGGACGAAGCGGTGATCCAAGCTGCCTGGCAGCGATGGAGAAGTGCAGGGTCTGCCCCGGAGTCACCTTGAGATTGACCAGATCCGTTTCCTTTGCGGCAGCAATTCGACCACTCAGCAGCAGCGCGGGAAACGGTGCCGTGGTGAAGGTGGCATCGATCGGCTCAGCGGCAAACGTGCCCTCCAGCGGTTCCACAACATGGGTACCCGCTTCGACACGCAACGGCGGCAACGGCAACACGGATGTGCCATTCCCGGCGGTCAGGCTGTTGCCGGCCTTGCGCACCGCGACCGGGTCTGAAACTGCTTCTTTGCCCGCCGTTCGAACGCCCGTCTCGCCAGCAGCGATCGCGGTCGGGAAGGCGATGGCCGAGGGCGGCAGGTCGCCCAGAAAAACGCGCCAGGCACTGTTGCCCGGAGCACGAAACTGCAGGTCATGCACTTCCACATAATACAATCCGTCAGCGGGGATCACCGTGGCTGCGCGGGCGTCGCCTTTCAGATCTGCCTGCTGCCACTGAATGGCCAGCGGGCCACCTGACTGATTTCGAATTTCCACGACGGGATCCAGACCGGAGCCAATTCGGCGAGCTTCCAGATCGGCAACGACCTTCTGTCCGGCCGTTCCCCGGAACCAGACGCGTTTTTGTTCCGTCCCACTGATGATTCCCGCAACGGCAACCGGAAAGGTGGTCGCCGGGTTGGCCTCGGTCAGGGTTCCGTCGGCAACTGTGGGCACATGGTCGTAACTGAGAATCGCAGGAGCACTGACGCCGTTGGACGTCACGCAACGAACCAGATAGCGGCCCGCAGCAACCGTCGCATCGACCGTCACGTCAAAAAGTGCGGCCTGTCCGTTCGAGCCCTCAACGGCAGCAGTCCGGACCCCCGCAGTTTCGGAAAACAGCTGGGCGCCTTCCAGGTTCTGACCAAACACGGTCAGTCGCGTGGTTTTCCCGATTTGTGCGGCATGCTGAGACAGACGGGCCATCTGCGGGGCGGGAACAACCATGCGTGCCGCCCCCTGCTCCGCGGCTATCTCCGCAGCAGCCGGGCCAGCAGCTTCGTCAAACAGCAGCTTCGCATCGGCATCACTCAGCGATTCAGCAAACACACAAAAGTCGTCGCAAAGGATTCGAGTTAACTCGCCATCCGCATAACTGGAGCCAATCGTCAGCGGAGTGTCACTGATACACTTTGCCAGCGAGACATCCGGAAACAGTCCGGCGTTGCCGTCAATAACACCACCAGAGGTATTGGTCGGCTTCAATGGCTGCCCGTTCACAAACAGGCGAATGCGCAAGTCGTCAACGTCCGTGTCCGCATCGGCGCCGGGTGCATCCACCATGTCGAAGCAGGCGGAAAGATGCACTCGGCGGCGATATCCGAGCGCCGCGTTGGCACTGAAGTTGACGACCCTGTAGGCGGTGCCGTCATGAACATACAGCTGCAGGTTGTCAGATGACAGCTGGTAATTGATGCCGTAGTTGGTGGGATTGCCTGGATTGCCGCTGCGTTTGCCGAATAAGGCACGAAACGTCGTATCGTTCAGGGGGTGCAGGCTGGCAAAAAAACCAGAAACTGTCACGGCGTCGGGGCGACTGATGTCTTCGCTGCTGGCAACGAGCACCTGCTGTCGACCGGCCGGGTCCAGCAGTAATGAACGCCCGGGCGAATTGGTCACGAAGGCTGCTGGAACCGTTCCGGCACCTGCACTGAGCGATGCGGCGTCCCGCACTTTGCCCGCTTTTGCTGCATCTTCGGGGGCTCCTGAGGCTTCGTCGAAGGTCAGCCGCAGCACTGCGCGGTCGCGAATCTCAGCCGGCACGGCGCTGCTGCACAAGAGCAGAACGGACAACGTCAGGAACAAGGGCTGGAATGACATAGGTGGGTCCGGAGGAAATGTAGGCGGGCGGGAAACCCAGTGGGCTCAGTTCCCGTTGAATGATTATCGTGGCAGGTCCCTTCAGGGCAGGCAAGTGAAAGCCGGTGGGACTCGTTTGATTTGCGGAGATCCTGACGAAGAGTCAGCCGCGACTGGCCGTTTGCCGGCTATGCCCCAGGGTCGATCGCCAGACAACAGCGATCAATAAGTCTGCCAACACACAGCCAGCCCGGGACGGCTGGCTGTGATGGTTTTTTCTGCAAATGACCGATCGGTCTGCAAGCAAGCACCGCCAGCACACAGTTCGGGCTCATGCTGTGTCCCGGACCACAATGACGCGTGCGCGCCCGCCGGCCGCCGATCAACGAACCCGCATCAGCTTCATCAGTCGACCAGAGACGTTCCAGTCCTGAATGTAGAGGTTGCCGTCCTTGTCCCAGTAGGAACCGTGCGTACCACTGAACACACCCTCAACCCACTGTTCCTGCGGCACATTGAAGTTGGCACGCTTCTGCTCATCGGCATTGTGACCAAGCACGGCCATGATGGTGTTGGATTTGTCCAGTATCACCAATCGCCCGTGCAGGTCGGGGACAGCCACATAATCGCCCTGAACCGCAGCGGATGTGGGCATCCCGAGCCCCGTGATGACTTCGTCGATGTAGTTGCCTTCGAGGTCATAGTGCAGTAGTCGGCCTTTGGGCTGATGATTGCGATCACAGATCAGCAGGCGCGGTGGTTCATAACGCGTGTCAAGAGTCATCCCGTGCGCGGTATTGAATTGCTTGAGGTCATTGCCCTTCTGACCGAAGTGCTTGATGTACTTGCCGGTCTTGTCGTACTTGAAGATGTGGTTGCTGGCATATCCGTCTGACAGAAAGATGTCGCCGTTGGGGGCCACGGTGATGGCGGTCGGTTTGAAATCAGTCAGGCCCAGTCCGGATTCTTCCGGATACTGCAACTTCAGCACAATCGCGCCGGTCTCTGCATGGAATTTGATGCCTTCCTTATTGGCATTTCGAGCTCCATAGATGTATTCACCATCAGCCTCTTCGCGAATTTCGATGTCGTGAATATTGGAATATTCATCGCCCAGAAATCGACGCAGAACTTCTCCGGCGGGATTGAAAACGAACACCCCCATGTTCGCACTGGTGTAGATGTTGCCGGCTTTGTCGACAACCACGCCACCGTGAGTTGGTCCGAGCACTGATCGACCGTCCGGCCCCAGTCCCCAACCAGGCACGGTCTCAAAGGTCATAATCCCGGCCCCCATGCGGACCGGAGCGGCCTTGTCGGCAGCCTGGGAACTGAATGTCAGGCAGGAGGCGATGAGCAGCATCGCGAGGGAATGAACACGCAGCATTGTGGGGCGCCTTTCCGGGCAGGATGACAGAAATGACGGAAGGTCAGGAAGGACATGGGGTTCAACAAAAATTGCCGCGCCAGACTGACCCGACGCGGCAAACACAGTGGCCTCAGTATTCGTTTTGTTCGCCACCGGACTGGGTCAGGGCTGCCGCCGCCGTGGGAGTGGCGATCTGTCGAATTGTGCGTTCGTCCCGTTCCCGCGAAAGCTTTTCGATGGCTGCTTCCAGTGTCATGACTCCCTGGTCACCGTCAATGCGACAGCGAACGGCCACCGAATTTGTTTCGGCCTCGCGCGGACCGACCACAAGCATGTAGGGGATCAGATCCACCTGGGCTTCGCGAATCTTGGCCTGCACACGAGCACTCTGCAGGTCCGCTGCCGCGCGGAATCCGGCGAGTCGCAGTTTGGCCACCACTTCACTGGCATAGTCGTCTGATTTCTCACTGAGCGGCAGGACGCGGATCTGTTCGGGAGCCAGCCACAGCGGAAAGGCACCAGCAAAGTGTTCGATCAGCATCCCGCAGAAACGCTCCATTGAGCCGAACGGCGCCCGGTGAATCATCACAGGACGGTGCGGTTTGTTGTCCGGCCCGGTGTATTCCAACTGGAATCGCTCCGGCAGGTTGTAGTCCAGCTGAACCGTTCCCAGCTGCCATTCCCGGCCCAGACAGTCCTTGACCATAAAGTCGGTCTTGGGTCCGTAGAACGCCGCCTCACCTTCACATTCCACAAAGTTCAGCCCCTGTTCGGTCAGAACTTTACGAAGCGTATTCTGTGCGTTCTCCCAAAGCTCGTTGCTGCCAACGTATTTGTCGGATTTCGGGTCGCGGGTCGAGAGCTGTACGCGGTAATCGCTCAGCCCGACGGCCTGAAGCACAAATTTCACAAGGCCAAGGGTTTCCTTGAATTCCAGTTCGACCTGTTCAGGGGTGCAGAAGAGGTGCGCGTCGTCCTGAGTCAGTCCCCGGACACGGAGCATTCCGTTGAGTTCGCCGGACTGTTCATGGCGATAAACCGTACCGAATTCTGCCAGTCGCACCGGCAAATCCCGATAGCTGCGGGGCATTGCCTTGTACATCTGCACGTGATGCGGGCAGTTCATCGGCTTCAGCAGAAAACGTTCCTGCTGCTTTTCCCAGCGACGGAGCACTTCACGCTTCTGCTCATCCGTGCCGTTCAGCGGAAAGTCGCGGTCGTCAAAGCCCAGCACTTTGGCGGCGTCGAGCAGCTTTCGCTCGACGTCAGGAGTTGGTGCTGCAACTTCGGTGTCGTTCGGATCGAGGCAGCGAATCCAGTAGTCAACCAGCTGCCCCGCGGAATGGCCAAAAATCGGCGCAAACTGGGAATCCCGGTAGTACGGAAAATGTCCGCTGGTTTCATACATCTCCACTCGGCCAATATGCGGTGAATACACCGGCTGATAGCCGCGCCGCAATAGCTCAGCTTTGATGAATTCTTCCAGCGTCGCTCGAATGGTGGCACCTTTGGGAAGCCACAGGCAGAGCCCCTGCCCGACTTCGGTCGTGATCGTGAACAACCCCAGACGTTTTCCAAGTACGCGATGGTCGCGCTTTCGAGCCTCTTCCAGTTGTTCCAGGTAGGCTTTAAGGTCCTTGCGATCGAACCATGCCGTGCCATACAGACGCTGCAGCTTGCGACCGGATGCGTCCCCTTTCCAGTGCGACCCCGCAACGCTGGTGAGCTTGAAGGCTTTGATCCGCCCCGCATGCGGAATATGCGGCCCGCGACACAAATCGACAAACTCGCCCTGGCGATAGAAACTGAGAGTCGGGTGGTCTGCAAGTCCCGTGCGAATGTGCTCCGTCTTCAGCGTCTGCTGAAGATCCGCACACAACTGCAGCGCCTCTTCACGCGAGGCAACGAACCGATCAAAGGATTCGGCCGCATCCACGATCTTCTGCATCTCCGCCTCAATCCGCGGAAAGTCCTCTTCACTAATCGGGGTGCCGAGATCGAAGTCGTAGTAAAATCCGTTTCCGGTCGTGGGACCAAACGCGAGGCCCGTCCCGGGGTAGAGTCGCATGACGGCACGAGCCATGATGTGGGCGCAACTATGCCGCATCACTCCCAGAGCCTCCGGGTCACGTTCTGTAATCAGTCGCACCGGCACCGGTCGCAGGTCCGTCAACTCCGCCAGCGGGCGAAAGGCGTCGACGATGGTCCCCTGAATACTGGCAGCGACGGTGGCCTTCGCCAGTCGCTCGCTGATCCCCGTGGCAATATCCAACGCCGTGGCGGTGTCGGCAGCGTCGATGACGTTTCCATCCGGAAGTTGTACCTGAAGCATGTGTTCCGTCTTCTAAAAAGCTGCTGGGCCGTTCCTCGACCTGTACCAGAAGTCAAGGGGCCGCAGCATGTCGTTTCCTTTCAGAACTTTATCGAGAATTCGGCGGAACTTCAAATGGGGATGCCGCAGACGCGTGACTCCCGGCGGCGAAGTGCCAAAGTCGATTTTGCAAGGCGGATGTCGGAGTCTCTTCCTGGCGAGGGCGGAAAGCCCGTTGACGTCCGCGAGTGTGCTGGTCTGCGGATGGCAGACCGGGGTCTCTGCGACGCCACGTCGATGTGCCCTGTGTCGCCGTGGACGTCAGCACAGGAAGGAGCCGAGTGGACCGATGACAATTCACGATGGAAGTAGAATTCCGGTGAAAGCAGAACCGTCTGCATAAAAAAAGCCCGCCATTCCGAACAAAGAATGGCGGGCCATCGACTTGACATGGAGTTGGCAGACCTGCGTGCGCTGCAAACTCAGAGCCCGGAATCATGCAACCTACCTGACAGTCCAACGTCACAATCGCAGCAGACTTTGCGAACAGAAAGCGAACAGTGAACCGAAAACTTCAAAACACGATACTCAGGCGATGGGGCTGTTTGCGGCACGGCGACGTGCACGCAGAACCCGATATCCGAATCCCGTGAAAACAACAGCCATCAGGGCAACGGAACCTGGTTCCGGAACGACATGGTAGAAGTTAGCGAGGGAACCACCGGGGTTGGTACCGGACGTGTGCAGGTTGAAGTAAGCCTGACCGCTGCCGAGATAGGTCACGAGATTGTCAAACGCCAGTTCACGCTCGGCTGTAGTGAAGGTGTTTACAGAAGGGGCCAGACCGTTTTCCTGACGAACAAAGGTAGACCCGAGATTTAAAATGCTGTAGTTCTGACTGAAGGACCCCGAAGTACCGGTGGGGATGCCGGACATGTTGAGTGCCACTGCCCAGTTTGCCACGGGATAGACATAAGGGGTGACACCACCCTTGGCGTGGATGTGGGATGCGCTGACCGTGTTGTTCAAACCGGACCACTGAGTTTCGAAGTAGAGCGTGCGGGCTACGGTGTTCACGATCGCCATGGAATAGCCTGTTCCGGTGGGCACCGGTGGACCGGCAATCTGAGGCTCCAGGGCCCCGCGAAACTGAATGATGGTGGCCGAGCATGTCGCACCACCCAGCAGAAGTCCCCCGACGGCGACCGCCACCGCGAGGAGAGAACGATGAATAACCTGTCGCATAATCTACTCCCATAATCTGAATTCAGGACACAGTTGATCCGATCGGACTGCCAGACGCGCCATCCGACATGTGTTGGCAAGACTTGTCATGACACTCAATGAAACGAATCAACGCATCGCCAGGTGCAGCATTCAACAACTGCCACCAGGACAACAATGCCGCCCCTGTATACCCAGTGACCGATTCCCCATTCAAGTAAAATAGGTAATGTTTTATCCCAAACCCCCAAATCTCCAGACGGCTCAAAATCCGACTCGCTGGTCCTGTTTCAGCATGCTGATTAATGTCCCTCGTTGTGCGACGAAACCCAGAAAAACAGGCCTTTTGCAACCTTTTTCTGCGACAGAACGAAAGTCACACTCCTGACGAAACGCTGGCCTCGCAACCACCATGTTACGAATTCTTTACAGCGCCACACAACAGGCAGGCAAAAACTTTACACCTGCCAATGCAAATTGACGCCCCCGCAAATAAGGCACTTTAATTCTGCGACACAATCATCCCAAAGTCGCTGTCTGCAGCGTCCAAAACCTGCCAGCTTCCATGCCCAGCCTTTGAAATTCCTCCCGCGCCATTCGCGCATCACATCATCCCACGCAGTTCCCGGAACTACCTCCGATACTCCGACTTCGTCAGAGTGCCCCCGCAGTTTCAGTGGCTGGTGACTGACGGTCGCTTGGGAGTCACCGGGCCCATCCCTATCATATGCCGTCGGACTCAGGGCGCGGCAGCGCACGAACAGGCCAATGTGAGGAGCACGTTTGTGATGAAGGAACGCAGGACACTGAGCGTTCGTCGGTGGTGGCAGAGCTTCGGATTTGCCGTTCGCGGGCTGCAATTACTGCTCCGGACTCAACCGAACGCGCGATTGCATCTGCTGGCGACAGGTGCAGTGCTGGCATTGAGTGCGTTTTCGCTGCGCTCGCCCCGGGACTGGGCCCTCGTGCTGCTGGCCACGGGATTTGTCTGGGTGGCAGAGACGTTCAACACTGCGCTGGAATTCCTGACCGACCTCGTGTCTCCGGAATGGCGTCCGCTGGCCGGGCAGGTCAAAGACCTCGCCGCCGCCGCGGTACTGCTGGCCGCCGCAACAGCACTGGCTGTGGGCATACTGATCTTTGGCACCGCCCTCGGTGTGCTGAAGTGATCCGGCCTGGAAAAGAGACCTGACCCCTTTTTTCTTTCCGGGCAGGTCAAAGACCTCGCCGCCGCCGCGGTGCTGCTGGCCGCCGCAACAGCACTGGGTGTGGGCGTACTGATCTTTGGCACCGCCCTCGGTGTGCTGGAGTGATCCGGCCCGGAAAAAAGACCTGACCCCTTTTTTCTTTCAGGCGGCGGCCGGCAGCAGCTCACCAGCGATGGAGTCGATATCATCAGCGGAGATCTGGCTTTTCTGCTCGGCGAAGCCGACGAGCAGTGCCATGTCGCACAGGCGATTGATCCGGCGAGGATTTCCGGAGGAGACGTCGAAGAGTCGCGAAAGGGCATCTTCAGAGAAAATCGGACGCGTGCAGCCCGCCTGCTGAAGACAGATGCCCACGTATTCTGCTGTCTCTGCAGCGGTGAAGCCGTTCAAAGGTGTCGTGACCGTGATGCGTTCGCTGATCTGACCAAACCGACGAATGCGGGCTGTCAGTGAAGGCTGACCTGCCAGCAGGACAGTCAGCTGAATGTTCGCATCTGACTCGGCAAGGCTCAGCAGTGGCTGCAGCACTTGCTGAAATCCGTCATCGGTCATCAACTGGGCGTCGTCGAAGAACAGAATCGGGCGTCGGCCCTGCGACGCGTGTCTTCGCAACGCCGTGCGAATCTCCCGCAGGACGGCATCAATCGGACCCTGCGACAACGCGCCTTCTTCACAGAGTTCCGTGTGAATCATCCGCAACTGCTCTTCAGCAGCCAGTGTGGGGAACACCAGATGCACGAACGGTCGCAATCTCGGAAATTCCGAAGCAAAGTAGCGCACCAGGCAGGATTTTCCCGTCCCGGACAGGCCGGGAACCAGCACAGGGCCACAGAGATTTTCCACCGCATAGCGGATTCGCAGCAGCGCGGTCTGGCAGCTGCGGCTGCGGTAGAAAAAGGCAGGTTCGGCCGTCTGCGAAAACGGGCGGCCTTTCAATGTCCAGTAGGCTTCGTACATGGTTGCAGTCCTCACTCTGAGCAGACCTGCTGCGGGTTTCGGTCCCGGAGTCGAGCGTCAGGGATATTAGTGGTTTGCAGCAGGATTCCGCGAGACGGGTTGCTGGCAGGGTCTGGTGAATTCAGGGTTGTTCGGCGTCCTGTGGATTTGTTTCAGCGTTCATGACCGCCCTGTCAGGCTGAATCCTGACGTCCCCGACAGTCGGCGGATATTTCTTTGTCTGTCGGACTGAACTTCAAATCGTGGTGGAAGAATCTCAAAGGGGCCTTCGTTCCGAGTCGGTTCATTCCATCGGTTGAATTCTGCCGGTGAATCGGACTGGCCGCGGAGGCTCATCCTGTTCTGCACTGATCGAGGGTTGTGGCTGTTCAACTTCGGTATTCTGATCGGGATACACCGCGGCATCGGAAGCTCGTTCCGAAGTCGTGGATTCCTGGGAATAGACGGCGGCTCGCTGGCGGGACTGAACACCGGAGGTCGGCATTTCGGGAGTTTCCAGAAAATCCGGCTCCTCCTGCTGTTCCACCAATTCGCGTGCGCGGCGGGCATTGCGTTCGCTGGCCCGTTGATCCGCGGTTTCGAATTCCTCCAGCAGTTGCTCGATGTTGATCTCGGCGCTGGAATTGTCGATTTCCGTGAGTGCCGCCGGGCGAGTGTCATTCCAGACGACGGCCACGACAGCGACGACGACGACGGCGGCGAGTACCGTGCGATATTCCTTCATCGGCGCCAGCCAATGGATCCATGAACGACTGGAACGCGCGGCGACTGCCACATTCGTAGTTGCTGGTGTGAGTTGCGGGGTAGAACTGGTCGCAGCCTGAGACTCCATCGGAATCTGCTGCTGTTGCTGCGCGGATTCTGCAGCGGGCATCGCAAGCCTCGCGAGTCCGGCAGCGACGGCGGCGCGATTGGCACTGATCGCTGGTGATTCCGGCATGACTGTCTCCATCCGCAACGCCGGAATCGGCGGAGGCGCCAGCGGCACCGTCTGGGCCACCGTCGGCATGGGTACCACTGGTGCACCAGCCGCCGGTCGAGCGGTCATTGGCAGAATCGCCGGCGGAGCCATGTCCTGGGCAGGCGGTTCGACGACAGCAGTCGGCAGCGGAGCAGGTGTCACCTGAAGAGCGGGCGCAGGTTGCGGCGGCGGAGCGATGGGCGACGCTGGCTGCATGGCGACGGCGGCAGAAGAGTCTCCTTCCGCGATTTTCTGCAGGGCGAGGCTGAGTGCATCGGTCATAAAGCGGCCTTCCATAGCGACAATGGCTGGACTCCGTCCGGCCGGTTCTGTTGTACCGCGAAAGGTTCCAACGGCGGAAGTCCACCGCAGGAAGACTCTCGGTTGTTGAATTCTCTGTCCGGCAGAAACTGCCGATCTGTGGCGAGTGCTGCGGACTGCGCAGTCGGCCACCGGGACTTTGGAAGGTTCATCGGCATCCGTCTGTGGCGAACTTTACGATTATTCGCATCAGGCAGAATAGAGAAACGGGGAAATTCGCCTGCCGGGGCCCGACGAGGCCTGACTGAAGCGTCGCAGGCCGTCAGGTTTGCCTGTTTTCCGCTTCCTGCGAAACCAATCGCGGAATCGGGATTCCGCTTGCCTCGTTTCTTGTACTCTGGTCCCGGCCGTGGAATACTGCGTCACACGCGGACAGTGCCGCCGCGTAGGCTTTTGATGGGGTTGGCCACGAACGACGTTCTTTGCAACGGCGATGGGTTTCGTGGTGCTCCGGTTCCCGTTTTCCTTTGCTCGGATACGTTCGTTTATGCTCTGGGAAGTCGAAATCCTGCCGATTGGCAGCGAGAAGGACTATGAAGGTCAGCGAGTGCTTGCCAGTGCCCGCAGTCAGGGACTTGCGGGACTTCAGGGCGTGCGGGCTGCGCGGACGTTTCTGATCCAGGGGGAACTGGCGGCTGAGCAGATCGACGAGGTGGCCTCCCGGTTGCTGGCCGATCCGGTGACAGAGCAGTACCGACTTTCAGAACTCACCGGTGCAACATCGGACGCTGGCCTTGCCGCCTCCGAAACGCTGCTGAACGTACTGTTTCATCCCGGCGTCACGGATTCGGTGGCGGAGAACGCACTTGCGGCCATTCGTCGGATGAATATCCCGGCGACGCATGTGGCCACATGTCGGCGATACTGGCTGTCAGGCGAACTGGATGCTCAGCGTCTGAATCAGGTCTGTCGCAAGGTGCTGGCCAATGACGCTATTGAATACGTGGTGCGTGGTGCGCTGAAGATTCGTGACCTGTCACTGGGGTCAGAATATCGACTGCGACTGACGACCGTACCAATCCGCGAGATGGACGATGAGCAGTTGATGGTGCTGAGCCGCCAGGGACAGTTGTATCTCAGCATTGCGGAAATGCGGACTGTGCGGGATCACTTTGTCAGCCTGCAGCGAGACCCCACCGATATCGAACTGGAGACAGTCGCGCAAACATGGAGCGAACACTGCTCGCACAAGACGCTCGGTGGCCGCATTCACTACGTGGAAACTCAGAGTGGCAAGGTGCTGCGGGATCATCACTTCAACAGCATGCTGAAGGAAACGATTTTTGCCGCGACCGTCAGTATTCGCAAGTCGCTGGGGAGTGACGACTGGTGCGTGAGTGTGTTCAAGGACAACGCCGGGATTGTGCGGTTTGACGAACGTCAGAATGTCTGTATCAAGGTCGAAACGCACAATCACCCATCGGCAATCGAACCGTACGGCGGGGCCAACACCGGCCTCGGTGGCGTGATTCGCGATCCGCTCGGCACCGGCCTTGGTGCGCGACCGGTCTGCAATACGGACGTCTTCTGCTTTGCACGCCCGGACTATCCGGCGGAGCAATTGCCACCAGGCGTGCTGCACCCCGGAGCGGTGATGCAGGGCGTCGTCTCGGGGGTACGGGACTACGGCAACCGCATGGGAATTCCCACGGTAAACGGTGCCGTCTGCTTTGATGACCGTTACCTCGGCAATCCGCTGGTGTACTGCGGCAACGTGGCCATTATTCCGGTGGACAAATGCGATAAGCATGTCAGCCCCGGCGATCTGATTGTGGCTGTCGGCGGGCGAACAGGTCGCGACGGAATTCACGGCGCCACCTTTTCCTCGGTGGAACTCACGGAAGAGAGCGAATCAATCAGTGGCGGGGCCGTACAGATCGGCAACCCGGTCACAGAAAAGATGATGATGGACGTACTGCTGGCAGCACGTGATCGCGGCCTGTATTCCGCCATCACGGACTGCGGAGCGGGTGGCTTCAGCAGTGCTGTTGGCGAAATGGGTGAAGAAACGGGCGCGGAAGTCTGGCTGGACCGGGCGCCGCTGAAGTATTCCGGTCTGTCCTACACGGAAATCTGGATCTCTGAGGCCCAGGAGCGGATGGTTCTGGCGGTGCCGGAAAAGACCTGGGCAGAATTTCAGGCGCTGTGTGCGTCCGAGGGGGTGGAAGCCACGGCTATCGGACAATTCACGGACACTCAGCAACTGGTCCTGAAATACGGTGACCAGCAGGTGGGTAGTCTGAGCATGGCGTTTCTGCATGACGGGCGGCCACCCGTGATTCGCGAAGCGGTGTACGAAATTGCGGCTGAGACGGCGACGTCGGCGGCTGAATCGGCGTTGCTGACCCGTACGGATTACTCCTCAGACCTCAAAAGAATTCTGGGGGCACTCAACGTAGCCAGCAAAGAATGGATCATTCGGCAGTATGACCATGAAGTCCAGGCTGGCAGTGTGATCAAGCCGCTGACCGGCGTCTGCAACGACGGCCCGTCCGATGCCGCCGTCGTGCGACCGGACCTGACCTCGTCGCGAGGCCTCGTCGTGTCGTGCGGCATCAATCCGCATTTTGGTGACCGCGATCCGTACTGGATGGCGGCATCAGCGATTGATGAATCGGTCCGGAACTGTGTGGCGACGGGTGCTGACCCGGAACGCATCGCCATTCTGGACAATTTCTGCTGGGGAAATACGGAGCGTCCGGAAACTCTGGGGACGCTTGTGCGTGCCGCCGTGGGTTGTCAGGACATTGCGGTGGCCTTTGGCACTCCGTTCGTCAGTGGTAAGGACAGTCTGAACAACGAATTCAGCTACGAGGATGCATCCGGTCAACGACGGACCGTGGCGATTCCCTCCACGCTGCTGATCACGGCGCTCGGTCAGGTGGAGAATGTCGAGCAGTGCGTCTCCATGGACCTCAAAGCCGCTGGCAATCTGCTGGTCCTCGTGGGGCATACGCATGCGGAATTCGGTGGTAGTCATCTGTACGCAGTCAACGGAGTCGCCGGCGGTCGGGTTCCGAAAGTCGATGCGGCTCTGGCACCGAAGATCTTCCGCGCCGTGCATCACGCCATTCGCGAAGGTTTGGTCGCCAGCTGCCACGACCTGAGCGAAGGTGGACTGGCGGTATCCGCCGCTGAGATGGCGTTTGCGGGCGGTATCGGGGCCGAGCTGATTCTGGATGGTCTGATCTCCACGGCAGCTCTGCAGCAGGTACCGGCTGGTGAACAAGCGGCCGTCGCGTTGTTCTCCGAATCCAATACGCGATTCCTGCTGGAAGTACCCGCGGCAGGAATGAGCCGGCTGGCAGAGATTTTCGGTAGTCTGCCGCTGACCGAAGTCGGGCGGACCACGGCCGCAACAACGGTGCGGGCGATGCAGGGGCAACAACTGCTACTGGAAGGCTCACTGGCGGAACTCAAGGAATGCTGGCAGGCTCCGCTACGATTCTGAAAACTCATGGAGGTCAGAAAAGGGGTCTGGAACCAATAGCCAAATGGCCCAAAGGGTGCT
>CAIYBH010000410.1 GCA_903924405.1 uncultured Planctomycetaceae bacterium | reverse complement strand
CACCACACCGCGAACGCACCACACCGCGAACGCACGGGCACACCGGGAGGGCGAAGTTCCCACTAAGCCTCCGACATCACCCCGACCTGCACCAGTGCCGAGCAGTCGTCAGAGCCCTGAGTCAAGTGCCAAGCGTTCGGAATTCGATTCCGAGGGGAAAATCTGAAAACCGCTGGCAATTTTCTTGACATCACTCGGCTCGCCGTCATCGGATTTCTTCGGCCTTCACATACAACTCGGCCGGTGCCACATCGAAGTAACGAAACATTGCCGGACAGAGCCAGCCTTCCATGGGCGGCTGTTCCATCCGATACCAATTGCCTTCAAACTCCGTCCGCACCCACGTCAGCTTCCGCTGAAATCCCGGGAACGGTGCAGCGGAGAAGAGCAGGCGAAACCCCTGCCGGGCATTGGGAATGTCAGCCACAAGATCATCGATCATTTCCGGAATCCCACTGACAAATGGTTCCTGGACAAGACCTGTTGCAGGATCATCGAAGACCCATGTGCCGAAATACCAGTAGGGTTTGATCACCAGTATTTGATTGGACATTGTGAAATACTCCTGACCCGTGTCACTGTGAGAAATAGCGGACCAGCCACAGGATGCCGGACAGCAGCAGACTCAGCAGGATGCAGGTCGTCAGCGGCAGGTAGAATCGAAAATGTTCCCGCTCGACGCGAATATCTCCGGGCAGTTTTCCAAGCAGCGGAATCGAGGGCGATAATAGCCAGACGATACCGATCCCCGTGATCAGCAGCCCGATGATAACCAAAACCCAGCCGGGATGACGCATGATAGTACTCCTTCGGCCTGATTCTATCCGGTAGATCCGGCCGAGAACAGAACTTGCCAGTTGCCTCGCACCTGCGACGTCGCAATAAATGCAAGCGGAAGATCGCAAAACCTCCGGTGAGTCAGTCAGGCCCCGGGTTTGGCTCAACATGAGCAGCAGAACCCCGATCGGGGTTGAAACGCGTGGTTTCAGACCCTGATGAGCGCAGTGCTCACGTTGCCCCCACGGCCTGTAATGAAATACCGTTGGCGTTGAGCCCAGGCATATTTGCTCAGGCGGGAGACAATCGCGTTTGTGAAATTGCAATCCAAACGAGCCCACGCAGCCCGAATAAGGAGTGCCAGAAAATAGCCGGTGGTCAGCGGAGCGCCGCTACCGGAACGGGCAATACACGTTCGTCTGAATTCGAATGCGCAAGGATGAGCCCGCCCTCAGCAAATTCGCAAGATCCAGGAATCGAGTTGCGACAGGAACCCAGGTGCCACGCACTTGAGACACGGCTCCTGTGACCTCAGGGACACCGACCCCTCGCGTTTGCCCCCCGGAGTGCCAATACAAAAACGTAACTGGACGACGCGTTTGAACATAAGCCGCGATGCAAGTCACCAGAGTGCAACGAAGTACTGGCAAGGTTGTTCGACAGATGGACGGCACCCCACGGCACCCCACGGCACCGCCCGGCATTTAATCCCGGCAGATTTGCGTAGCGTCGACTGCGTTACCGCATTACCGGGTTTCAACTGTCGGCCGAACAACCTCACGATGCCCGCAACAAGCAATAATCGTCGATCCGACATCGGTTTTCCTCTACACTTTTTCCGGCCCGACAGTAAGGAGTCCGAAATTACATTGACGAGTGCAAGCTGAGTCGCCGGAAGAATGCGTCATGCATCTCAGCCTCGCAACAGGATCCGATTCCGACCTTATAGCCACAAGGCGATTTCTGTGAAAAGGCTGTCGAGGTTTGGATCCTCAATCACGTCATACCAGAGCGGGGAGCCACCCGTGCTGTTGCGGAGATACCAGTCGCGCCCGTTCCCGCCGCTCAGTGTGTCTCGCACGCTGTCTTCCCGCACGGTACTCTGACTGAATGTAAATCCGTTATTAGTGCCACCGTCAAGCAGCCCACGCAGATGGGCCACGCGGTCGTCGAAACTGCTTGCTGAAATCCACTCGCTCAGCAACGCCCCCAACGCAACTGTGTCGTCCTCGTACCAATACCGAGCCCCGAGCAACACATCTTCGCCTGAGCCGGTGAGCAACTGATCTGCTCCATCGCCGCCAATCAGCATATTCTTCCCGACATCGCCAATCAGTATGTCATTTCCCGCTCCTCCTGACAGAATGTCATCCCCGGTGTTGCCGTTCAGTCTGTTCGCCAGCGAATTGCCGATGAGTGTGTCGTTGAGTGCCCCGCCAATCACATTTTCTATTGTATTGATCGCTGAAAGATTCAGCGACAAATTTGCGTTCACCCACTGAGACCAGGCATTCGACAGGCTCACTGAAATACCCCGAGTGCTCGTGCCGCTGAAATCCAGCGTATCTACGCCGCCCTCGGCACTCAATTCGTCGATTATGTCGCTGCCCAAAACGCTGTCCGTGTCGAAAACATAGGTGTCATTCCCTTCCATTCCCTTCAGAATGTCGTTTCCGCGGCCACCAGTCAGCCTGTTTTCCAACGAGTTGCCGTTTAGCAAATCATCCTGGTCACCGCCCATCACGTTTTCCAGCGTGGTGGCTGCCGAAAGGGTCAGTGTCAGATATCCCGCACTTACCACCTGTGCCGCAACGTTTGACAGGTCGATGGAAGCTCCACGCTGGGTAGTCCCGCGGAAATCGACGGTGTCGATCCCCCCGGCGGATTCATCGATCGTGTCGCTCCCCAGAATGCTGTCGATGTCGAAACCGTAGAAATCATTCCCGGAGTCTCCCGTCAGCAAGTCATTTCCGGGGCCACCTACAAGCAGATTGTTGAGTGAATTTCCGGTCAGGACATCATCCCCGGAACCGCCGTAGAGATTCTCGATGGACGTGGCCGAGTTCAGAATCAACGTCAGGTTGGCGTTAACCGTCTGGACAAAGGTCGAGCCGAGACTGACTGTGATGTCATTGCTGCTGCCAACGAAGTAAAGCTGGTCAATCCCCTCGTTGTCGGTAAGACTGTCCCCGCCAAGTGCTGTATTTGTGTTGAAGACATACGTATCGTTGCCGGTCCCGCCATCAAGACTGTCGCTTCCCGCCTCGCCGTACAGTGTGTCATCGCCAACACCGCCAACGAGGCTGTCATTCCCTCCTCCGCCCCACAGCATGTTGTTCAGCGTGCTTCCTGTCAGTGTGTCATCACCGGAGCCGCCAGTAATATTCTCCACAGACGTGGCCGAGGCCAGAATCAGAGTCAGATTTGCGTTCACTGCCTGCAATGTCGTCAAGGCCAGGCTGACGTTCACATTTGTCGTACTGCGGTAGAAAGTCAATCGGTCAATTCCTGAGTTGTCGGTAATGCTGTCCGAGCCAAGCGGCGTGTCGGCGAAGAACGGGTACGTATCATCTCCTTCGCCGCCATCAAGACTGTCGTTGCCTGCCTGCCCATCCAGCCAGTCAGCCCCATCACCGCCCCAGAGACTGTCGTTGCCGCCACCGCCGACCAGCGAATTCGCCAGCGAATTTCCGATCAGTGTGTCGTCCCCCAGGCCGCCGTCGATATTTTCCAGTGACGTGGCCGAGGCCAGTATGAGCGTCAGACTGGCGTTCACGATCTGTGCGCTCGTCGATCCAATGTCCACAGTGACGTCATCGATGCTGCCAACGAAATACAACCGGTCCGTACCATCGCTGTCTATGACACTGTCTACGCCGAGGGCTGCGTTGGTATTGAATACATACGTATCGTTGCCGTCTCCTCCATTAAGAATGTCATTTCCCGCCTCGCCATACAACCAATCCACTCCATCTCTACCCACAATACTGTCATGCCCTTCCCCACCCCACAGCTCGTTAGCCAGCGCGTTTCCCGTCAGCGTATCGTCGCCCGATCCACCGCAGAGATTTTCCATGGATGTGACAGAATTCGGGGTCAGCGTCAAATTCGAATTTACGATTTGGGACGCCGTTGAACCGAGGTCCACTGTCACACCTGCTGAACTGCCGATGAACGACAGAAGGTCAATCCCTGCACGGTCAATGATGCTGTCTGTTCCGAGTGCCGCATTGGTATTGAATCGATAGATGTCGTTGCCCGCCCCGCCAACAAGCTGATCATTACCACCTCCACCAGTCAGCGTATCATTGCCATTACCGCCATTGAGCAACGCGGGCTGGGAGACGCCACTGCCAAGATTCAGCCCGTCGTTCCCGTCAGCTCCGAAGACGATAATGTCGGTGACCAGGGCAGACTCATAACCTGAAAGCACGCCATTGAGCGTGACCTGCAGATCAGGACCTGTGTGGTTCACCATGATCGTGTCTGCGGCATCGGTACCAAGAATCTGTAATGTCGAGCCCTGGAGCCGTACCGAGTTTTCCGATTGATAAAGCTGCGCATAGATACCCATGCCGCTGCCGTCCTGACCGTTGCTCGTCCAGGTGACGACAAAGCCTCCTTTCGCGTCCATCGCCAATGCGGAAAACTGCTGTTGGCTGGTCGTGTACCGATTCACTCTGAATTCAGTTCCCTGCGCATCGCCTGCGGCGTTGTAGCGTCTGGCATAGATGCCATAGCCGCTTCCATCCTGACCGTAGCTTGACCACGTCACGGCAAAATCCCCATCCTGGTCCATCGCCACAGTCGAATAGCGTTGAATGCTGTTCGTATAAACGTTCACGCGGAACTCGCCACCCTGTGCCAATCCAGCCGCGTTGTAACGCTGAGCATAAACACCATAGTGCGACTCCTGCCCCTGGCTCGTCCAGGTGACAACAAAGTCCCCGTCCGCGTCCATCGCAATTGCTGGATCTCGCTGACTGTCGGTCGTAAACGTGTTCACCTTGAACTCGGCTCCCTGCACGACACCCGCGGAATTGTAACGTTGGCCGTAGACCCCCCAGCTGCTGCCGTCCTGACCAGCGCTCATCCAGGTGACAACAAAATCTCCACTCGCGTCCATCGCCACCGTCGGATTCTCCTGCGAGTTCGCCGTGGTGGTGTTGACCCTGAATTCAATTCCCTGCGCCACACCCGCGGAATTGAAACGACGGCCATAAACCCCCCAGCCACTGCCATCCTGACCAGAGCTCATCCAGGTGACGACAAAATCTCCGTCCGCGTCCATCGCCGCCGCTGGTTGGGACAGCGAATACGGTGTCGAAATGTTGACCCTGAACTCAGGGCCCTGCGTAACGCCCACAGAATTGTAACGCTGGGCATAAATATCTGAGCGCGTGGCGCCCGGAACGAAGCTCACCCACGTAATGATAAAGTCACCATCGTTATCCATGGCGACTTTCGGGTTGAGTTGAGTTCCGGCCGTGGTCGTGTTCACACGGAATTCCCCTCCCTGTCTGACCCCGACAGCGTTGTAACGCTGGGCATAGATGCCATAGCCACTTCCGTCCTGACCATTACTTCGCCAGGTGACGACATAGTCTCCGTCCGCATCCATGGCGACCGTTGAGAGCGACTGGGAATAGAGCGTGGTGGTGTTCACACGAACCTCTCCGCCAAGAGGGGCTATCGCGGACAACAATTCCCGGGATTCCAGACGCTCGGTCCGGTAGCCCCGAGATCTTCGCCGCCTCGGGTTTGAAATGTTTGCCAGACTGCGTTGTATTTGAGCGACCAGGGTCGTGGAGAGCAGCATGGAGACTCGATTCCGGCAAGGCCAAACAGGTACAAGGACAGAATGGGGAATGCGTCGAATCAGGATGTCCAGTCAATTAATTCACGACCGCCTCGGGAATCATATTTTCCGGACGCAGCCAGTACGAAAACTCGGGAGCCGTAAAGGCCTGGCGGACGGAATCATTCCTCAGGTTCAGCACGTTCGCATTCCTGACTCCCGACAGGAACTGAACGTCGTAAATCTCCGTGCATCCAGCAGTGAACTCGAACGTACCGACCAGTTGACCGGTTGGCAGATCGATCACCGCGAGCCCGCTCAGGAGTTTTTCATGCCGCTTCTGGACTGGCAGTCCACCGAAGATGTGTTTCTCACGGATCTGACACAGTCCGACCACCGCATATCGTCCGATCAGGCACAAGCCGCGCAGATACGCTGGCAGCCTGCAGACCACAGTCGCCGTTCCCTGCACGGGATCAAAACAGAGCAATTCACCAGCTCCCGAATTTTCCAGCCACAGCCGACCGGCATGCCAGCGGGGCGAATGAGGCATGCAGAGCCCTCGCAGCAGCACTGATCCGGATTCCACATCCAGCAGCACGCCTCCAGTCGCTTTTTGAGCCCGCCAGCCGCCCACTGTGTCCGTTTCACCCAATGCGGTCACATACTTTGGCTTCCCATCAACCACGGCTAGCCCGTTCAAATGGCAGCGGTCCTCCGGCACAAGCTCGGAAATGAACGGCGGCTTCCAGCGTGGAACAAACGAAAAGTCCGTGCTGAGAGCCGAGAGACAGCTGAAACGCGAATTCACAAACCACAATCCGTCATCAACAAAGGCAACGTCATGGACGTTCAAATCCCCGGTGTGGTAGGTGGCTCGCGGCAGATAGAGTGCATCATAACGGCCCGGCTGGCCAGGCATCAGGTCGGGTGCCAGAAGATCTGCGTTTGCCAGCAGTGTGATCTCATGCTCAGTTGCCAGCGCCAGCCTGCCCTGTGCTGCCGCCAAACCCATTGGCTTCCTAAAATCCCGCATCAGCAGTGATGGCTGCGATCCGCGCCAACCGAGCAAGGCTACCTTTCCCGCCTGGTAGGTCGTGACGACCAGCGTTCCGCCCATCTGGTTCAGCCACAAACTAAACGACTCTGAGCTGTGACATTCGATCCGTGGCGCCGGAGAGTCGCTTTTTGACCGTCTGATCTCCATGCGCTTACCTTCGAAGGAAAAAACGAACACTTCGCAGATATTCCCGGAATGGAGCAACTGCCCCCAACTTCAACTTAGGCCTCCGAACCCATAGACGGCAGCCCAGAGCATAGTCCTGAACACTGAATAGACGCAAAAACTGCGCCGTTGTCCCCCAATTTGACGGCGGCAGGCCATCCGTATTGTTCCCAGGTAATCCACGTCAGAATTCCTGTCTCTGGAAAGTGCCGAATCGAGGCTCCATTTCATGACGTGCGTCCCAATTTGGAAAGCTGATCACTCCCGAACTCTGTGTCGCACTTCTTCTGCCTTCACTGTGTCGAAATGGCACATATGAACGCCCCTTGTCACACCGTCATTTCCGCGCACGCAGAAACCCAGCCACAAATGGACGCCCGCTGCCAGTGACCCTGGGGTCATCTGACCCCAGGCCTATCCACCTGTTGTTCATGCCATAGGCACCTTGCTGACACGGGTTTGCATACCGTCACTCCTTGCGAGACCACCGTGCTCGGATTTGGCGGGATTGGCCTCGCCACGTTTCGCGCGAATGGCAACACGTGTGAGCAATAAATGCAGGCAGAAGAGCGCAAGACCTCCGGTGCGGACACGCGGTTGAAGCCGATACCGGACGGCTCGCGCTGTTACGCTTCTATGGGATCGCGGGATCACCATCGGTGGATTCTTTAAATGCTGTCGTTCGTGGACTCCACAGAAAACACCAACTGACGTTTGGCCAGTTCAGCGAACGGACCTGGGCGGCTGATCAGATCTTCGTAACGACCCTCCTGAACGAGCTTGCCGTGATCAATCACGCAGATGCGGTCCGCATTGATGATGGTGCTCAGTCGATGAGCGACCGCGATGCGCGTGGCTTTCAGCTTCTGCAGACTTTCCGCGACCTTCGCCTGACTCACGTTGTCCAGCGCGCTGGTGGCTTCGTCGAAAAGAATTATATTCGGCTTCGACACGATTGCCTGAGTGATCAACAGTCGCTGGCGCTGCCCGCCGGAAAGGGTCGTCTCCCCGTCCGATATGACCGTGTACATTCCCATCGGCATCTCCGCCAGATCCTGATCGAGCCCCGTCATGCGGGCCGCTTCCCACGCGTCTTCCTGAGTGTACTGAAAGGAGCGAGTGACGTTGCTGAGGATATCACCCGGTGTCAGCTGGCTGTTCTGCAGAATCACGCCCATCTGACGCCGCACTGACTGCAGATCCAGGCCCGACAGATCTTCATGATCGTAATAAATCGATCCCGTCGTTGGCGATTCAAAGCCCAGCAGCAACCGCAGAATGGTCGACTTCCCGGACCCGGACGGTCCCACAAATGCCACAAATTCCCCCGGTCGAATGTGGATCGAAACATCTTCCAGCACCAACGGCCCGTCCGCATGATACCGAAACGAAACATGGTTAATCTCAATCTCGCCACCCAGAGTGAAGGACTGACGCCGAGCCAGGTGATGCTCGGGCACAGCGTCCAGAATCGGCTTCGCACGCTCGTACAACGGGATCACTGCCAGCAGCGACGTGACCGCCGAACTGAGCATCACGGCGGAAAAAATGATCTGTGTGTAGGCTGCGTTGAAGGCCAGAAAACTGCCTACACTGATCGTGGCTGTCGGCAATAACGTCACTGCCCCGAAAATCGTAAACGTTGCCAGCACCGGCATCGCGTCTGAGAACGAAGCCAGATTGTTGGCCACTGACGAAGCGCGGTAAGACAACTTTGTCTGCCGACTGTAATGACGAGCCCAATAGGCCAGTGCGCGGTTCTCCGCCCCCGCGACGCGCAGCCGCGAAATGCCGGTCAGAAGCTGCAGCACAATGCCAGCCGTCTTACCGTTTTGTTCGTAGTACGCTCGCTGATATTTCAGCTGCCGATACGCCGCAAAACTGGTCACAGACACGACAATCAGAAAAATTCCGACCGCTACTATGGCCAGCCGAGCCTCGTAGTAGAATAGCAGCGCGAACGAAACAATCGAGAACGCAAACGAGACGACGCTGGACATCGCCGCATCCGTGAGAGTCTGGCGAATGGCGCTGATTCCCATGGAACGCATGGCCAGATCGCCCGCCGTATAGTTGCGAAAGAAGGACGCCGGCAAACTCAGCAGACGGTCCCAGATCGCCGCTTCCACACTCGTTCCCATTCGCACCTGAACACGCTGTATCGCGATGCCCTGAGTGAACTCAAAGATCGCGATCACGATCGAACTGACCGTCAGCCCCAGCACGATCAGCCACAACTGCGTGCGTTCGAAGCCGGGAATGATCCGGCCAAAAATTGCTCCTGTCGCCATGGGTACAAGCATGCTCAACATTCCCCCGGCCAGTCCAAGCACTGCGGCAGCGATCCAGTCGCGACTTGTCCCCGGCAATCCGAATCCGAAGACTCGCTGCGGATGTAACGCAGTTGCCGGAAACGGACGATAAAAGCAGTACCCAAACGGCTGCAACGAACTGGCCGTCTCTGCAGTCACCGGCCGTTCGTCCCCCGTCGACGGCTCGACCTGCAGGTACTCGGTCGATGAACGCGGCAGCAATGCAACCGGAGTACCGTCGGTCGTACGGAATGCTAACAGGGGGCCGTTATCATCCTGCCACCAGCGGTCCGAGAGTAAGACGCGCCGGACTCGAACACCGGAGCTGCGAGCGAGACCGCTGACAGGATCGATCCCCGCCTGATGACGAAAATCGTGCGGCGGCTGAATACGAATTCCAATCCGCTGACCAACCAGCTGACACGCCGCGAGCAATGGATCGTCGGTGGCGATCAGGAACGGGTCCACGATGCGATCAGGCTGCGCAATGGATGCCATCATTGACAAAGAGGTTTTCAGAACCTGCTGCTCACACGCTGACTTCCTCTTCATCCGGGCGAGCTCCGCGGCAGTCAATGTACGCACATTGGCGGCCGCCCGCGCTATGATGTCGCTGTGAAAGGCCGCGAGACTGTTCCGGAACGGATCGGTTCCCAGAATCTGCGCAGTCGCCAGCGGCGTAATCGCGATATTCCCCGAAACCTCCAGCCAGCCGGGATCAATCACCGGAAACAGTCGCCCGCTCGCGCTGGGCGCCGGAACGTTTTGCTGCGGGAGAATGTCGCCCTTTCCGGGGATCTGCAATGCTCCTGTATCCGCAGAGATCCACAGGGCGCAACGCGATGAACTGATGGCACTGCCGTGCTGCAGCTCGATAGTCTGGTTGGCCTCCAGCCAGTTCACCGTTTTGGGTATGCTCGTCGGTCGAATGCCTGTCATCAAACCTTGCAGCCATTGATCGACCAGCAATGCCAGTGCTGGCGCATCGGCTTCCGCCTTCGCGATCTCGGCAAACTGTAGAGGAGAAAGCTCCAGCACCTGAGTTCCGGGAATGCCGGTTCCGAGGAGACACGTGCTCGACACGCGAGCGTCCGGAAGCGACAACTGGAGTTCATCAGGATCGTGTCCTCCAAACAGCAGCCCCCCCTTGACGACTGTGCATAGATGACAGCGCCCGCCCGCGGGTTCGTTGTTCAGCATCGGTACCGTGAACACATCCACAGATCCGGATTTGACCAGCCACACATTCTGAGTACCAGCCAATGTGAGTGGATGATTGCCAGCCACATCACGTTGGATACCGACTTTTTCAAAGGCTTCGATCACGCTCTGCAGCGGCGTACGTTCATCACTCATGTACTCACCAGCTTTCGATAAACGCCGGGCACTGCAAACAATGCTTCATGAGTTCCACGCTGCACCACGCGTCCATGATCCAGCACCACAATCTCATCGCAGTCCCGAATTGTGCTCAGCCGATGCGCTACGATCACGCACGTGCAGCCGCGCCGCCGCAGGTTTTCGTCAATTGCTTTCTCCGTCACCGAATCCAGCGCGCTGGTGGCTTCATCCAGCACCAGGATTGCAGGATTGCCGACCAGGGCGCGGGCGATTTCCAGACGCTGGCGCTGCCCACTGCTGAAGTTGCGGCCGCCTTCTTCCACACGACTGTCATAACCACCGGCTCGCGCGGCGATATCGTCGTGGATGCACGCATCTTTGGCGGCGCGAATCAGGTCGTCTTCCGTCACAGTAGAATCCCACATCGTCAGCACTTCGCGGGCCGTGCCTTCATAAAGAAAAAAATCCTGATCGACCATTGCCAGCGAATTCGAAATCCGCTGCCGGGGAATCTGAGTCCGCAGCCCACCATCCAGCAGCACTTCGCCCGACCACGGCTGATAAAGTCCCGTGATAATCTTCGCGAGCGTACTCTTGCCGCTGGCACTGGGGCCGACGAGAGCGACGCGATCACCAGGTCTCAATCGCAGCGAGAAATCCTCGACGAGTGGCGGATCCAGTCGGTTGTAGCCGTACGTGATGTTCCGAAGTTCCAGCTGTCCGGTGAGTCGCGCGGTTGCATCGGCCACAGAATCACCCGCGTTCTCAGCGGACTCCGCAACGGACTCGCCCGGCTTTGCTTCCGCCACGGCGGGATCGGACGGATATCGCAACACATCGTCCAGACGAGTCAAGCCTCCGTCAATTTCCTGCAGCGAGCTGCCGAGCATCACCAGCTGGTTCACGGGATTCATAAACGCGGACATCAGACTTTGAAACGCCACCAGCGTACCGACCGACATCGAACCGTCCATGACACGCGCCGCGCCCCATCCCAGAATGATCACGGTCGCCAGCAGCGAGAGCAGCATGGGCACAGCGTTCAGAGCCAGCGAATAGACCTGCAGCGAATTACTGGTGGTCATCAGTCGCGCCATATGTCCGGCCCAGCGGCTGAAGAAATCGGATTCCCCACCGGTGGCTTTCAGACTTTCAATCGACTGCAGTCCCGCCATCGAAGTGCCCACAAGCTTGCCTCCTTCCTGCAGCATACGCGCGTTCATATCGTGTCGATTGCGAGACACCAGCTGCAAAGCCAATAGATTTAGTCCGGCGATGGCGACGCCGACAAGCGTGAGCCCGACGTCGAAGTACAGCATCAGGCCGATGTAACAGACGACCATCACGACGTTCAGCAGATTCGCGGCCAGTTCCCCGGAGAGTAAACCGGCGACGCGATCGTTAATCTCCATCCGCGAACCCACTTCACCCGCGTATCGCTGCGTATAGAATTCGACCGGCAGTCTCAGCAGATGCCGGATGAACCGGTACGACGATGTCACAGCCAGCCTCGTCGACAGCCGCAGCAGATACGTTCTCTGCAGCCACGTCAGTCCGGCCTGCAGCGCTGCGGCAATGAGCAGCCCGATCAGCAACGGACGCACCATCGAGGTCATCTGAGCGACCAGAACATGATCGACAAACATTCGCGTGAACAGTGGGATCATCAATCCCACAAGGGCCAGCATCAGACTGGCAAGAACCACGTACAACAGACCAGACTCGGACCCTCGCAGTCGTTCGCGCAGGGCCGGCAGAAGTCCGGGACGTGATCCACCCGGCTGGAAGGTGGGACCCACTTCAAAAACAAGAACGACTCCGGTGAAGCAGGCTTCGAACTCGTCATCGGTCACTTTTCGAGGTCCGGTGGCCGGGTCATTCAGATAGACCACCTGCCGCCCGAATCCTTCCACCACCACGAAGTGATTGAAGTTCCAGAAAACAACCATCGGCAGAGGAAGCCGCGGCAACTGATCCGGCTGTTTGCTGAACCCTTTGGCTTTCAATCCAAACTGCCGCGCGGCTTTCAGCAGATTGGTGGCTTTCGTCCCGTCCCGCGACACACCGCAACAGCCACGCAATTGTTCGAGCGGCACGAAGCGACCATGGTACCCGAGCACAATTGAAAGGGCCGCAGCGCCGCATTCGACGGCTTCCATCTGCAGCACGGTCGGCGTGTGCACGCGACTGCCTCGCGGCGCTGAAAACGCAAAATTTGTCACCCAGTCGGGCAAATATCGCTGCAGGAGGTTTCGCATTGTTCTCATGGCGGTTGACTCACCGATTCGGACCCGAAAAGATGATCTCAATCGGACGTCGTTTTTTGACAGTAATCAGCGCCTGACACGGAGTGCCGCTGTAGATTTCCGGCACCGACGTCTCGGAATCAAAGTGCACCAGAATTTTGAACAACGGACGCGCTGTTTCGCTGGACACATACCAGCCAGCGGACTGCGGATCGGCCGTCGGATACCTGTCGGCCTGTGTCACATGGCCCAGCAGGTACGCCGCTTCGTTTTTGCTGGACGTGGCCGGCAGAATTTTGACTTCCATACCCGCAGTCACCTGATACGCCTCCGGAGCGGCCACATACACAATGCCCGTCAGCGGTTGCTGAGGCTTCTCGATCATTAGCACGACCTGCGACGCAGCAACCGACTGGGCGGTGTGAGTCAGCACATGGAGAATACGGCCATCGGCCGGGCTGATCAGGTTGATCGGTTGTGGATTACCATCGGCCATGGGCAGCAGAATCGCGAGCGTCTGGCCTTTCTGCACTGCATCATCGACCTTGACAGATAAAGTACTCAACAAGCCTTGCGCGGGGGCCCGCAGGTCGACTACTCCATCCAGTCGCTGGAGTGTTCCAATGCCTTCCACAACGGTCGTGACGGATCCGAACACCGACCAGATCAGGGCCATCAGCATTAACAACGCGACGCCCACCAGTGCGACCCACGCACGGGGTCGAGTGATGGGCATGAGCTGATCCAGCTGCTCGGGAGAAGCCAGACGTTCGAGTGCTTGTTTTCGATAGATTTGAGGATTCATGCGGGCATCGCCGTCAGCAGTGTTTCAGGTCCGTCGTTGTTCGAGCGTCATGTTGCCACTTTCCACGTTGTAGTGCGCCGGACCCGGGGTTTGTGTCATTCCGGACAGTACACATCGAGGAATCTACCATCAGTCGCTTAACAACCGCTTGAGGGCGCCGTCAAAGCGCCGTCGAGACATGTGGACGGTGTCGAGCAGTTCCGGACTGAGTTCATCTTCGTACTCGACCCCTTCGTCGATCGATTGCTCTTTGCCGTAACCCAAACGCTGGTAAGTCGTCCGCAGGCGGTGAGCAAGGAAGATCGCAAGCGAATGGTAGAAGCGAGCCGCGAACCCGGTGTCGGTGCTGAGTTTCTTCAACAGCGCTTCACGTGGCACGGCGAGCAGCACCGCATTGGATGCCGCCGTAACCGTGGCCGTCGGCGGGCGAGAATCCAGCAGTGAAACCTCGCCGACGACTTCCCCGCTGTTCAGCCGTATGGGCCTGTCGTTTCCAGGTGTGCCGGAGACTTCGAGAACACCATCCAGCAGAATGTACAAACTGTCAATGTCCGTCCCCTTCTGAATCAGTGTCGAACCGGGCACCAGACGCGTCTTGACTCCCTGAGTGATCAGCCAGTCGAGATCCGAGTCAGTGAGTGTCCCCAGAAAATAGAGAATTTTTCGCATGGAGGAATCCGTCAAGGTCTGGCAGTGATCGCATCCTGTTCGTAGTGCAGCAATCGCTATGTGCTGCCCAGCAGGAATTCACCCACAGACGTCTCTGCGTAATAGTCACTCGAAATCGCTTTCGCGAAGACATCCGAATTACCACTTCCGATCGCACACGGCGCGAGCTTCATGGCTGCTGCGGCGAGGTACATGTTCTGGATCATCACGCCGACTTCCTTCAGAATCAGCGAGTAGGCGAGACTGGAATACTTCCAGGACACTCGTCGAAATCTGGCGGTCATCACAATCAGCACCTGCACGTCGCCACGACCAACCCCCGTGGAATAGTTCGCATGCAACAGAACTTCCTCAGCCGACGGTGACAGATCCGAAACCGGAATCAGTTGATGCTCCAGCGCGTCATAGTGATAGACGCCCGCATCAATGCCGCGGCATTTCCTGATCAGCAGATAAAACTCCAGCGGGTACAGCGCTCCGCCGGATGGATAGGGACGTGAGGTCATTTCGGTCTCAACGACACCCTGCGGTGTCTGCAGCGCCATTTCATACTTCTGCCGCACCCGAGCGACGCGAAAGAGAAACTCACCCAGTTGCTCAATCGTCATAGGCTCCCGGCCGAATTCACGAATGGAGCAGCGTTGCTCCATCACGGCTGACAAGGGTGGATCGCTCTTCGCCAGTTCCGTAAGATCCGGGTAAAACAACGCAATCGCATTCTGGCGGTCGCACACCTTCGTCGCCGACAAAGGATCCTGCAAGGCTGATAGTCGATAGGT
>CAIYBH010000409.1 GCA_903924405.1 uncultured Planctomycetaceae bacterium | reverse complement strand
GCCAAATGGCCCGAAGGGTGCTTCGCACTCTTGGTTCCTGAAGCCTTTTTCTGCCCGGTATTTGTTTCCTTTCGCCCGACCAATTACACTGACAACACCCCGTCTTTCAGTGGACCCACTCCTATGCCTGATCCCGTCGTTCCCGAGGTTCCCGCGTTCCTGCAGTCGCTGAATCCACAGCAATGCAGTGCCGCTCTGCACGGCGAATCTCCCCTGCTCATTATCGCCGGTGCCGGTACCGGAAAAACGACAACTCTGGCACACCGCGTTGCATGGCAACTTGCGTCCGGCGTTGATCCATCGCGTCTCCTGATGCTGACGTTCACTCGCCGGGCAGCAGCCGAAATGCTCCGCCGTGTTGAGTCCATTGTGCTGCAGCTGGATCCGGCGACCGTCAAAAATCCGGCGGTCTGCGATCGCTCAGCACTCCGCAGGATTCGCGGCGGTACGTTCCACTCAGTCTCCACAAATCTCCTCCGCCGACACGGACACCTGATCGGTCTGCATCCGGATTTCACAATCCTCGATGGTGGCGATTCTGAAGACCTCATGAATCTCGCCCGTACCGAACTCAATCTGCCCAAATCGGCCAATCGCTTTCCCCTCAAGGCCACCTGTCTTGATATCTACAGTCGCTGCGTGAACACCCAGTGCGGGCTGGATCTGGTTCTTCAGAAGTGGTTCCCCTGGTGTCTCGAACATCAGGAGCGACTCGGTCAGCTCTTCAGCATCTATACCGAAACCAAGGAAAAGCAACGCGTCCTCGATTTCGATGACCTGCTGCTCTTCTGGAATGCACTCGTGGCTGATCCCGTCGCCGGACCCATTGTCCGCAGTCAGTTCAGCCGCATCCTCGTCGACGAATACCAGGACACGAATGTGCTGCAGGCCGAGATCCTCAAAAATCTCTGCCCCGATGGGATCGGGCTGACCGCTGTCGGTGACGACGCACAGTCCATCTACTCATTCCGTGCCGCCACGGTCCGCAATATTCTCGACTTCCCGGATCAGTATCCCAATGTCACCCTGATCCCGCTCGAACAGAACTACCGCAGCTCCCAGTGTATTCTTGAGGTGACAAATCAGGTCATCGCGGAAGCCGTCGAACGACATCGCAAGGAACTCTGGTCCGCTCGCTCCGGGGGCGCAAAACCACAGCTGGTGACCT
The DNA here is from genome assembly GCA_903924405.1 of uncultured Planctomycetaceae bacterium. Classification (GTDB taxonomy): domain Bacteria; phylum Planctomycetota; class Planctomycetia; order Planctomycetales; family Planctomycetaceae; genus SXXK01. The sequence goes on along the minus strand of CAIYBH010000409.1, from coordinate 19,181 downwards.
GCCCCGATGAAGATTCTCAAAGCGAGTATGTGATCGATCGCATCCTGGAACGCCGCGAAAAAGGCGTGTCACTCAAACAGCAGGCGGTACTCTTTCGAGCCTCACACCACAGCATGGCACTCGAAGCTGAACTCGGCCGGCGCAATATCCCCTTTGTGAAATATGGCGGCCTGCGTTTTCTGGAAACTGCCCACATTCGCGATGTCATCTCCTTCCTGCGACTCGCCGAAAATCCGCTCGATATGGTGGCAGGCTTTCGTGTTCTTGTCCTCCTTCCCGGCATCGGTCAGTCCAAAGCCTCCGCGTTGCTGGATCAACTGCGCGGCGCCGGAGGACAGTTTGAAACGTGGGAGTCGTGGACACCCCCGACCGCACTCCGCGATCTCTGGCCCCAGTTCCTCGGGCTGCTCCGCGGTTTGCAGCGCCCGCCTCGCGAGGACGATCAGAACGTGGCGTCCAGCCTCTACGCGATCCGCTCTTACTACACACCCCTGCTCGAAGCCGCGTATGACAATGTCACCGCGCGAGTCAATGACCTGAAGCAGCTCGAAGCCATCGCCGGTCGCTATCAGTCTCGCGGTGAATTCCTGGCCGAAATGGCGCTCGATCCCCCAACGTCCACGCAGGAACTTCCCGCAGATCCGCTTCTCGATGAAGACTACCTCATCCTCAGCACCATTCACTCGGCCAAAGGGCTCGAATGGGATTCCGTCTACATCCTCCATGCCGCCGATGGCAACATCCCCGCGGATATGGCGACAGGCAGCGCTGAGGAAATTGAGGAAGAACGGCGTTTGTTCTACGTGGCGATGACACGCGCCAAAAACCACCTGACTGTCATGCGACCGGAACGCTACTACTTCCACAACCGGCATCGCAGCGATCAGCATTCACTCAGCAAAGTCACCCGCTTTCTGACTCCTGCCGTCCAGACCCTGATGGAACGCGTCTCTCATGGCATGCCGCCGGGGGCGGAACAGCGCGGTGCCTCCGGTCTGATTCAGGGGGATACGTCCGAAATCCGTCGGCGAATCTCCAAACTCTGGGGCTGAACCGTCCAGTCGCGTTCGCTCTCACCAACCAGTGGCTTCAGCCCGCGTCCAACCGCGCCTGACCGTCCGCTCCAAAGCGGATCACTCCGGCACGCCAGTCCACACGCTCAGATCCGGCTCGCTGCAGCAACCATTCTGCCAGATTGCCGCAGGCCAGCTGGCGATACCCCGCATAACTCGTGCACAACCGCGGATTGATTTCAATGATCGTGGCCGAGCTGGCCCCGCCGCTGTTCTGTTGAACGACGATGTCCGCACCCAGCCAGCCGCGAAATGGACCGATCGCAGTGGCCAACGCCTGCGCCAGCGGAGTGATCGCTGCATTGATCATGGCCTCACACGGAATTTCCCCGCCACAGTATCGCACCGCGGCTCCGTGCCTTCGAAGCGTCTGACGTCCCGCAGGCAGAATCACCGTGTTCGCCTTTGCTCCGCCTCCAATCAGTCCGATCGAGCAGGCTAATCCCGGGACCCACGGCTGCAGAATCCAGGAGGCATTCATGTCCGCAGGTTGTGACGAGCTGACAACTGAGGCCAATTCCCGGGAGCTCAGGTGCAGGAGTCCGACATGCTCACACCCGACTCCGTCCCGCGGTTTCAGAACGGCGGTCCATTCCTCCCCGGACAAATCACTGACATCGGCTGCGGTCACCAGCCCGCGCGTTCGCAGTGCCTCCGCCTGCTCTGGACTTAACAACCACGTTTCCGGCGTGGGGAGCCCACGAGCCTGCAGCCACTGAGATGTCCGGAACTTATCCGAAAAAGTTTCCGCCAGCGTCCACGGCAGATTCAGTGTTTCCGTGCCGCTCCAGAGTTCGCTCTGCAGGACCTGCAGTCGCCGAACAAGTACTCCACCCGATTCCGGGGCAATCAGCAGCACCAGCGGAGTGGGGCCGATGTCCTGTCGCTGCGGGGATTGCAGCCAGGTGTCAACTGAACAGTGGAGTCGGACAATTCGGAGCTCTGTCGGAAGACAGCGCCGCTGCCCCAGCAGTTCTGCCACCTTTTCCGACAGCAACAGAGACACACGCAACCCACCCACACAGACCGCATCAGCAGCGATGGCTGCGACTATCGCCACCGCTTCCTGCCGCAGGCTGTCGGTGGCCTGCTCCCATGCCAGCCCATCGGCCAGCAGTTCTTCAATGATCAGCAGGCTGCTGCAGTTGTCCACCGCGGCTGCTATCCCTTCTGAATGGCTGTAAAGACGGTGTATTCCCCAAACTTGTGGGCCTGCACATTCTGAAACAGCTGTTTCATGCGTGCTTCCTGCCATTCCACGGGCTTCGTCACAATATGAACGCGCCCACCCGGACGGAGCGATTTTCGTGCGGTCTGCAGAAACAATTCCGCAATGCGAAAGTCGGAATAGTATGGCGGATTGCCCAGTAGCAGGTCCCAGGTCCCCGGGGCCGGGACGGCACCTTCAGAGCTGAGCAGCGTGTTGATTCGCGTGATCCCGTTTAGTGCTGCCGATTGTGCTGTGCACTGCACGGCACGTGCGTCACTGTCCACTGCCAGCAATTCGGCATCGGGAAAACTGGTCGCCGCGGCAACTGAGACCGCGCCACATCCGGAACCCATTTCGATAATTTTGTGAGGCGTCCGATCGCTGACTTCGGTTGAGTCCGCGAACAGATGCAGCGACCGAATCAGTGCTCGAGCACCTCCGTCCAGCCGGCGATGACTGAAGACCCCAGGCCGTGTTTCACACGTCAGCAGCTGCTCGCCGTACCGAAAGTCAAATCGAGCCCGATAGCCCCGAAGTTTTTTCAGGGGCTGAGACCGCGTGGCAATGAACAGGACCCCATGTGGCGATTTGCGAATTTCCACGGTCGAGTAAAGGGCTTTCAGTTGTGCTTCCACCCACTTGCCTTTGAGATTGTTGGTGGAGACCAGCAGTCGCCCGCCAGGCTTCAGTCGCGTGTGCAGCGTTTGAAACATCTCCTGTGCGACTTCGGAGGAATCACCCATCAGCGTGGGAAACACCGCTGAACCAAAGGCATGCTCCGGTGGATCTGCGGCACAGCTGATTCGAGTCTGTTCGACGCCACCCACTGCCGTGGAATCGTGAAAGCTGTGCAGCGTGCGACTGAAAAAGTGCTCGGGTGTAAAAAACGTGAACGACAGATCACTCCGTGCCTCTTTCAGCGCCGAAGCAAGAGTGGTGCCATGCATCAGCACCGCGAGGACATCCGGCCCCGTCAGTTCTGAAAGACTGTCAGCGATCAGTCGATCGGACCACGACTTCAACGTCCGTGCGTCCTGTTTACTTTTTCCGGATCGGCCAGTCTGAGATTGCCGGGATGTCATATCAGCATTTCAATGCAGCGGCCGCCCGATGACTGATGTCTTGACGACTTCAGACAGGCTGGCCTGTTTCGAGTTTACAAAGGGCACCGTCGACGTCTTTCGACGTGCTGAAAATTGAATCTGTCGCAGGGACTCACCTGCGCGGTCTGCCGGTGGGGCACACCGCCGGGTCACTTCAACCTGTCGCCTGCCTTACGGCGTATTTCCTGTTGACGAACGTGGCCGGATGGCGGATGAGTTCGGGTTGTAGCCGCCGTTTACATGGTTGGTGGCTCCGGAAACGTGATCGAAATTCGGCTTTCGCCACCGTCAGTATTCAGCACGACCGGGATCTTCCAGGTTCCGGTGGCCAGGCGACACAGCCCCGTTCCATCCGCTGCACAGTAGCCATAAGACACCTGCAGAATGACGGTGCAGCTGCCGGGTTGGCCTGTCAGCGGAACGGAGAATTCGGCGACGTTCCCGTCTGTCACCTGAGCCTCCGTACGGACTCCTGAAGCATCGTTTGCGAGCAGTGAAGGCTCACCTTCGCTGAACACACTCCATGTCACAGGAAACAATTCGTTTCGCTTGTTGCCCTCCGGGATACTGAGCTGCACGGCAAACTGCACGGCTGGACTCACGGCCAGTTTCTGTTCCGGAAGTTCCACTGCTTTGCTCAGGTCCGGTCGTGAGACCGTGGCAACGGCTGCCGGCGGTGCTAATCCGGGGATGTCCAGCACCGCTGTGCTGCGATCGGTCAAATTGACTGTCAGAATCCGATGGTTGTTGGTGTCGGCAATCCACAGACGGTCCTGAGCAATGGACAATCCCCCCGGTTCATTCAGTTGAACGGGGTCCAGTCCCCTGCCTGGTTTGCCGTCGCCAAGCCATGTGGACACGGCATTGGAAGCCAGCGTCAATTGGCGGATTTTGTGATTGTAGGAGTCGGCGATGTACAGTTGATCCTGAAACAGTGCAATTCCGAGGGGATGCTGAAAACGGGCTTCTGCCCCGATTCCGTCGAGATCCCCGAAGGCGAATAGCGACTGCCCGCGGGGAAGTTCGGAGGTGCCGGCAAGTGTGCTGACCTCGCCCGCCGGATCCACAGGCACCCGTCGAATCGACGACCCTTCGCTGTCGACGAGGTACAGATATTGTCCGGCGGGGTCAGCGATGATTTCTGAAGGCTGAGCAAATGCGGCCGTCGCCAGCGGGCCATTGATGACGTCCTCGCGACCACTGCCGGCAAAAGCACCGATCGAGTCACTGCCGATGCTGTGGGACCAGATCTGGTGCGGCCCGGCCATGGCGATGTACAGAGTGCCATTCACAGCGGCGATCGACCAGGGGCTGTTGAGCGGTGTTTCCAGCAGAAGTCCACTGGCAGGAACCCCGGGTTGGCCCTGTTCGCCGGTACCTGCCAGCGTGCTGACGATTCCCGCGTCCAGATCGATGCGGCGAATCAAATGGTTTTCTGTGTCGGCGACATACAGCAGATTGCCGACCAGAACTGTCCCCTGCGGCCGCTGAAATTCCGCCTCCTGAAAACCGCCGTCCCGACGTCCGGATCGCCCACTGCCGATCACGGATTTCAATTCTCCGGACAGGCTGGTCACCACAATCCGATTGTGATTGCTGTCCGTGATGAACAGTCGCTGCCCAACAGGGTCGGCCAGCACTTTGCCGGGGTAACGCAGCGGGGTGGCCTGCACCTTTGCGGACTCACGATCAAAAACAAGCGGAGTTTCATTCAGGGTGCCGCGACTGCGATGGTATTTGATCAGCTGTCCAATCACGGAATCCAGCAGTTCCCGGTGCCCTTCCCCGCTTTGTGAGCCACAGTAATTGCCTTCCGGATCAATCAACGCGACGGTGGGCCACGCGCGAGTCCCGAACTTTCTCCAGATCAGCATCTCGCTGTCGTTGACGACCGGATGCTGAATCTCGTACCTCAGGATGGCGTCCCGAATGTTTGCGGAATCTTTTTCGTTGTCGAATTTCGCCGAATGCACTCCAATCACGACCAACTGGTCGCCGTACTTTTCTTCGAGGTATTTCAGGTCGGGAAGGACATGCATGCAGTTGATGCAGCAGTAGGTCCAGAAGTCCAGCAGCACCACCTTGCCCTTCAATTCGGCAAGGTCGATGGGGCGTGAGGTATTCATCCATTCGCTGCCGCCATCCAGAATTCCTGGCGGGATTTTCACCGCTTTCGGAAAGGGATTTTCCGGTGGCTGGGCGGCGGCCTCGTCTGCACCAGCCGTGGCCGGTGCTGTTTCTGTCTGCACTGCCATTGCTGTGGCCGGGATTCCCTGTGTCAGAACGATGGAAACGCAGAACAGCAGGAGTTGAAAAATACGAGTCATGAGAGCAGGTCCGGCGGAACTGAGGAAACCCTGATGTCACAATCAGGCGGGCAAGACAACACAGATGGCTTAAATCTGAGGTGCTGCGGAGGTTTCGGACTGTGGCGTCGAATACGCGTCAGAGTCGACAGCCGTGGGGACCATGGTGACGATTGAACGGGAACGAAGACGCTCGGCAGACCTGGCAGGAACACCCCTGATCGCTTTACTCGGGCAGGAAACAGTGGTCGGAACGGTATAATACGGCGCCACGAGGAAACAGTGAAGCCACTGGCGCCGCCGAGCCGGATTTGCATCGCCGACAGTGGGGCGTTTCCTGATACGGCGAACATCGGCGAAGCTCCCGCTCGGTGGTGCGATCCGTCCACGATCACCGAGGCACTGGTGTCATCCGCAGATCGTCCAGATCAAGTTGCCCGGTGGCGCCGTTCAGCCCGATTCTGATAATCATTTCCCGGGCGGTTGGAGGCACTGGCACCAGTGATTTGGCATCCTGCCAGTCCAGTGTGCCACGCCATTTTCCCAGCACGACGGCGGAAATCTCGCGCCGCACATTGTCGTAGAAGTGCACCACTATCGCCGCCTGACCGCCCGGAGCAGGATCCGGAACGACCGAGGTGTGTCTCACCCAGTACTGCAGCTGCAGACCTGCCACCAGTCTCCCATCCACGGCCGTACCCTGCAGCGCCTGAGAAATGCCCGCATGATCCCTGTTTTCAAAGTGCAGATACTGGACGCCTTCCATCGCCCCTTCTGTCGCCAGTTCAACGTTCCGCTGATAGTGCCAGCCATCGGCACGGCCGTCACCGTTTGTGTCCTCTTCAAAAGAACCATTCACCAGACGCGGGTTGCGAGGGTCAGGCAGCACGCGCCGCTGTTCTTCAGAGGTCCCCGTCATCGGGACAAACAGAGTTGAGATCAGCTTCTCGTCCTGTAACTTCCCCTGCTCCTTGCGAAACAGATGAAAGGCCTGCTGATAGCGTTCTCCGATCGGGATAATCATCCGACCACCCTCCTTCAGCTGATCCACCAGTGGCTGTGGAACATTCTCCGGAGAACAGGTCACAATGATGCGGTCAAAGGGGGCGTGTTCGGGCCAGCCCTGATATCCGTCGCCTTCCCGCACATGGATGTTGGTGTAGTCCAGGTCTTTCAGACGTTTGGCGGCCTGCTTCGCCAGCGCCGGGACAATTTCGATCGTGTAAACGTCTTTCACGATCGCTCCCAGCACCGCCGCCTGATACCCGCTGCCAGTGCCAATCTCAAGGACGCGATGCTCACGCTGCGGATCCAGCACCTCGGTCATGTAGGCCACGACATACGGAGGAGAAATCGTCTGCTGATTGCCAATGGCCAGAGCCGTGTCCTCGTAGGCCCGCGCTCGATCCGCCGTCCGCACAAATTCATGACGCGGTATCGCTCGCATCGCCGACAACACCAGCGGATTGCGAATTCCCTCCGCCTCCAGTGCTGTCTGCACCATCGCTTCCCGCTGCAGTTCCCACTTCTGCTGTGACCAGCCCCAGGGGGACGCCGTCAGCCAGAGACACAGGGTAAACAGCCAGAACCGTAGCGGCTGGCCGAAGCGTGTGCCGGCGGCTGACCGGGATTTCTGCGGGATGTTCGTTTCTGCAGTGTTCCGGGACTCTGAGAACATGCGGTGGCATCCTCGTCAACAAAAATCGGGGGTTCCGGAAACTGAAAAATATTCGGTTTATCGGCGTTTTTTGTCACCCAGCCAGCGGTTTTCCCGGTTGTCGTGCACGATTTCAGGGGCACATGGCCCCTGCGACCACTCTCCAGAATCCCCAGCAGGATTCCCTCCTTAGGCTGGGGGTGGGATGGCAACACGATGCTAAACCGGCGAATAGTCGCGTTTCGCTCCGTCGAAACGAACGTCCAGCGTTTTCACTGACGAAACCCGACACTCAAACCCTTTTGCTCCATCAAGCCGAAAACGCCCCGGAACTCCCAGCTTGCGGGCGTTCGTCCGCAGAGGTGTCAGGTTGTGTACTCCGAATTCAGTCGAACGTATTCCGCCGTCAGATCAGATGTCCAGAACCGAACCGCCTCACGGCCAGAGCATGGCCCACCACTGACTTCAAGTTCCAGATGCACGTCGCGATTCGTTTTCAGTGCCGTGGATAAGGACGCCGCGTCGAAGGGGACAGGCGTTCCCGCCCGATAAACTTCTGTTCCATTGATCTTCAGAGAGACGTATGCGGTGTCAAAATCCACTCCGGCATAGCCCGCCGCAGACACGATCCGACCCCAATTGGGGTCTCCACCGGTGATTGCCGTCTTGACCAGCGCACTCTCTGCAATTTCTTTGGCCATCCGCCAGGCAAAATCCCGAGTCGCAAGGCCGGTGACGTCAACCGTAATAAAGTGGTCCGCGCCTTCGGCGTCCCGGATAATACTGGTCGCCAGATGCTGACAGACAACCCGTACCGCTTCAGCCACCTGCTGCAGATCGTCATCCGACAGCGTGACCGCTGACGCGCCGTTGGCCAGCAGCAGGACCGTATCGCTGGTGCTCATATGACCATCGACACTGATGCAGTTGAACGTTCGGTCCACACCCGCTCGCAGGAGTGCAGTGCACTGCTCCGGCGATAACGGTGCATCGGTCATCAGCACCCCCAGCATCGTTGCCATGTTCGGAGCAATCATGGCCGCTCCCTTGCAGACCCCCGAGACTCGCACTGTTCCACCCCGGACGGCCACATCACAGGACGTGAGTTTTGGAAAGGTATCCGTGGTCATAATGCCCGTGGCGGCGTCCAGCAGATGCTGGTCAGAATTTCCCAGTAAGGCGACCGCCTGGGGAATTCCGGACTGCAGCAGCGGCATCGGCAACGGCACACCAATCACACCGGTGGAACACACCAGCACGTCCGCAGGAGCACAGTTGAGACAGTTGGCAAGCGTGGCTGTCATCGCCTCGGCATTGGCAATGCCGGGGGCTCCTGTGGCCGCGTTGGAATTCCCGGAATTGATGACTACGGCACGTGATGTGGAAGATGGTACACGGCTCCGAGACACAATGACGGGCGCACCGCACACTTTGTTGGTGGTAAAGACCCCAGCCGCTGAAGCCGGCACCGTGGAAACAAACAGCGACAAGTCCGGTTTACCGCTGGCCTTGATTCCGCAGGTGAACCCGGCTGTCTGAAAACCACGAGGAAGGCTGGCCTGTTGTGACATGAAGCGCATCAATCTGGCTGAAGGTCCGTGACAGGAAACAAGAGGATCGAGGTGCAGGTTGCCGAACCTGCCGGTCTCAGTTTCTGCAGGCTGCGACTTGTAGCGGATGCGGGAACCTCAGAAAAGTGGAAGCACTGACAGTGCTGCCGCTGAGACCTCCAATGTCCGCACCAGCAAGGGGCCGCACATGAAAAATCGCGGACACGCATCGCCCTTGGAAATTCGCGAAGCGCCTGGCAACACGGCGGAACCGGAATTGGGATGTTCACCGGGATGATTGCCAGACTTGCCCTCAATCGTCCGTCGCGGGATTCTCTCCTTCCGTCCTTTGCCCCATCAATCGTGCTCGTGCGTGGCGTGGCGTGGCGGCGCTGTTGCTCAACATGCGCGCTCCGCTTTTTCGTGATCGAGTGCAATTGGCGTACTCCTGCCTTTCAGTCGCAACGCGACATCATGTGATAGCCTCGGATGCCAATCCGAGGTCACGCGGCGGAACGAATTCGCAGAGTCGCCACGCGACGGCCTGTGTGGCTGGGCAGATCGATGAATTCACCGCGCAGGTCCGAGGTCAGAGATTCTGCCCCTGCGATCGGGCATTGAAGTTTTTTCAACCACGGATGAGCACGGATTTGGGGGCGTGGTGATTTTGGATGGAACCACGGAAAAGACGGAAGACACGGAAGGAAGACTGGGGGCGTGGGTGGGTTGGTGTTGGTTTTTCAACCACGGATGAACACAGATGGGCACGGATTGGGGAGCTTGGGATTGAGCGGGCGAAGGTTGCGAGCACGAGGATGAGCATGAGCACGAGAATGGTGATCGTAATGGGGATTGCTTTTCATCGCCGGTTGCGAGAATTCTTTGTGCTGGAATTATGTCCGCCCTCGCCCTCGCCCTCGTGCTCGTGCTCGTGCTCGTGCTCGTACTCGTACTCGTACTCGTACTCGTACTCGTACTCGTACTCGAAATCGAACCCCTGAACGCATCGCCAGCGCCGCTTGATGTTCGACCAACCGAGGCAGCAGCCGAACTCCAGCCTCCGCCGCGGGATGTTTTGAATCGAGCACGAGTATGAGCACCGCTGCGCTGAGCACGGCCACGATGAGAAGCAGAACTTCGGGAGTTTGGCGAGCCCTGCCATGTTGCTCCTGAACCTGAGGCAAATTTCTGCCTTTGAATGACAAACGGGGGGGGCCTGCTATAGTTTCCCGGCGGAGCAGGCTGGGGCAGGGCAGTTTGCGGGGTTCGGGGAAGATTGTGGGCAGGTCATGCCATGGGATGTTGGGACTGGCAGGCCCTGATTGGTGACCGGGCCGTGGCATCGTGGCGATTTATCAGGGTGAAATGCAGCGTATGAAGATTCAGCAGTTTCTTGAGCATTATGGTGTGGGCATCAACCCGTTCAGTCAGGAGGATGCTCAGTCGGACCACATTTTTCAGCACCACTGTGCCGAGACAATTCATCACCCGGCATGGGACAAGGTGCTTGGGGACTGTCGGAACCCCAGCACAGCGATTGTGTTTGGTGAAAAGGGATCGGGGAAAACGGCCATCCGTCTGCAGTTGATCAAAGCGCTGCAGGACCACAATCGGCAGAATCCCACGGAGCGCGTGTTTGTCATCAGTTATGACGACCTGAATCCATTTCTGGACGCATTTCGGGATCGGCTGCATGGTCGTCGTCGCAATCCGGACTACGCGTTGAAAGAGTGGCGATTGTGGGACCACATGGACGCGATCCTGGCGCTCAGTACGCGTCGGATCTGCAACGCGGTGATGGATCAAACGGGCACGGACCCGGTGGTGACGGCACAGCAGCTGCGGGACATGCCGCGTCAGCGGAAGCGAGACCTGTTGCTGCTGGCCGCATTTTATGATCAGTCATCGGATCAGTCCCATGCGCGGCGTTGGCAGGCGTTGCGAAAGCTGATGGGATACTCGGCGCCGTTTGCACAGTGGCGATACTACTTCGGGATCCTGGCAACTCTGGGATTGTTGCTGTTTACGCTGCGGGATGTGTTTGGCGCGCCAGGGGACACGTTGAAACGTTTTCGTGACGTGTGGCTGTATCTGCTGTTGCTGGCGGTCTGGATTCCGTGGGCCAAACGTTTTGTCTCGCTGTGGTGGCGTTCGCGGCAGGTGGCGAAGCAGATTCGCATCCTGGACCATGGGGCTTCATCGCTGCGAACGATTCTGGGCGGATTTCCGGCGGCGGAAATTGATGATCAACCGATTCCATCGCGGGACCGCAGTGACGACCGTTACGAGTTGTTTTCCAAATTGCAGCGTTTGCTGCAACCGCTGGGTTATTCCAGCATCATTGTGCTGGTGGATCGAGTGGATGAGCCGCATCTGATCAACGGTTCGGCGCAGCGGATGCGTGATTTTCTGTGGTCGATGTTTGACAACAAGTTTCTGAAGCATCCGGGGATTGGCTTCAAGATGCTGTTGCCGCGGGACGTCGTCTTTTTCCTGAGTCGGGAGGAGAAGGAGTTTTACGAGCGGTCTCGTCTGGACAAGCAGAATCTGATCAATTCGCTGGAGTGGACGGGCGAGTCCCTGTTTGACATGGCCACGAATCGTATTCGGGCGTGTCTGGCGGACACGGCGGTGACCGGGCGAGTCGTGAGAACAGACCTGACAATTCGCGACTTTTTTGCCGACGACATCTCGCGTGAGGACTTGATCAATCGATTTGCGCGGCTGCGTGTGCCTCGGCACCTGTTTCGATTTTTGTATCGTCTGTTGACGGAACACTGCAACAGATCGACGGAAGACCAGCCATCGTGGAAGATCGGCCGGATCACTCTGGAGACGGTTGCGGACGCCTACGCGCGGGAGCAGGAGGCGTTTGAACGGGGATTGGGAACGGGCTGAGCGGGGCAGTCGTCGCAGCATCGCACAGTGTGAACTGCGGATGTCTGCAGGCCTGTGCGACTTCTGCGCGAGACCCTTGTTGTTGCTGTCGGCAGTGTCAGGAACGGCCAAATCCGGGAGACTCCTTGACGATTGCGGCCTGTGCCATCAAAATCCGGCAGCAGCGAGTTTCTATCGCTGGCGGCGCGGTAGCCTGTAGACGGCGTCGTGGAAACCTGGTGCTTGCAGGACGGAGAGGCGAAGGACAATGAGCGGACCAATCGTCCGGACAGGGACGACCCCGGAATTCTGGAAGAACTGGGATCGTGCATTTGGCAAAGAATCGTCGGCTGCTGGCGAAGGGCAGTCGCCGGTGAAAGCGGCAAAGAAAGCGGCTGGCAAGAAGGCGGCTGCAAAGAAAACGGCATCGAAGAAATCAGCAGGCAAGAAGACATCCGGCGGGAAAAAGTGAACGCTGTATCGCCGCAGAATTCCTCGCAACGACCACAGGACCGAATGCAGGTTCTGTGGTCGTTTGCATTGACGGGTGTTGTGTTTCTGGCGGTGACATTTTTGGGCACGCCGTTTCCTGCGGTGAATGAGCCCCATTATCTGTGCAAAGCGAAAGCGCTGGTGCAGCCGGGTTGGTGTGTGCGGGACTTCTTCCTGCAGTCAGCGAACGTGCATTATTGTTTTCTGATGCTGACAGGGTGGGTAGCGAACTTCAGTTCTCTGGCGGTCGCCGTCATTCTGGGTCGCCTGTTGTGTGTGTGGTTGATGACTGTGGGCTGGGTCATGCTGGGGCGAGCGTTGGGGCTGACGCCTTTGCGAATTGTGCTGGCGGCGTTGCTGTTCGTTGCAGGAACTCTGGTCGGAAGTTTTTCGGGCGAATGGTTGCTGGGCGGCTTTGAATCCAAGGTGCCGGCGGGCGGGTTGTGTTTGATTTCGATTGCTGTCTGGCTTGAGGGAATTCGGGGCTGTTGTCCGGGGAAGATGGCCGCGGCTGGTGTCTGCAGTGGAATGGCCTGTGCGTTGCATCCGGTGGTTGGGGGCTGGATTTCGGTTTGCCAGTGTGCGACGGGGACGGTCTATGCCGGACTTCAGGCGCGTTGGTTGTGGGGGCCAGCGCGAGGGCGAGCCATTAAGGTTGTGGTTGGCTGGTGCTGTTATGCGATCGCCACTTTGACGGCGTCGCTGCCGGGAATTGTGCCGGCCGTGCGATTTCTGTTGAGCAGCGACGTATCGGAGCGAGACAAGGCGCGGGCGAACTTCATTCAGGTGTTCTGGCGCCTGCGGCATCACATGGATCCGGCGGAATTGCTGCCGGAGCAGTGGGCCTACGCGGCAGTGATGCTGACCATAACGGTCTGTACCTATCTGATTTCTCGCCGAAGGTACAGGAATTGCTCGCCGGAATCACCACCTCCAGTTGTCAGTCAGCGTGCGGCCACAGGTGAAACATTATTGATGGGGATCTTTGGGTTTTCGCTGCTGCTGGCTGCGTGTGGGATTGGTGTGGGCTGGCGTACTGTGCCACTGGAACAGTTGACCGGGTGGCAATGGCGGGCAGCGTTGCTGAAGTTTTATCCGTTTCGAACTCTGGATGCCTTGTTGCCGATCTGCAGTGGGTTGCTGGTTGCGAGTGTCTTACCGAATTCTGTGAACGGGAGTGGCACATGGGGCCGTCGCTGGGCGATGGTTGCCTGTGGAACGGCGGTGATGTGTTTGTTGATCGTCGGGACACGACCGTCGGCGCCACCGGGGTATACGGCAAAGCAGTATCGGGACTGGCAGGATGCCTGTGGATGGTTGAAACAGAATACTCCGGCGGACGCCCTGATTCTGACTCCTCGTGAAGCATTTGGATTCAAATGGTATGCGGAGCGGGCGGAGTATGTGTGTTACAAAGACTGTCCACAGGATGCGGCGGGCATACTGGAGTGGGATCGTCGGCTGTGGTATCTGCATCACTGGACCTTGCGGAGTTCGTCGGACGGGGCGTATGACGAATCGGACCTGCAGCAACTCAGGCGGGACACGCAGTGTGATTATGTGCTCACGAGGACACTGGGGCCCTTTGACCGAGCGCCGCTCTGGACTGTCGGCGAGTGGCAGATCTATCAAGTGCCTGAACAGCAACGGGAATGACATTTCGTGCGGGTGTTGGTGACTGGGGGCAGGAGTCGTGTCGAAGTGCACGGCGGTGCCGATGCAGGTGCCGATGCAGGGGCCGGGATGGCTTGTGGACGATCAGAGGCTGCGGAAGTGCGATCAGGAGGCAGAGCAGATGAGCAGAGACTGGGCGATGAAGCCGGTAGAGACGTGGCTGGACGGGGCGTTGACGTCGGAGGACGTGGATGACCTGATTGGATTTCTGACGGAGCGGGGAACGTTTGAGTTTCCCACGTTGCCGACGGGATTGTTTTCGGCCGCAGCGGGTGAGGGCGAGGATTTTGAAGTTTCCGGGTATCGCAATGTCTGGGTGCGGGACAACATGCAGATTGCCTGGGCGTATCTGGCCGTGCAGCGGGCCCCCGAGGTTGCGGTGCGTTGCGTGGGGGCAGTGACGGAGTTTTATCGCCGTCATCGCCATCGATTTGTGAACGTGATTGAGGGACGGGTGGATTTTCAGAACCCGATGAATCGACCGCACGTGCGATTCAATGGAGCCGAACTCACGGAATTGAGCGAAAAGTGGTCACACGCTCAGAACGACGCCCTGGGATACTTTTTGTGGATGTCCTGTCGACTGATACGTGAGCAGTTGATTTCGTCGTCGGATGCCGCCTGGGACATTTTCAGTCTGCTGGTGCATTACTGGGACCGGATTGAAGTGTGGCGGGACGAGGACAGTGGGCACTGGGAAGAGAGTCGGAAAGTAGCGGCCTCCAGCATCGGAACCGTACTGGCCGGGCTCCGCGAACTGCGTGGCCTGCTCGACACTGTGGCTCTTCCGCACCAGCTGGAAACGCAGCCCCTGCCGTTGACCAGCGAGGTGCTGGACAGTGTGATTGATCGTTGTGAATGCGCGTTGTGGGACATCCTGCCATCGGAATGTGTGCAGACTGACAGCCTGAAGCATCGGCGGTATGACGCGGCCTTGTTGTTTCTGATTTATCCGCTGGCGGTGATTGGCGACCGGGCCATGGAGAACCAGATCCTTTCGGACGTGACGGGCCACTTGCAGGGGCCGTGGGGCATACGGCGTTATCCGGGTGATTCGTACTGGTGTGCGGACTATCGGGACCTGCTGTCGGCGGATCAGCGGACGGCGGACTTCAGCGACAGCCTTGGAGCGCGAGATCAATTGTTACGTCCGGGGATGGAAGCGCAGTGGTGCATTTTTGACCCTATTATTTCCTGCATTTATGGACGTCGATATCAGGAGAATGGCGACCTGGAAGACCTGCGGCTGCAGAGAGAGCATGTCCAGCGTTCACTCGCCCAGATGACTCGTGCTGGAGGACGATTTCCGCCGTATCGTTGTCCGGAATCCTGGTTCTGTGAGAAGGGGGAGTGGATACCGAACGACATCACTCCCCTGTTGTGGACTCAGGGAAATCTGCTGCAGGCACTGACTCTGCTGTCGCTCAACCTGAAAGCGGACTGACCTCCGAAAAGGCGAGCGGTGCGGCGTGAGCCCACCGAGTTAGCGGGAGGGCGAGGTTCCATCCGAGCCGCAAAACCAGGTTTTCAGTGGGAGGGCGAAGTTCCATCTGAGCCGCGCGTTCAGAAACGGTGATCGGAACTACGGGCTTCCGCCCCCTTCTCTGAACGACTGCAGCCAGTCAGCAATCTGGCGACCGGTGCGTGAGAGTGGCAGGCTGGTCAGGTCGGCGGCTGCGAACCATTCGGTATCGGGCAGCTTCGTCGTCGTGCCGGAGACTTCGCAGAGGACGGTCAGCAGTTGCACGCGGTACCGGGTCACGGAATAGGTGAGTTCCATCGAGTCGAGCAGGATACCGGGCACGGCACCGCACTGATCGGCGATCTGTTGCTGAAGCATGGGGTCCAGCAGGGCGGCTGTCTGAGGGAACAGCGAGCGTTCCCGTGGTTTGGTGGAACGTTTGTGTGACGGAGGGCAGGGGATTTGCTGGCGGCGTTCGTCGGAGATTTCGAGCCGTGTGGCATCCCACATACCGGCCCAGCGTTCGTGGGGTGCGCGTCGTCGCAACAGAAAACGCTGACTCTGAAAAGGCACGACGGCCAATTCTGAGACAAGTGTGATGGGTGTGCGTGGCTGGCGTCGCGGCAGCTCATGCTGCAGTGAGTTCTGAAATGCCTGGCAGCACTTCAGCAGTGGGCATTGCGGGCAGTTCGGATCTTCGGGGCGACAGACCTGAGCGCCCAGATCCATCACGGCCTGATTGAAATCGGCGGCGCGTTTGGCGGGCACGATGGATTCGGCGAACTGCCAGAGTTGTTTCTGAGCGGACGAGGAACGGACATCGTCCTGCAGTGCGAGCAGCCGGGCGTAAAGACGTTCGGTATTTGCTTCGACGATGGGGGCCGGGAGATCAAAAGCGAATGACGCGATCGCACCGGCGGTGTAGCGACCGATTCCAGGCAGAGACTGCAGAAGTTTGACATCGGCAGGAAACTGGCCGGCGAAATTCTGAACGACCATGATGGCCGCCTGATGAAGATTGCGAGCGCGGCTGTAATAGCCCAGTCCTTCCCAGAGACGCAGCACGTCATCGACACTGGCGGCGGCGAGAGTCTGGACATCGGGAAAGTGGGTCATGAAACGCTGAAAATAAGGAATGACGGCAGCCACGGTGGTCTGTTGCAGCATGATTTCGCTGAGCCAGATTCGGTAAGGATCCTGCTGCTGTCGCCACGGCAGCGAGCGTCCGTGGGTGTCGTACCATGCCAGTGTCGCCGAGCGCAGTTTGCTGATGCGGTCTCTGGGAAAGGCGAGTGACTCCGGACTGGCCGACGCGGGCGTTGTCGACTGAGAGTGTTTCGCCGCCGGCTGCTTTGGGGCTCGGCGACGGGGCGAAGAGTCTGGGGAGGGATCAGGCATGGAAACCGTCGGGCGGAAGTGGCCGTGTCCTGGCGGCAGTGGACTGCTGTCAGGACGAGTGAAGACGGGAAACCGGGAAGACGGTGCAGCCTGCGGGACGGGCCTGCAGGCTGCCGGCGGAACCTGCGTTTCAGACGGGCACGATGGTCCCGGATTCAATACTTCGGGCCTCTGCCCAGCATAGTTGCAGAGCCGCGAGGGCAGTTTCCCCCGACAGGGCACCGGCCTGACGGCATCCGGCGAGGGTGTCAGCGGCGAGCTGCAGTTCGTCGGTGAACGCCCCGCACCACTTGCCACTGCCGCCGAGTTCCGGATGGGTCATGGTGCCATCCGCATTCATGACGCTGAGAGGTCGGCTGACCACCCAGTTGCCGGCAAGCGTTCCGGCATCGAACAGCACCGTGGCGTTCTCAAAATACAGTGAGAAGCCGTGGGAGAACTGCAGGGCCTTTCCGGCGATGCCACCGCTGACGCAGGTCACAGCCGGGCCGTTGTCGTAGATGTACGTTGAATGCACATGATTCACAAACCCGTCCTGCAGGAGTCCGCGTGAGAAAACGGCTTTGGGTTTTCCGCAGGCGTGAGCGATGAAATGGTTGTCGTGAATGTGCAGATCGATCCCCCAGCCCCCGAGTTTGCGAAAGTCGGACATGTCGCTGGACCAGTCGGGGCGACAGATGACGCGTTTGAAATCGGCGGCGAGAAGTTTGCCGAAACGCTGATCCTGAATGGCCTCCGCGGCAAATCGAAACTCGGGGAAGAAGGGCAGCACGTGAGCCACGAACAGGGGCACGGACTTTTCCCGCGCCGTCCGCACCATCGTCTCGGCTTCCGGGAGTTGAACGGAAATGGGCTTTTCCACCAGCGTCGGCTTGCCGGCCTGAAGGCATTCCATCACCACTTCGAAGTGTCGATCGGTTGGCAGGCAGACATCGACCAGATCAATCTCCGGGTCGGCGATCAGTTGCCGGTAATCGGTGTACTTGCGGACGTCGCTGAGATCCACATGGCCACCTGGGGGGCCGAAGTTGCCCTGGATAGACGTCCAGTCGCCGGCCAGCTTAGCGGCATCTCGGGTTGCCACCGCGGTCACTCGCGCGTTGGTCAGATCACGTGCACCCTCGAAATGTGTGTATCCCATGAAGCCGATACCAATGATTCCGATTCTGACCATACGGATTGCATCCTTTGAACTGTGAGAGACGTTGGTGTCCTGTGATCGCCGGCGAAGGTGGTTGCCTGGCGATGGGTGTACCGACCTGACCGGAACTGGACGGAGTTGGCCAACACGCCTGGCCGAGCGTCAGGCGACCGAGGCGATGTGCTGGCACCCGGCGGCCGTGCTGTTTGAATCGCCGCGTAGACGATAACGCCAAATTCCCCGGAACCCCAGCATGGGCCCCCGGAGTCTCGCGAAATTCTCTGTCGTTCTCTGCGTGGCGTCGGACATTCGGGGCTGGGGAAAAGTTGAGGGGCCTTGTATCGATTCGCCCCCGGCCGCAAACGGCCCCGAGCCCGCCAACACGGCGATGCCATTCTGGCAGCTGTGGTTTTGCTGATATTTTAAGCATCTGCGGGGTGCCTGTTTTTTGTGCACGGGTAGAATTTGCCGATTGCGCAATCTTTGAGCATTTTTTTGTTGGCAGGTGGGTTGGTGATTGTTATCGTACTGACGTCGCCATCAAAATGATGTCAATTCAGCGGTGGGCTCCGGGGGTGGATAGGGGCCGTGAAATCGCTGAGCGGGCGGATGGCGAAAGTTCCTGGGGTTTCCTGCTGGCACGCACGTCAGCGTGGGGGGGCTCTTGTTTCAAGGATGACGTAACAAGGACAGGGAGAGAGAGACATGTTGGTACTTTCGCGAAAGACGAACGAGCGAATTCTGATTGGTGACGACATTGCGATCACCATTGTGCGGATCGGCCCCAACTCAGTGCGTATTGGCATTGAGGCGCCCAAGGGGATGAACATCCTCCGTGAAGAGCTCTGCAACTTTGCACCGGAGAAGTCCGCCGACAACCAGTGTGCGACGACTCACTGAAACAGATCCAGCACTGGACGACTGATTTAACGTTGAAAAGCCGAGGACAAGTTCCTCGGCTTTTTTATTTGGCAGGCCCGACGCAGAGCGAACATTCCCACAGGGACGGCAAGTGCTCCTGCCGAGCCGCAGGTGCGTAACGCTGGGAGGGCGAGTGCTCCTGCCGAGCCGGAAATCTGAAAATGGCGCAGGGTCTTTCGGCTCAGATGGAACTTCGCCCTCCCCCAAATATTTTTTTCGGCGAGCGGAGGGTGGACGCACGTTTCGGCGGAGCGAAACGCGACGATCTTCCGGCTCCACATCGTTTCGCCATCCCACAGGGAGGGCGAGTGCTCCTG
>CAIYBH010000408.1 GCA_903924405.1 uncultured Planctomycetaceae bacterium | reverse complement strand
CTGGGTGCTGCAGGGATTCTATTCAATCCTCCTGCTGCTGGCCCTGAAACGTCTGCTCTCTGCGACTCAGATGCCGGTGGCAACGAGTGAGTTGTTTCCGCTGCTGTTTGTGATCGGGCAGTACTTCGTGATTCTTTTCGTCACGGAAGCTGGTCCCTATTACAGTCACATTCTGGGGTTCCCACTTGCGTGGACGGCCGGATTGGTGGTCAGTCAGAAATCCAGAGGACCACGCGGCCTGCGAACACTCGGGATCGAAGTGCGTTCTCTGCTGCCCGGAGCAATCGCTCTGGCAATCATCATCGCGTGGCACCTTGTAGCCGGGATGGCCGTGGATCGTTCAGAGTTATCGTTCCTGAAACTCCAATCCGGCGATGCAGCAGAGTCCACTAAAATGGCTGTGGTGGAGGAATCGCGAGTTCATCGTGCGTTGACATTTCCCGCGGATCGTAAGGTGCTGCAGGCGGGCGACACAGTTTCCACCTCGATTGTTATCCCAGCTGCATTCGCTCGCAGCCCCCACCTGTGTTTCTTTCTTTCGGTGAATGCCCGGGCAAGAAACCTGTACCGAAAGAATGCGTTCTGGGATGAACTGCCTGTGGAATACGAACTTGTCGCTGGTGAAAAAGTGATTCGTTCCGGCCGATTGGGTGATCTGCATCCACCTTCGCTGATTCAGCTGACCATCGCAGACTTTTCCACCACGAGGCGCGACGGAGTCCCGGCTGGGGCCACAACACTTCCTGAGTTGAAGCTGACGCTGCGAGTTACGGAGGATCTGCGGATTCCCGCCATCGGACTCATGCCGGCCATGGCGGTGGAGTATGCCTTCAATCCGCAGGAAAGTGCCTTTGCAAAGCCGTCGGCCGTTTCTGAAAAGCAGCCCGGCGGCGGCTAAACTCCCGCCTGTAGAATCATGCGCGCAAGGGGCAGCAGATCTAATGATCTGCTGCCCCTTTTTTGTTGGCCAATGAATTATTCAAACGATCGATGCAGCGGAAACACGTTGTCATACGACTCGGTCAGCCACTTCATCCGGGCCCAGTCAAATGGGCAGCGGTTTGGCAGCGATTCAAGATCCCTGTCGTCAATTGCATCGGGGGTCACGACCGGCATCCCCAAATGAGTCACCAGCAGCTGTGAAAACAGGTGGCTGTGTCGCCAGAGGATTCCTGAAACCCATCGATGCGGTGCTTCCCAGCCGGTGTAGTCTGGCGCTGAATGTCCCTCTCTGCCCTCTGGTTGATCAAACAGAATGTGCCGCCATTCGGGATTACGTAACAAGCTGCGATAGACTCGCACGCGATCCGGATGTGCTGCAGCACGTTCCAGACGCCCCCAGTTTCCGCAGTATTCCACATTATCCAGAATCAGCAGTCCCTGAAACGCAGACTTTTCCACAGCTTCAAGCACCTCCTTGCGGGAGATACCGTCATTCAGAAGGAACGTCCAGTCCCTGCCAGAGAAAATCTGCTCTTCGACATCCTGAATCCCCTTCGCCTGAAGAATGACAACATCGGCCGTGTCCAGTTCTCGCAACGCATCGGCCGTACTGGAAACCACGACACTGCGATATCCCATGGATGTTGTGAGCGCGGACAGGTCGTCGATATAGCTGGCATCACTTTCGACGGTCAGCACCCGGCACTTCCGGGACAGGAAATACAAAGTCGAATTGCCGCCGCCCCATTCGAGGACCGTCGGAGTCCCGGTTACGAACTGAGGATACCACTTGAAGACAGTGTTCAGAAAACGAGTACAGCCATCTGTGAACCACGGTTGAATTCGAAGCTTCATAGATTACCTTGATCTTTAACCAGTTCAGGTACTCAAGCCGTAACGGTCGCTACTTGTCCGGACACCACGGCACTCAAAGGAAAAAACGTAAGGAACGGCATATGGCACCGCCGTGCCAATGCATTGGCCACTCAGATCCTCCCGGACTCCACGACGTCCGGCAAGCATGACATCGACACCTCGGCCTGCGGATCAACTGTGCTCCGTGCGCAGGGTGCTGCTTTTACAGCATCGAAAAAAGAGATATTTCCATGGTGGGCTGAATTGGATTGTTCCGAAGAATTCGGGTGATTGTGGTTTGCTGACTGTGATGATCACGGCCGGCAATGTGCCTTAAACACTTTGCAGGGAGTTTGCCGAATGCTTCGTCTCGTCGGATCGACGGACAGGCACGTCATCCATGAGCCCGGGTGCAGGCGCCGTGGAAACCACATGGATACGCCTGTCAGTCTGCGACGTTTGAGTATGCATGGTGAAGCCGTATCCCCCGTCGTTCCCTCCGGACAGCGTTGAGGCATCACGTTGTTCGACTGACAGGAGGTCTGTTCGGCGTGCTGAGCGGAATACGTTGAAAAGTCAGCGCAAGCGGTCTTCGAGGCCCCGGGACGGGCACCTGAATTCTGCGTTTCCGCGTTGGTGCTCCGGAGCAAACATCTGTCGGCGGCGTTTCGACGCCCGGAAGTCCTTTGACCGGAGACCAGGTGATGAGTGCGGGCTGCCTGGCGGCCCCCCCTTCACGTCTGCCACGGCGTCACCGTTCTGAATTGCATGGAGTTTAAACGGTTTGTGCCATCACGAATCAGGGAGGATTATCTGGTTCCGGTAAGCGGGGACGGGTGTTTCGGCGGAACAGGTCAACAGGTTTCTGTCAGGGTTCACAAGGCCCCGGATTCCCGCCAGGGCTCAATCCGAGGGACAGGAGATGCCGATTGTTACGGCAGGATTTGGCGCCATTCCGCGTGGTCAGACGCTGAATTGTTGCCGTTTTGCCCGTGATTGTTATTGTAAACGGGTTGTTTGACGTCGTTCTGACCTTCACCCACTGACTGAGTCCGGCAAATTCCGCGCGAATTGGCGAATCAGCCAGCCCCCTGTCACTTTTGGATAGAATGAGGTATCTCGATGGTGCGAAAGACATCTCGTCGCGGGTTCATCGGAACAACCGCCGCTCTGGGAACCGCCTACTGGGTGGCTCCGCAGACGTTTGCCCGCCCAACTCGGTCGGCCCTTGAATCCCTGACGGCAGCCTGCATCGGTGTCGGTGGCAAGGGTGACAGCGACAGCAGCCACATTGCTGATCAGGATGTTGAAATCGTCGGGATCTGCGACGTCGATCGACGGACGCTTGAGAAGAAATCTCGTGAATTCAAAAAGGCAGAACAGTTCACTGATTTCCGCGCGATGCTGGACAAGCTCGGTGACAAAGTTGATATCGTGACGGTCAGCACACCAGACCACACGCATGCTGCTGCGGCCGTCAAGGCCATGAAGATGAAAAAGCATGTGTACGTGCAGAAGCCACTGACCTGGTCAATCCGGGAAGCACGCGTGATGCGTGAACTGGCGGCAGAGATGGGTGTCGTCACGCAGATGGGAAATCAGGGCACATCTGAAAACGGGCTGCGTGAAGCCGTGGAAGTCGTACGCTCGGGCACGCTGGGCGATGTGACGGAAGTCCACGTCTGGACAAACCGACCAGTCTGGCCACAGGGAATTGGTCGTCCTGCCGGCGAAGACAAGGTGCCTGATACGCTGGATTGGGATTCGTGGATCGGCCCAGCCCCGATGCGTCCGTACAAGGAAGGCGTCTATCACTCCTTCAATTGGCGCGGATGGGTCGACTTTGGTACCGGAGCACTGGGCGACATGGCCTGCCACACCTGTAACCTGCCGGTGATGGGGCTGAATCTGTGGGATCCGGTCGCAGTCACAGCAGTGAAGAATCCGGGCATCGTCGAAGGCGAAACCTTCCCCGGCGCCACGACGCTGATGTTTGAATTCCCGGAACGCGACGGTCTGAAGGCCTGCCGCTTCTACTGGTACGACGGTGGAAATCTTCCGGCTGATGATCTGATTGCGAAACTGCCAGCAGGCTTCCGCAAGCAGGTTGAAGAGCAGAAGCAGGGCAAGGGACGCACCAGTGCTGCACTGCTGGTTGGTTCCAAAGGCATGCTGCTGTCACAGAACGATTACGGTGCGGCTTACACGCTGCTCCCGGAAGAAAACTACAAGGACTTCAAAAAACCAGAACCGACACTGCCACGCATTCCGTTCAAAGGTGGTGGTGATGAACGTCAGAAGTGGGAGTTCGTGGAATCTGTCCGCGGCAACTACAAGCCGGGCACCATGGGCAACTTTGGCTACGCTGGACGTCTGACAGAAACCATTCTGGTCGGAAATCTCGCGGTACGTGCCGGCGAAGGACAGCGCATCGAGTGGGATGCAAAGAACCTCGTCAGCACCAATATGCCGGAACTGAACAAGTACGTGCATCGTGAATATCGCAGTGGATATTCACTGTAATCAGACATCGGCTGCGTCTTGCACAAACAGCCGTCTGAAGCCCCGGTGGTCAAACACCGGGGCTTTTTCGTGCGCGCAGCGTTGAAAGCGGATGTCTCAACTCGTCCTGTGTAATGCCGCCCGGAAACGACGATCCATCCATGTTTGGGATGAATTATGTTCGGGATGAATTGACGGGCAGAGGCAAACGGCATCCAAAGCGAAGACCTCAGAATTCTTCACACGTGTCGCGCTGCGGCTGTGCCTGATACTGGGCAAAGAGCCAGCCCCTCATAGCGACTGTCCCGGTCACACTTCGGTGAAACACAAACTCAGACAGGCGATCCGCACAGGCCTGAAATTGCGACAGGCGAACGTCGTAGTGGACCTGCACCTGGTCTGCGGTCTGCGTCACGAGCGTGATTATGAGCGATTCCAGACGGGCTGTTCTACTGGCGGGTTGACAATCCAGGTCCAGCACCCGCAGGAAGTCACCGCGACTGTCACACAGATCCTGAAAGTACTGGCACAGTCCGGCAACATCGCCGCCTTGCCGGGGCCACTCAGCCGGAAATGGGATCAACAGGGTGCCCGACATGGTGCAGACCTTCAGCGCAGAGTCGCGACAAACGAACTGGAAATTGCGGGCAAGTGTACCATCAGACTGGTAATGTCGAACACACAGCAGCAGGTCTGTACCTGGCACGCGTGAACATCACTACGATGCTGAACGGCACTCCCGGAGATCGCTCTGAAAGGCGGGGACGCCTGTGGGCAAACGGAGAGAACAGATCTGCGCGGCAACGGTTCGGAACCCGTGCAATCTGCGGATTCGTTACAACCTGCAGAGTCAACGACGTGCTCGTTGATTTCCAGTCGATCCACCGGTGGGAGTGGTTGCAGAATTCCCGGGCAAGTGGAACGTTGGGCTTATACGGCGTATCGACGAATCTGGGTCCAGCATTCGAGCGTCTTTTCGTTGGAGCTCCATAGCGGTGCTCCAGAGAACTCGGGCAACTCTTCAGAGATTTCATGTGACATGATGTCCGTCAAAGCACTCAAACCGCGACTGCGCATTGTCCTTGCCGCCTCAGAAGCGGTGCCGTTTTTCAAGACCGGGGGACTTGCGGACGTCACAGGGGCACTCGCAGCCGCCCTGTCCCAACTGGGACATGACGTGGTCCTGATCATCCCGGACTACTTTCCCATGCGGCAATCTCGCAAGGGATTGCCGGCAGTGCACGAGACGGGCATCGAGGTGACAGTGGCGATGCCTGACCGACCAGTGACTGCCACCATCAACTGGGCGACATTGCCAGGAAGCGAAGCACGCGTGCTGCTGGTGCGACAGCCGGACTATTTTGATCGTCGGCAGCCTTATGGTGAAGGGAATGGCGGGTACCAGGACAACTGCGAGCGATTTTGTTTTTTCAGCCGAGTCGTGCCGGAAATCTGTCGCCAGATGGTCCTGCGCCCGGACATTCTGCACTGCAATGACTGGCAGACCGGCCTGATTCCCGCACTGCTGAATTCGAATTACGCTGAAACATCTGGCTTCGAACACACGGCCTCGGTCATGACCATTCACAATATGGCTTACCAGGGGAGATTCTGGCACCTCGATATGCCACTGACAGGATTGCCCTGGACATACTATAACCATCGTCAGATGGAGGCGTGGGGGGAATTGAACCTGCTGAAGACGGGTTTGTCATTCGCTGATCAGGTGTCAACCGTCAGTCCCACCTATGCCGAAGAGATTTGTACGCCGGACGGCGGCTATGGACTGGACAGTGCCCTGCGTGAACGTCAGGCCGACCTGACGGGAATCCTGAACGGGATTGATGATGCGGCGTGGAATCCCGAGGCGGACGTGCTTCTGCCAGCTCATTATTCCGTCGACACCTGGCGTGAGGGAAAGGGACGCTGCAAAGCGCACCTTCAGCACCGCATGCAGCTTCCGTGCTTTGAGGAGGTGCCGTTGATCGGAATGGTCTCTCGCATGGTGGATCAGAAGGGCTTTGATCTGATCATGGAGGCCGCGCCTCGTCTGCTGAATCGCAATCTGCAGCTGGTCTTTCTGGGCACCGGTGATCCGTGGTACGAGCAGAAGGTGCGTGAGCTGGCGAGTCAGTATCCGGAACAGGTGGCCGCACAGATCGGCTTTGATGAATCACTCGCACACCAGATTGAAGCCGGGGCCGATCTGTTTCTGATGCCGAGTCGTTTTGAACCCTGCGGTCTGAATCAGATGTACAGTCTGCGGTACGGAACCATGCCGATTGTGCGGCGCGTCGGCGGACTGGCGGACTCAGTGGTGCCATACGATGGCAGTCCCGAATCTCTGCAGACCGCAAACGGTTTCACGTTTTCAGACTACACTGCAGAGGCGCTGGCGGAGACCGTAGAACTGGCCCTCGATTGCTGTGAAAACACAGAGCTGCGAGACGTGCTGGTCCGCAACGGCATGACGCGTGACTGGTCATGGTCGGGCAGTGCAAGTCGCTACGTGGAAGTTTACCAGAGAGCGCTGACGCGGGTGGCCAATCGCCGTGTTGAGGGGCGCATCTGACCACGGCAGGCTGGGTATCAGTGCCATGGGTTCGATCGAAATATGCGTGTGATTAAAAAAGGCCGGCAGGGAATTTCTCCCCGCCGGCCTTTTGTACTGACTGAATGCAGCGATCCGGTTGGCAGCTTACTGCCCCAGCATCCCGCCGCTCTTTCCCTTTTTGGAAGTGCTGTTCAGTTTCAGTTCCACATCGGTCAACCCTTCCGCTGGAATATCAACGTTGAAGGGCTCGATCGACGCACCGGCAACAGCGGCCATCATCTGAGCCGGGTCGGTGGACGCTCCATCGCCTTCTGATCCCACGCGCACCGTGTACTTGCCAGCCACGATTCCATCGCCAGTGACGTAGGTCGTGGCGGTGAAGCTGCCATCTTCCTTCACTTCCGCATAGGCTGTGCGCACACCACCATCGGATCCCTGAGGAACGAACTGCACCTTCACAGAACCGTAAGGTTTTCCGTCCAGTGTCAACTTGCCTGTGAACGGAACTGTCTTTGCTTTTTCACCGTAGGCTGCGTCACCGGAGCAACCGACAATCTGCAGCAGAGCGAGGCAGGTCAGAACGGAGAAGAATGATTTCAACACGCGAAAAACTCCTTGAAAAAACTGTTTTGGATTGAGTGGGGGCGTTCAGAAAAGGGGGTTCAGAAAAGGGGTCAGGAACCAATAGTGCGGAGCACCCTCCGGGCCATTTGGCTATTGGTTCCTGACCCCTTTTCTGAACAACCAATAGTGCGAAGCACCCTTCGGGCCTTTAGGCTATTGGTTCCTGACCCCTTTTTCTGCCAGAACCAAAAAAAACTCCCGATGCAGGTGAATGATTCCTGAACACCGGGAGCTCTTTATTTCGTGTCACTGATCCCGGATGAGAATCAGAACTCGCCGACAATCGGCTGTCCGGCTTCAGTGCCGCCAATGTAGGTGTGCAGTGCGAACCAGACCGAAGGCTGCTGAGCACCCTGCAGGTTTTCGCTGAGGAAGCGTACGGAGCCGTCGCACAGCAGAACCTGACCACCACCGGTGTGAACGCTGCTGGCACCTGGCCAGTTGTTGTTCAGGCCGAAGCAGGCGAGGTAGGTGGGCGGATGGACATACGGAGATGCCTTCCACCAGTAGCCAGCAGCCTGACCGTCAGGACGCAGCCACGTGCGAACACCGACCTGGCCGATCCCGCGCAGGGCGGCCGAGTCCATCACGTCGCCGTTGCTGCCCGGATCGATGAACGGCGTGCGGAAGACGGCGTTGTTGATGCCGCTGCCACGGAGAATCCCACCCATCGCCTGATGGCTGGGTGCACCCGCTCGCGGCTGAAATCCCTGAGTCGAAGTTTCGGCCACGGCGATGGTGTTGGACGTACCGTCCTTCACGTCTTCAAGACGAGTTCCCTCTGAACCGTTCTGGAACGGCCCCTGGGCCCAGTGCGGTCCACGGTAATGCCAGTCCCATCCCATGTTGCCAGCGTAGTTCATGTGTGCCAGACCATGGGTGGACACGCCACCGCCAAAGCCCGGGTCCGACGGACACTGCAGCGTTGGCAGCCTGCGGGAAACGATCGTTTCACCGGTCGGCAACGTCTGGTAGGTGTTGGTGGCCTGATTGAACATGGGCAGGCTGAAATTGATCGCGCTGTACAGATTCGCCTGCTCCAGATACGGCAGGATCAGCGAGACCCATGTGTGGTTGCGAGGCACCGGGCTGGTGTTGTTCGGTCCCAGGTAAGCCACCATGACCTGCGTCGGTGGAAACCGACCGTGGGTGTCATGGTAATTGTGCAGCGCCAACCCGATCTGCTTCAGGTTGTTCTTGCACTGTGTGCGTCGAGCGGCTTCGCGAGCCTGCTGAACGGCTGGCAGCAGCAGGGCCACCAGAATGGCGATGATCGCAATCACCACCAGCAGTTCAATCAGCGTAAATCCGCGAGCCCCTCCGGATAATCGACCCTTTTTAATCATCTTTCAAAGTCCCCTGAAAATGCCTGAAAAAGAATGGAATTGAGAACGCAGGCTTGGAGCAGACTTTATCTCGTTCGGGAAAATCCATCCTAAAGACAGGAAATGCGTGCAGGGTAAAGGATTTTCCTCGCACAGATTTAACAATCCACGTTACACGCGTCAACTGTTTTGGGGGGATTTGCCTGATTGTTGGGCGGATTTGCCTTTTTAATCGACACTCGACGCGGCCGACTATTTTTCGTTTTGTGAAAAAATTCGCCGCGGAGCAGAATTATTTGAAGATCGGCAAAAGTGTCGTGCCGTCTGGCAGTTCTTCGCGAACGACCCAGTCTTTCTTGTGCTGCACGGTCGGTAGCGTGAAGTTCCGGTCTCCCCATTGCACTGCCACCAGAGATTCACTTTCCGTCAGCCCGGAAATCCGAATCACGGGTTCATTGCTGGCCGAGAACCCATTTCCGGCCGGTTGCCACAGGTGACGCTGTGCGTCGGCATGGCGAATTCGGATTGTCGTACCCGTTCCATCCCGGGGACCGATACGCCCGGCAAAACGCAGGCTGAGCCCTGAGGCAAGTTGCGCGGTTCGATTCCTGAGCAACAGGGCTGGTCCGTCGTGTCGAACCGCAATTAAGTCGCTGACGCCGTCACCGTCAAAATCCGCAAGGCTCAGACCACGCCCCAGCATCGGTTGTGAGAAGTCCGCTCCACAGCGTCCGGTGAGCTCTTCAAACTGACCATTTCCCTGATTTCGGAAGGCGGTTACAGGCATTTTCCAGGGGCGTCCGGTGGATGAGTAGTCGTCAATGTCTCCATTCAGTATGACGACATCCGCATCACCATCGCCTTCCACATCCAGCGCCTGAGTACCGAAGCCGAGGTAGGCCAGACTTGCCGGTCCAAGGCCGGAGCGTTGTGAGGCGTCGAGGAACAATCCGGGGGCGATGCTCTCGTACAGAGTATTCTGTTCGCGATAAAAATTGGTGACAAAAAGATCCGGCAGGCCGTTGGAGTCAAAGTCCGCAACCGTCACTCCCATTCCAGCATGCGATCGACCGGATTGCGGAATAGCCACACCAGCCTGCGGAGCCAGATTGTGCAGGCGCAAGGCCACACCGGCAGGCACGTCCGGAGTTGCTGTCAGCAGAACATTGGGCATTCCGTCGTTGGCCACGAAAAGCTCCGTCCCTCCATCTCCGTTCAGATCAGCCGCAATAATCCCCAGGGCTCGACCCGGTAAGTCCTGAAGTCCCGCGTCTTTTGTGATGTCCGTGAATCCGCCATCACCAGCATTCAGATACAGTCGATTGATGGCTGGCTGCAATTCCCTCGGATCACAGGTTGCAATCTCTCCGGAACTGTTGACACAGCGGCGGTTCCAGTCTTCCACGTAGTTCAGTACGAAAATCTCGGGCAGTCCATCCGCGTTCAGGTCCGCAAAGCAGGCCCCGCTACTGCAGTTCCGGTTGACCTCGATCGACGCGGGTGTCTCGTCGGCGAAGGTACCATCACCCAGATTGCGGAACAGGCGACAGGCTCCGAGATTGGCGACGAAGACATCGGGAAACCCATCGCCGTCAAAGTCACCAACCGTCGCGGCCAGGCTGTGTGAGAATTCAGACAAGCCTGCAGCAGCCGTGACATTCTGAAAGCGTTGTCCCCGCTGATTACGAAATACCTGGTCATTCAGCTGCGGCGATATTGCGGAACTCTGCGTTCCGGAATCCGTAACGGAAGGCTTCGCAGGATCGACAGCGGCGTACTGACCCTGAGGAAAATACAGATCCGGCCAAAGGTCGCCGTCCAGATCCAGTACGGCAGAACCACCACCGACGGTTTCCAGAATGCGCTTCCCGGGACTCTGACCGTTGTGGTACACGAACGAGACCCCCATTTCGCTGGCGACATCCTGGAAATCCCAGTTCGCTGTTGTTGGCTCTTCCGCCGTGACCGTTGTCATCGAACGCAGTCGTTCAACCACCAGCGGTGGCAGGGAAGGAGTCGGTAAATCTGCGATCGATTGCACCAGAGTCGCTTTGGTTTCCTCGGTTTTGAGCTGTTCCAGCCGCGCGATGATCTGACTGTCTTCCGGAAGCAGTGTCTGAGCGGCCAGCAACCAATCCCGACTCTCGTCGCTGCGTTCAATGGCCTGCAGATGCTCAGCGATCTCCAGCATCACCGGGACTGCCATCTGCGGAATGTCAGCCTGCGGCCGAAACATACGGTAGGCCAGCAGTTCCAGCTGATCCAGATGGTTGGTGATCTGAGTTTGTCGTACTGCGTCAGCGTGTTTGCCGTTACGTTCCAGAGCCTGTGCGCAGGCATGGCTGGCGGTGGTTGACAACGGATGTCGTCGGGCCAGATATCCCGCAATCTGCTCAGCGTTCGCGAAATCCTGCCGACGATTGGCCTGTCTGAGGGCCACTTCCCACGCCTCTGAGGCCAACTCGGCGTTCAATGGGATTTCCAAGATGAACGCACTGCTCAACTGTGCCTGCCCGGCGCGTTCCTGAAGCAGGGCTCGCAGCGCCTGCAACTCCGGGCTGGTCGCTTCGAGGGTTGAGAATGAGTCCAGCAGTTCGTCCGCACGACCGTCATCGCCAGCATGGAAGCAGCATCGTATGAGTGCCACGGCGGTTTGGACATCTGCGGGATCTGCCTGGATGGCGGCCTGCAGTTGTGTGATGGCCTGCGAGGTTTCCAGCAGAGGTTGCCCGGCCAGCAGTCGTGTTGCCAGTTCACGCGGCGTTAAAGGTCGCAGAGCCTGGAGTTGTGCGAGCGTCCTGCGCAAATCCGGCTCACGCAACTGCAGGGCATAGACGGACACCAGTTCGCGCAGCGGGGCGTTCCAATCCGGACGCAGCGCGTGAGCTTCCAGCAGCAGTGCTTCGGCGGAACGAATCTGATGAGCTGCCAGCGCCAGAGTACCCTCCAGAAATTTTGCGGTCGCCGCGAGCGGTCCGGTGCGTTCTGTGACTTGAGCCAGCAGATTTCGAGCCTGTTCCGGACGGCCATTCTGCTGTTCAATCGCGGCCAGGAACAGCAGGGCTTTTGCGTTGTGGGGGTCGATTGTGAGGACCTGCTGATAGTGACGGCTGGCGGCCGCATTTTTTCCGGTGTCCGCAGCCTGTGATGCCCGGTCCAGCAGCGCAGCCAGTTCCGCCTGTCGCTGCGCTTCCTGACGCTGAAGTTCAGCCGTGTGTCTGAGCTGCTTCTGCACGCTCCACAACCAGACTCCGCCGGACAACAGCACCAGACTGATGAACACGAAAAGTATTTGAGAAGTGTTCCGGCGACCTGTCACGTGCTGTGCAACTTTCCACCAAGCGAGTTGTGGGGGAGACCGGAGATGGCACGCTGCTTACACGGTGCATAGGCGATGGGTGTTTCGACGCAGGAAATCGAAAGACGGGCCCGGAATTCATCCTGACGCATCTCTGAGATCTACGTCGCAGCGTTCCTCGTGGGAGGATACGTTGTTTTGTGCGGTGGGTTCAATTCAGCCGGGGGCGAATGGGGGGAATGTGTTCGCCTGAGTTCAGCGAGTAAGGTCGGCTGGGGACGTGCGTTCCCGGCCGTGCAACACCCCGGAATGCTCTTCGATCCCCATGAACCGCGTCAGGAAATCCCGGGATTCTCTGGCAATTTACAGCCGCATGCCGGTAGACTGGGGCATCAGGGAACGGCGCTGTTTCCTGATTTTCAGCCGTTGGCCACGATCGCTGCAGGTGATTTAGAAATCTGTTCGGCACGGGCGGTGAAGGACCAGCAGGAGCGAAGTCATGTCGTCCGGTGTGCGTATTCAGATTCCGGCTTTGCAGCAGCTGCTGGGACAGTGTCAGCGGCGCATGCGTCTGCACACTCTGGCTCGGGGATCTGCAGAAACCGTTTCCGTGGCCGCTGTATGCCTGTCGGTTTCCTGCCTGCTGGACTTTCTGTGGATTCTCCCTGGAACTCTGCGGTTGTTACTGCTGATCACTTCTGCGGCCCTGACCCTGCTGGTGCTGATTCGACGACTGATCCAGCCATTACTCGCCTCGGTCCCGGCCGAAGAACTGGGGGCCGCGGTGGATTTGCGATTTCCGGAACTGCATGAGGCCCTTGCCACCTTGATTTCACTGGAACGCATGGCGGCTGGTCACGAAGCCGTCGGATCAGTCCTGATGCAGCAGAAACTGCAACAGCAGGTGCAGTCCCAGCTCAGAGTCATTCGGCCATCTCAGGTGGTGCAGGTTCAACCGGTGATTCAGCGTGCTGGTGTGGCAGGGCTGTTGCTGTTGCTGGGATTGGTACCGCTGTTCAGCTGGCCCGACGGTTCGCAGTTGTTGATTCGCCGACTGCTGCTGCCCTTCGCAAACTTAGCATCACTCACGAATCTGTTCTTTGAGGTTCCCGCCGCGGATCGCATCGTGGCTTCCGGAACAGATGTGTCCTTTCCTGCGATTCCCCGCTGGAGAACAGGGCGTCCTGGAACTCTGCCGCAGGATGTGTTTGTGGAACTCCGCAGTGCCCTGCATCCGGAGTCTGAAATTCCGGATGCGAAGCAGGTTCCCGAGAGCCCTGCGGCACTCTTTCAGCAGTTGCATGATTCTGAGTTGGGGCCGATTGAACAGCTTCCGATGTCATGGAATGAACAGTCCGGTCAGTTTCTGGCTGAACTGCAGGACGCGGGACAGTCGCTGCTGTACCGCATTCGTGGTGGTGGGGCCGTGACGGAGTGGTATTCGCTGGTCGTGGCCGACTCACCGCGCATTCTCACAGCGACGCTGACGGAAACACCACCCGCCTATACCAGGCGTCCGGTGCAGACTGTTGACGGTGCTTTGGGTGAGATGTTTGTTTTTGAACAGAGCGATCTGGAACTGCAGCTCAAGTTCAGCAAGCCTGTGGCGACCGTTCAGATGGTCTGGAAAGACTACCAGCCGATTCGCCGTGTACCTTCCGTCAGCGGAGAAGAAATGGTCCCCGGGGAAAAGGGGACGCTGCTTCCCGAAGAGATCGCTGCTGCGGCCAGCGGTGTGGCCATGGCCGGCACTGCGCGGACTGATGAACAGCAGTCACCGGCGGTTGAGGTCGTACTTTCGGAAGACAGAACGGCAGCGGTCCTTCGACTGCAGGCGATGGGCAGCGGAGCATTTCAGTTGCTGGCCACGGATGATCTGCAGCTGCAGAACGCGGAAGACATCCTGCGCAGACTCACCGTCACCCTCGATACTCCGCCGAAGTTGACCGTAACGGGGCTCGCTGATGGTCTGGACGTGCGGCCGGATGACATTGTTCCTCTCAACTGCAGCGTGACCGATGATGTGGGAGTTGGTGGACTTGAAGTTCATTTTCGGAAGAACGAAGAGGCTGTTCGAGTTCAGCCGGCAGTACCGCTGGAACGCGGCGCGACGGCCATCGCTCACGAGTTTCGCATCGACCTGAAAGCACTCGCACTGAAGACTGGTGATGTTGTGGAATTTCGGGTGCGGGCAGACGATGAACGGCCGGTGCCCGGACCGAACCGAGTCTGGGCTGGACCATGGGTGCTGCGAATTTCTGACAATGCAGAACCGCTCGGCCAGAAAGCCTTGCGAGAGTCGGATCAGCAACTGGTGGATGCGCTTCGAAAGCTGGCGGAGCAGATTGGTCAGGATTCAGTACGAGCGATTCAGCTTCGTGAAGCCGCACAGCGTGACTGGAAGCCGGAAGCTCGTGACGATGTCCGTGCGCTCAGCGAACAGGAACAGACTCGGGGAAATGACCTGCAGCAGCTGGCTGAGCAGGCGGGGCAGCATCCACTGATGCAGAAACCCGCAGCCCGGCTGGCGGCATTGTCACAGCAGCTGCGTGAACGCGTACCCGAAAAGCTTGATCAGGCTGCGATTGCGGAAAAGGACCCGGCGGCTCAGAAACTTCAGGACTCCGCCAATGAGCTCAATCAGATCCGCGACGAAGTCAATCGGGCGACCGATGACATTCAGAAAGCCGCAGCACTGGAACAGGAGCTGGCGGAACTGAATCGCCTTGCACTGGACGCCGAGAAACTGGCTGAGGATGCCGACAGCCTGCGACAGCAACGTGCTCAGGGGCAACCTGAGGCCGGGCAGTCCCAGGAAGACTTTCAGCAGCAACTGCGGCAGGAGCAAAGTCGTCTGCAAGCGGATCAGCAGGAACTCAGTCAGGATCTCGACAGCCTGCTGCAGCGTCGTGCAGAACTACTGCAGGCGGCTCGCGAAGCACAATGGAATCAGGCGGCAGACATGGCCCGTGAACTGCAGAACCTCGCCCAGCAACAGCAGCAACTGGCAGAAGGCATCGGTGAAGAAGCCCGGGACGCGGCGCGCGATTCCGAGGCGCTGGCTAATGAACTGCAGCAGGCACATCAGCAGCTGCAGCAACTCGCGCAGCAGGTGGAGCAGCACGCGAGTGATGTGAAAAAGCCGGAAACTCAGCCGCTGGACGAAGCTGTTCGCGACTTGCGGCAGGGCAACCTTGCCAAACCACAAGCCGCGATCACGTCGTCCCAACAGGCACTGCAGTCCACTGTCGAACAACTGGCGCAGCCGGTAGCACCCAAACCGCAGGATCCCGCGCGCCCCGCCGATGACAGCAGCAAAGCGGCTGAGCAGCGGGCGCTCGATGAACAGAACTCGCGACGGCAGCAACTGGGGCAACAGGGGCAGGACGCTCTTCAGAAGCTGGCGAGCATTTCTGAGCGACTGCAGCAACTGGCGCAGAATCGTGGCACTCAACGTGAGGCGTCCGGCGCGTCGGACGACATGGACACACCTCCGAGCGATGCTGCAAAGGCACCCGTGGCCGCTGATCCCTCGACAAAGGCGCCCGCAGATTCCGCCCCTGATACGAAACCGCCCGGTACCGAAGGAAATCAGCCTGCGGGCCAGTCTCCAGAGGTGGCACAAGCACAGCGAGCTGCCGGGAATTTACTGGAACAGCTGCAGCAGTTGACTGACGCGGCACGCGAACAGACGCAGCAGCTGAAAAGCAACCCGCAGCTGGCGAATGGGCCCGGCAATAATGCCGATCAGGCCGCGACACGTGCGGAAGAAGCCCAGCGACACGCCAAAGCGGGCCAGTTTCAGAGGGCCGCAGAACGCCTGCGCAACGCCGCAAGCGAATCGTCCCAGGCAGCCGACCAGCTAACGACCCCGGAAACTCAGGACCGTCAGTCACAACTTCAGCGGCAGCGAGATGATTTTAATCGTCTCGCTGATTCGCTCCGACAACTGCAGGACAACAGTGCGGCTCAGTTGGCTGCACAACAGCAGGCCCAGGAACAGGTGGCTCAGCAGGCCCGCCAGATACCGGACCGACTCAGAGAGCTGGCTGATCGTTTGCAGAGCCCGGCGCTGGGACTGCAGAACCTCGCGCAGCCATCTGAGGAAGCTGCTGAGGCCACGGGAAAAGGGGCTGACAGCGGGGAGCAAACCTCCGGCAATCTGCAGCAGACTCAGTTTCAACAGGCCACTCAGACCGCACAGGAAGCTGCCGGACAGCTGAACCGGGCTGCACAACTGGCACAGCAGGCTTCCCAGGGGGCCAGAGATCCGAGTAATCTCGTACCGACTGATGTCGGAGAAAGTGTGGGTGAGGCCCTTCAGAGTCTTCGCGAGGCCGCGGAATTGATGAACGAGGAAACAGCGCAGCCATCGCCCGGTGCTCAGGGTGAAAACGGGGACGCAGGCGAACCATCTGCCAACGCCCAGCCCTCTGACAATGCCATGCCCGGCACTGGTGCGGAACAAAACACGGCTGGACAGCAACCACAGGGACAAATGCCGTCTGACGGTTCATCAACACCGAATGGCAACCAGGACGCGTCGTCCTCCGAAGCGGCTGGCGAATCAAAATCGGGCCAGGCGCAAGGGGCAAAGAAACCCGGCCCAGGTACGCCGCAGGAACAAGGCTCGGCAGGATCCCCCGGACAATTGGCAAAAGCCGCGAGATCTCTGAAAAATGCCGCGAAAGGAGCCTTGCCCAATCAGTTTTCGCCGGGTCAGCTCAGTTCTGACAGCAGCCAGGCGTCCAGTGATTCGAAATCCGCTGGGAATCCTGCCGGATTCGATGGTGTCGACCCGGCTGCGACGCTAAAGAAGGGACAGCGGCGGCAGTGGGGACAACTGCAGGACCAGCTGGACAATGACGTCCAGGACGGGGGACGTGAGGTTCTCGATCAGGAATACTCGGAAATGATTCGTCGCTACCGCCGGGACCTGGCCCGCACTCGTCAGCAAAATGACAACGGAAAGACAAATCAGCAACCGTGAAGACTCTCCCGGAATCGCAGAACATTCCCCTTCCGATCATCGATGCTGTTGCGCCTGCTGTGGTCGCAGCCCCGGTGCAGCGTGCAGTGCTGGAGCTTTCCTCACAGGAGCTGCAGGATTGGCTCAGGGAACGTGGATACCCGGCCTTCCGGACTCAGCAGATTCGCCGCTGGCTGATTC
Source organism: uncultured Planctomycetaceae bacterium (assembly GCA_903924405.1). Taxonomy (GTDB): domain Bacteria; phylum Planctomycetota; class Planctomycetia; order Planctomycetales; family Planctomycetaceae; genus SXXK01. The sequence goes on along the minus strand of CAIYBH010000408.1, from coordinate 5,285 downwards.
AGCGCAGGATCACATCCTTTGAACAGATGACCGATCTTCCGGCGGCCTTGCGTCAGCTGTTGCAGGAACAGTTCCGCTTCTGTTCATTTCAGACGGTAGGTCATCAGCTTGCCAGTGATCGCACCGAAAAGCTGTTATTGCGTCTGCAGGATGGGGAACTGGTTGAATGTGTGCTGATGCGGGATCCTGGACGACGCACCGTCTGCATCAGCACCCAGGTGGGCTGCGCGATGGGCTGCGTCTTCTGCGCCAGTGGGCTCCGCGGAGTGAAACGCAACCTGACTTCAGCCGAGATCTTTGAACAGGTTCTGGTGCTGCACCGACTGATGGCCGATGACGAGAAGATCACAAATGTGGTCGTCATGGGAATCGGTGAACCTCTCGCGAATTATCGGTCACTCATGGCCGCGCTGGAAGTGCTGACAGCGGAAGACGGGTTTGGTCTGGGGGCCCGGCGGATCACCGTTTCGACCGTCGGCCTTCCCGAAAAGATCCGCGAATTTGCCAGGTCCGGTCAGCAGTACAATCTGGCCGTCTCGCTGCATGCTCCCAACGATGCGTTGCGAACAGAGATCGTACCGGTGAATAAGAACATCGGAATTCAGGAGATCCTGGATGCGGCTGAAGAATATCATCAGCAGACCGGACGCCGTATTTCGTGGGAATATGTGCTGTTGTCCGGAATCAATGACCAGCCTCGGCATGCCGAAGAACTGGCCACGTTACTGCGCGGACGCACAGCTCATGTGAATCTGATTCCCATGAACGGTGTCAGTGAACTGGTCATGACAGCTCCGCGGGAGCCACAGACGCAGCAGTTCCTTGAAATCCTCGTTCGACGTGGAATCCCGGCCACCGTGCGGAAACGTAAAGGGGCCGATATCGACGCAGCCTGTGGACAGTTGCGACTCAATCGCGAAGATGGCAGGAGCGGTTGAACACGACGACAAAATCAATGCGCGTGAGCGGACCGACCGAAGCATTCGCCACGTCTATGGCGTCCGCGTTGATCATTGCCGCACGCTGATGCTCAAAAAGGTGGAAACAGCCCGCATGGTGCCCCCTGCCCTGTCAACTGGCTGATGGTGAAACGGTGGCAAGCCGGGAGATTCGGGGTGTTTTCAGTGTAATGCAGCAAAGGGAATTGAGTGTCGGGTTCGGCAGTGAAAACGATGGACGTTCGTTTCGACGGAGCGAAACGCGACTATCTGCGGCCTTGACACCGTTCTGCCATCCCACCCCTCAACTGGCTGTTGGATCAGGGTTTGTGCGGAGACAGCAGGATTCTGATGAGGAAGTCGTTGCCATCGGCGTACTTCGTGGACTGTGAGACGCCCGGGACCACCAGATGACATTCGTGTCCAATCGCTCTGGCTGCCTCTTGCATTCGAATTCCGTGTATTGGGTGATGAATGCCATGTCCCGCATCGCGTGCGGGCAAATCCGTTTCTGCGCTGCAGGTCATGAACAGCGGCGGATCTGCGGCATCCAGATGATTGATGGGTGAGAATTCCCGATAGAGCGTTCGATAGCGTTCGGGCGACTGCAGGACAGGCGCCAGCGACTGCTCACCCACCGCATTGGCCAGCATCGGATGCTCAAAGACGGCTGGCCCCATCCATTCCTGAAGAACTTCGGGATCAATGGAAGTCTGGCCAACGTTGACTGAAGCAGCGCAGACGCGAGTCGATTCGCGGAGCACCGGATCGGTGGCCTGAGGGTCCGCAAGGTCATCGTGCAACAGCAGCCACATACTGGTGCAGGCTCCGGCGCTGGGGCCGGTGAGTGCAATCCGGTCCGGATTCAGGTTCCATGCGTCCGTTTGTGTACGAAGAAACTGGATCGCTCGCGCTGCATCATGAACTGGTGCGGGCAGGGGATGTTCCGGCGTGAGTCGATAATTGATGGCAGCGAAGGAAATGCCGCGGTCCAGAAACGGCTGGATGGCTGGTCCCTTCCGGGTCTTATCACCCGTCAGCCACCCACCCCCATGAATGTAAATCAGCAGCGGCCGTGGTGTGTCCCCCGGAGCCTTCCAGAAATCCAGCACATTTCGCAGATGCGACCCATAGGCCACCTCGCTATGCGTCGGAACTGGCTGAGACAGCTGCTGCCCCGGCAGAACGCCACAGGGCAGCAGGAGTATCGCCAGAACCGACGTCAGGCTGAGTTTCATGATGGATCCGCGGTTCAGGAAAGGGGGGGGTTCAGAAAAGGGGTCAGGTACGAATAGTGCGGAGCACCCTTCGGGCCATTTGGCTATTCGTACCTGACCCCTTTTTCCGCTCACCCTTTTTCTGTCCCTACAGACTACCGAACCTTCTTCAGTTCCACCAGAAAATGCAGGGTTGCGTTTCCGGGGATGACCCCCGGGGCCCCACGAGCGCCGTAGCCCAGATCGGATGGAATTCGCAATTCGATCATCCCGCCTTCGCCGACCAGCTGCATGCCTTCGGTCCAGCCCCGGATGACCTGATTCAGGCCAAAGGAAATAGTTTGTCCACGTTTATACGAGCTATCAAAGACTCGCCCGTCCGTGAGCCAGCCGTGGTAGTGCACTTCCACGGACTGTGACGCTGCGGGTTTGGCTCCGGTTCCATTGCGAAGAATCCGATAGCCCAGCCCTGAGGCCGTGGTCGTGAAGCTGGTTGGCGCATCGGCATCGATGCTGCCTGCACCAGCGGGAAGGACGGGGAAGGCAACTTGTTCGGCGGACATGAAAATTCCTTTTGGTGGTTAGTGATGATCACGACGCGATCAGGCCTGTGATTCTGCCGCAGAACCCGGTGTGATACAAACGACCACCTCGTTTTTCCCGGGACGCGCGTGGGGACAAGGGGATTGATGGGACAAGGGGACTGATGGGACGGAGAGGACTGATGGGACAGGGATGCGACGGGAATGGGACGGTGGGGCGGTGGGGCGGTGGGGCGGTGGGGCGGTGGGGCGGGGGGCGGTGATTTGCTGCGTGAAACGGTGGGGGGAAGGGGAAAAATAACGCCTGGCAGGCAGCGGGGGGGCCTGCTATGCTTCGGGGTCAGTGTTCTGGCTTCGCACCTGCGAATTAAACTCCTGCACCTGGAATCACCGATGCTGCCTCTTCGTCCGCTGGGAAAAACCGGTCTGAATCTGACATCACTGTCGTTTGGCGCATCGTCCCTCGGTGCAGAATTCCGCAACGTGGATTTGACGGAATGTCTGGGGAGTGTTGAAGCGGCCATCGACAGCGGCATGAACTTCATTGACACCTCACCGTACTACGGACGTGGAATGAGTGAAGTGTTGCTGGGGCAGATCCTGCCGAAGATTCCGCGGGACCGCTACTACCTCGGAACAAAGCTGGGCCGTTATGCCCCAAGGCATTTCGACTTCAGTGCGAAACGCGTGATTGAAAGCATCGACATTTCTCTGGAACGCATGCGTGTCGACTATCTCGATATCGTGCTGTGCCACGATCTGGAGTATGTCGATATGACTCAGATTGTTGAAGAGACACTGCCGGCCCTGCGACGACAGGTTCAGAAGGGCAAGGTCGGGCACATCGGCGTCAGCGGCTACCCCATGAAAATGTTCCGGTATGTGCTTGAGAACTCGGACGATGTCGACGTGATACTCACCTACAACCACTACACCCTGCAGAATGACATGGCGCTGCAACTGGTGCCATTGTGTCAGTCGAAGGGTGTTGGGTTGATGAATGCCGCTCCGTTCTCTGCACGGCTGCTGTCCGGTTCACCGCTGCCCGTCTGGCACAAAGCCACTCCGGAAGTTCGACGAGTTGCGAAGGCTGCAGCCGATCTCTGCACGTCGCGTGGTTCGGACATCGCCAAGCTGGCTCTGCAGTTTTCGATTGCCAATCCGGACTTCACGACATGCATCACTGGATCTGCGAACCCTGAACGTATTCGGCAGTGGGCAAAGTGGGCGGTCGAGCCGATGGACCAGGAACTGCTTCAGGACGTGCTGGCTGTGTTGAAGCCCATCCACAACTGGTTTTACATCGAAGGACGACCAGAGAATAACGACTGAGTCCGTGGTCACAGGAATTCAAACCGTCCTTCAGCAGGGCGAAAATCTGCTGGCAGGCTGGAATGCACCCGGTTGCTTCACCATCGCCGGACATCTCAATCGGATGAAGAGGGATCAGTTGACGAGTCATGGCAGAGCACCTGCGTCCTGCCAACCGCCCGGCCATGCGGTTCAACCCTGAGACCTTAGTTTTTCCGCTTGACGCATTTTACAAAGGTGACCTATAACCCGTGCAGGGCTGGAACTGACAGGTCCTGTTTTGCCCTGTCGCAGCTCGTTCAAATTGCGGTTGTTCGTACCCGGTACCGGCGAGCATCCTGCCTTCGGATTCGGTGCCGGTTAACTCCCCACGGAGGATCATGGGAATGGCCGCTAAGTCAACAGCAGCAAAGAAACCAACAGCAGCACCTGCAGCTGCCGCACCAGCCGCTGCACCTGCAGCACCAGCAAAGGCAACCAAGGCTGCTGCTCCGAAGTCAACCAAGGCAAAGACGGGCGCTGCAAAGACCACAAAGCCGGCTGCCAAGCCAGCAGCAAAGCCAGCCGCCAAGTCAACCAAGGCCAAGACGGGCGCCGCCAAGCCAGCTGCTGCTCCGAAGAAGAAGTAGTCTTTCCGACACTTCTGCTGGAAATCTCGAAACAGCGAAGAAATCAATCTGGTTTCTTCGCTGTTTTTTTACGCCTGTCCGCCATGTGTCCAATCCGGCAACAGCCTATCCCGCCCGGGGTGCTGAGAACCTGTCCGGCGCACTGTCCATTGGTGGTGATGCGGTCGAACGCTCACCAGATCAGCAGTGTCCATCCGGCACCGACAATTACCACTCCGGCCCCGATGAGCAGCAGGCAGCCGCCTCCTGGCCTGGGGAGTCCCAGCCGCAGCAGTCTTCCCAGCGTCGATTCGTACCCCAGCGCCCGTTTCACGCGCCGCTTCTGATTGGGCCACCAGCGAAACGGAGCCAGCAACACGTTCAATCCCAGCGCCTTGCGAACTCGTTTCTTAGCCCGAGTCACTCCCAGCAGGGTGTTCAGAGACGGACGACGGTAGCGAAAGAATTTCATCAGCGGTTCCTCGAGGACACCCCGTGTGGACTGAGACGCGGGAACAGGGCTCAGCTGGAACAAACGTGCCATCCACCTCAGGACGTGCAGTGTAGAGCTTCAGTTCCAGGGCGGAAAGTGTGGTCGGGAAACCACGTGAACGCGTTTAAGAGATCGCACACATCGGAGGGCGCGGCTGGGATGGCGAAACGGTGGCT
>CAIYBH010000407.1 GCA_903924405.1 uncultured Planctomycetaceae bacterium | reverse complement strand
TTGCTGGCTGAAAACGATGGCCAACTTCGGACCTGAATCGTGACGGCAGAGCAGTGGCGGATCAGAACGGTGGATAAAGTAGAATGTCCCCTTTGTGAATTCGGGCAGGATGCAGGCGACTTTTCCGATTACAGAATCCAGCGGAGTTCTGCTGGTTGCCTTGAGGATGGCCACTAGCCGTCGCAAACCGGCGATTATTGCCGAAAGCCTGAAAAAGTTCAGTTGAACATTTGACGATTCTGTTCAGCACGTGCCGGGGTTTTGCTGACGGCGTTGGTGATTCGGTCTGACGCAATCCGTTCTCCCCCAAGGCAGCGTAGTTCGCCGATTCAGGGGGGCCTGGTTCCATGGCCCGTCTGCTGCCACCCACTGGTGATTCGAAATCTCCCCAATGTTGTCATTATTCCGGTAGGGAAGCCGGTTAACGTGTTCATTCAGCTTCGGAATTTCCCGACTCTGCTGTCTTCCTCTCCGGACGGTACTCCTGCAATCGAAGGACTGAGCAGGGCCGTGTTTCTGACAAGGTTTCCCCGAAATGTCGCATGGCCGTCCTTCAGGTGGGGCACGTCACCACAACGCCGCTGCTTTCCTTGCCATCAGTACCTCCGCTTTCATCGCATTTTCCTGTTTTGATCCTGTACCAGCTGGTGAGGATCTGCCTGAGGTCAGGGAACCCCGCGCCGCACTCGTGGATGTGCCCGTTCCTCCAGAGGCTGCCAGTATCGCGAGCGATCCTGCTGCACCGCTGATTCCGAACGAAGGAACTGTCTCCAGCGAACAGGCTCTCTCTGCTCAGGAAACAGCGCTGTTCTGCCTGCTGATGCTGGAAGATGGCTCACGATTTCTTCGCAACCTCAATAGCTATTCAGCTGTCTTTCACAAGCAGGAACGCATTGGTGGCGATCTGAGTGATCTGCAGCAGATTGAACTGAAAGTTCGGCACACACCCTCGTTCGGTGTCTACATGAAGTGGCGCAATGGCGATAAGGGGCGCCAGGTGCTGTTCAATACAGATGATGAAGATCGACGAATGGTGGTTAAGCTGGGCGGGCTGAAAGGTAAGTTTCTCCCGGCTCTCAAACTTGACCCCGAGGGGACGCAGGCGATGAGCGAGGCGCGGTATCCGGTAACGAAGGCCGGGTTGCTGGCGATGGCTGAGCGGATTGTCGAGCTGCGACGTGAGGAACTGAATCAGGGCATTCCAGTCACCTGCCGACGACTTCCCGTGCAGGAAGTCGACGAGCGTCAGTGCCACTGCTTCCTGTTCGAGTACCCGTCCCGGGATGCCAGCCCACTCTATCGGAAAAGTCTGGTCCTGATCGACAAGACCTATCATGTTCCGATGAAGGTCGTGAATCACACGTGGACCGACGAGCAGGAGGGCCTGACCGCGGAGCAACTGGACGAAAACACGCTGATCGAAAACTATTCCTTCTCGAGCCTGAACTTTGGACGTGAGTTCGTAGCGGAGGACTTCAGTCGCGATAATCCGCAGTATCGCATGTAGCAAGGCCGGGCCGGCTGTTGTCGGCTGGATCAGGTCACACGGTGCTCTGCTCCCGATGCACCTCGCTGATGCTCGGAGGCACGTCTGAATCCTCAGGATTCCGGCGTGCCTCTTTTGCGTGGCTCAGGCCGCTCGCTGGATTTCAGTGTTCGCCACCAACGCAGGCTGCGATCGATACCAGGTCAGAATGCCCCGCAACTTCGCGGCGTTCTCCGCGTCTCCCACTGTGCTGAGTATCCGGGCTGCCAATGGTCCGGTGTATCGATTCAGCAGTGGTTTGAGCCATCCGTTGACTTCAATCCGCTGGCAGGTTGGTACCTTGTCAAAACCCATCCCGGTCTTGAACTGGTCGAGCGACTGAAGTTCGGCCTGAATGGATTCGTAGCCGTAACACACCTGGGAAATATCGCCGGTTCTGAGTCGCTCATACAGAAACCGAAACAACAGTGCATTGTTTGGGAATGACTCCAGGTGCTTCAGTGAGGAACGAACAATCACGAGGTTGGCGACGTCGTCCATCGTGAAGGAAATCAGATAGGCAGCCAGTTCGTTGCCAACAAATGAGGCCCACGCTTCAGCTCCTTCCGTGGTCGCGGCGGCATCGTAGTAGCGAGTCCAGTAGGCTGCCAGATTGCCCGGGACTCGCCGTCCCTGGCGGATCAGCGTATCCGCATTCAGTGGAATTGCCTGCTGCTGCAGCGTTGAAAAGTCCACTCGCTCGATACGACAGGCTTCCAGACCGCGGCGCACCTGCGTGCGTGTTCGACTGCGCAACGCCGGAAAGTCGTAGTCACGGCGTGAGCAGAGGACTCGAAAACTGTCGATGCCCTGCCCCGCAGGACACCCGAACCGCGCAATCAGGCCGTCGCGCCGCAGAATCTCCGGTATCTGCACCTCACGCGCATCAATACTGCGGTGAAACGGAAAGGACGAGTACACACCGCGCTGCGAATTGAACCAGTACAGCCCCCCGGACTGCCGCACGCGGTGTCCGATACGCTCCAGAAAACCTGCAAAATGTTCCGGGCTGACTGACATGACTGATGCTTTCCGACGAAAAACTCCGGGTATTCGCCTGTTCCCCCTGGCGTTTGCCAGTCTGAACCTGCTCCCGCAGTTTATGCCGGTTGTCAAATCCGCCTCAAGACCGGTCTGCCGGGGCATGCGGATTCCGGATCTACGAGCCCGCAGGAATCAGTCGCTTTCGCACACAAAGAGTACCCCCGCCTGGAATGGCGAAACGATGGCAAGGTGGGAAATCGGGGCGTTTTTTACTTGATTTCGGGGACGTGTTTGTTCTCTGAATTCGCGAGGCAAAAATCATGGTGATCGTTTTGTCGGAGCGAAACGCGACTATTTTCCGAGTCAACACCGTTTGG
>CAIYBH010000406.1 GCA_903924405.1 uncultured Planctomycetaceae bacterium | reverse complement strand
TGAGCGCCGCGAATTGAGCGTGCGCTGGTTGTTGAACCCGGACGAATCGCCTCGTTGTAATGTGCGGCTTGTGGAAGAACACGGCGTGATCACGGACATTCGCACGGTGAGTGCCGGGCAGGAGTCTGCATGTTTGCCCTTACTGGTCGTTCCTCCGCTGGTGAATGCTCATACTCATCTGGAATTCTCCTCACTGGAGACCCCACTGGCTCCGAGCCAGCCATTTGCCGACTGGATTCGGACGGTCATCGGTTGGCGGCGGGCTCAGGTCGGAGATCCTGAACTGGTGATCCATGAAGGAATGAGACAGAGTCTGGAATGCGGAGTAGGCCTGCTGGGAGAGATTGCCACGCGATCAGGTGTGTACTCGGACGACATTCCGGCGAGTGTTGTTTTTCGGGAAGTGATCGGGTTGACTCCTGAAAGAATCCGGGAGCAGCTGGCTGCAGCACAGGAGCATGTGGCTCTGTATCAGGCTCAGGGGACCAGCGGGAGCGCCTGCGGATTGAGTCCTCATGCACCTTACACGGTCCATCCGGAATTGATGCAGAGTCTGATGGCGTTGGCGATTGAGCACAGATTGCCTGTGGCGATGCACCTTGCGGAAACGCGTGAAGAGCTGCAGTTACTGGAGCGGGGGGATGGAAGTCTGGCTGAATTTCTGAAATCGATGGGGCTGTTCGATTCGTCGGTCTTTCCGGGAGGTCGGAGGCCCATGGAGTTCCTGCAGGCCCTGGCGGATGTTCCGCGGGCACTGGCAGTGCATGGAAATTACTTCGGCAGGGAAGAGATCGAGTTCCTTGGGGAGCATCCGAACATTTCGGTGGTCTACTGTCCCAGAACTCATGCATGGTTCGGGCACAGCGAGCATCCCTTTCGCCGGATGCAGGGTGTCGGGATTCGGGTGGTGCTGGGGACAGACAGCCGGGCCTCGAACCCGGACTTGAGTATTCTGAGTGAGTTGCAGTACGTCCTGAGACAGCACCGCGAATTGCAGGTTTCACGGCAGCTGAAAATGATTACGACTGAGGCTGCGGAGGCACTGGGGCGACCGGAATGTTCTGCACCGTTGCGGGTGGGCAGCGCCTTTTCGGCCTCGATGATTGTGTGTGGTGACAATCAGTCGAATGTGGACGCGACGATTCGGGATCGGGGAACGTATCCGCTGTTACTGGCAGGTCAGCGACCGTGCGATCCGTCTGAGTTAAAGCGGCTGACTGAGGGGGCTGTGCGCTGAGCTACCGTGTGCTGAGCGAACCGTGAGCAGTGATCCCGTAGGAGCCAGCGGGAAAGCCGTTGATCGTGTGGCCCCTGCTGCCGGCATTTGCAGAGAGTCTGAAGCAGGGATGGCGAAACGGCGGTGATATTGTCTTCCCAAATGGTGAGCGGTGTGGCGTGAGCCCACCGAGACGAAGACTTTGAAGTGAACATCAACAATACAGACATCTCGGAGGGGTGATATCCTCCGCTTGTCGGTGTGCTGGAGACTGGTGGACACACGTTTCGGCGGAGCGAAACGCGACAAACTTCTGGTGTCACACCGTTTCGCCATCCTGGGAGGAGCCGGTCGGGGGTGTCAAAAAAAAGAGGCTCAGCAAAGTGCTGAGCCTCTTTTGTGGGAGGGAAAGATCAGATCAGGAGATCAGAACTCGCCAATGATTTCGCCGCCGGCTTTGGTTCCGAGGGCACCCCAGACGCCGTAGGGGCTGCGGTTACCGATCACAGTGGCGACGCCGAGGTTTCCGGTGTCGATGTTTTCGGAGATGAAGCGGACAGAACCGTCTGCGAGCACAGCCTGAACGCCACCGGTGTGCATGCTGCTGGGAGCGAACACGCCAACAGCGCCGTCGGCGTTGCCGTTGCCGTCATTGATACAGGATGGGCCGTTCGGAGGAGTGACGGTGTAGAAGGAATTGATTTCCGGCTGTCCGTCGCACCAGATGGAGCTGAATCGACCTTTTACAGCCGTACCGACGGTGTATCGGTCACCCTGGCGAATTGTCGCAGCAGCGGCGATGCAGGCCCCGGGAGACGTCACGATGGCGCCTACGTTGACCAGGATGCCTTCTTTAACGGTGGGAGTTGCCTTGCCGTTGATGCCGAAGTTGGCCTGAACACGTTCTGCCATGGCGATGGTGTTGCTGGTTCCATCGGTGATGTCTCGCATGCTGAAGCAGCGGCGCAGACAGAACAGACCGCTGGAGTTCTGAGCATCGCGGCCGGTACCGGCATCGACACCGATGTAATCACCGCGAGAGAACGCATAGCTGCAGGTACCGCGACCAGCAATAATCCCTGGATCTGTGGGGCAGTTGAAGAAGGAGATTCTCTGAGTATAGACAGCGGGAGCCGGTGCAGTACCGCTCCAGGGAGCCGGACCACCCGGTGGGATTGGCGGAGACGTGGTCGGATTGCCCGCGTCAATTTGCTGATACAAATTGGCCTGCTCCATGTAGGGCAGCAGAGAAATCGTTCCGGTACGACGCTCGTAGTTGCCGTCAAGTCGGCTGGTGTTGCCGTAACCGAAGGTACCACCCTTGGCATACGGGAACATATTGAAGACGTCATGGTAGTTGTGCAGAGCCAATCCGAACTGCTTCAGATTGTTCTTGCACTGGGTACGTCGAGCTGCTTCACGAGCCTGCTGAACAGCGGGCAACAGCAACGCGACGAGAATGGCGATAATGGCAATTACCACCAGCAATTCGATCAACGTAAAGGCACGACGCCGGACCACAGAACACCTCCCTTTTTCAGGAAATCGACCGAAAAAAACAAAAACAATGACATAATTTAACGCAGGCCACGCAAAGGATACGCCTAGTTGTGAACATATGCAAGCCGACGTTTCCGGGAAATGCTGGTAAAATCGACACTTCTGGCGAAAATCTGTGCGGAAAATCAATTGCGACCCTGAGGTGCTGTGTTAGCATGCAGACCGCACGGAATGGGGAAGATTTCCTTGTTCGACGCAATGGTGTGTTCATTTGATCAGTAGTTAGGAAGACGTTATGAGCTGGTTTGGCCCGATGAAACGATCGTTGCTGCTGTTGGTGGCCTGTGTGGCGGTGGTACCCGGGATTTCCGGCTGCGGCGAAGAGAAGCTGGATCGTCCTCCGGTTTTCAAGGTTCGTGGCAAGGTGACGATGCAGGGCAAGCCTGTTCCCAATGCCGACGTGACATTCATTCATAAAGAGAGCAACCGGGCCTCGTTTGGAAAGACGAACGCGGAAGGTGAATACAAGTTGACTACGTTCAACGCCAACGACGGCGCGGTGGAAGGCAAGCACGATATCAGCGTCGTCGACATTCCACCCGCTCCTGAGACTCCAGCGATTGCCGATGTGGAAAGTGCGGACTATCAGCCGCCAAAGATTGGACAGGACACGATGCCTGTGGCGAAATCTCGTCTTCCTCAGCGGTACGCGGATCCCTCAACATCGGGATTATTTGGTGTTGTGAATGCGGATGGTGAGAATGTGGTTGATCTGGAACTGACACCCTGAGACACTTCGAGGGGTGTGTTCGGAAAACGAGTGCTGAAATCGCCCGCGCCTGTCCTGTTGAACCGTGGACAGGCGTTTTTTGTTGCTGGTGTGACTGGTGTCCCAGGCCATGTGTCGGCTCTGAGGACCAGACCTTCGGCATCCCGGTGAATTCACTCAGAGAATAGTACAGGTATTCCTGGTAGGTTTTACTTAATGGCTGGTCGATCAGAAGCCCGACGTTTTGTGCTGCAGATGCTGTATCTTCTGGATCAGAATCCGGATGCGGAGCGATCGCGCATCACGCGGCAGTTGAGCATGGAGTTTCGCGAGGTGGCCCTGCGGGCCTTTGCCTCAGAACTGCTGCATGGGATTCTGCAGCATCAGGCGGCTCTGGATCTGAAGATTCGGAACACGGCTACGAACTGGCGACTTGAGCGAATGGCTCCTACAGATCGCAATGTCCTGCGGATGGGCTTGTTTGAGATGCTGTACCAGGGGACTCCGCCGGCCGTCGTGATCGACGAAGCGGTGACCATCGCCAAAGAGTTCGGAACGGAGAATTCCGGGGCCTTCGTCAATGGGATTCTGGACAAGCTGATGCCGGCGACGGGTGCCACAGAGGTTGCCAGGCCAGAGTAGTCAGCCTCCCCGCCGAGTGGCTGAGAGCTGAGTTCGGTGCCATTGACCGACTCGGTTTGTGGATCCGATTCGTCGGGCGATTGATCGCGGTCGACGATGTTGCGGGTTTGTTACGGTTTGATCGTGGCGGCGTCTGTGGTGGTCGACTTCTGGAAGACGATCACGTGTTGCCGTGGAAGGATGTGGATGGTTTCGGCCCACGTCAGCCCGAATTCCGGCTGTTCAGCTTCTTTGCGAACCTGAGCCCGAGACATCTTGTGGACTTCCTTGATGGGAACGGCGGGGTCTTCCTTGCGGTACTCCACAAATACCAGTCGGCCACCGGGTTTCAGCGCTGAGGAAATATCCTTCAGCATTTCCCAGGGGTATTCGAATTCGTGGTAGACGTCCACCATGATGGCGAGGTCAACGGACTCTGGTTTGAGACCGCTCTTCTTCTGGCTTCCGAGGATTGGTTCGACGTTCTGCACATCGTACTGTTTGCACCATGCGGTCAGGCGGTCGAGCATTTCCTGCTGCACATCGACGGCCAGGACCTTGCCTTCGGGCAGGAGTTGTTCGGCCATCAGCATGGAGATGACACCGCTGCCGGCGCCGATGTCTGCCACGACATTTCCGGGCTTCAATTGCAGGGACCGGACCAGCAGCGTCAGTCGCTCTTCTTCTTCACGTGTTGAACGTTCCAGCCAATCGGCCCCGGCAAATCCCATGACATGCGCGATCTCACGGCCCATGTAAAACTTGCCGATACCGTTGGGATCGTGTTCCCGTCGGACTTCGTAGCGTGAGCTGCGTTCGTTGCTCTCGGGTCGAGCGGGCGGCTCGTCAGCGAAGCCCGGGACCTGAAGTGCGAGAACTGCGGTGAGCAGCGTGAGTGCTTGTTGGGTCACGAAACGCATGGCGGAACCTTCAAACAGAAGACATTGGCATGGGGCGCAGTGCTGGTTGGGCGGCCGGCTGCGGAGCTGTTCCGAACTTAGCAGGCGACATCACGGGACGAGGGGGACGGATCCAGCGCCCCGTGATGAGTCTGGAAGAAGGCATCCGGGAAGTCCACAGTCCTTGTGAGATCGTAAGACCTTCCGGAGGCATCAGCGGACTTATTCAGCCGGGACAATGGTGGCCTTTTTGATGTAGTCCATTTTGGGGAACGACTTTTTCAGGTAGTCGTTGCCCTGCTCCTGAATCAGGCCCTGCTGGGGGCGTTCGCCGTACTGGGACGTGATTTTTTCCACGACGGGCATGCCTTCGATAACCTTTGCAAAGGGGGCGAAGCCGAGGTCATCGAGGCGTGTGTTATCTGCGAGGTTGATGAACAGCTGGCAGGTCCGAGTGTCGGGCCCGCGGGATGCAAAGGTCAGCATGCCTTTTTTGTTGCTCTGGGTGACTGGGTCATCCGCGATTTCCTTGTCCTTCCACTTGGCATAGGTAGCGGGGTCACCATTCATGCCCCACTGCACCACGAACCCCGGGACGACTCGAAAGAAACGACACTCGTCATAGAAACCGGACTGCACAAGATCATGGAAGCGATCGGCGCCTTTGGGGGCCCATTTGCGCTGGACTTCGACGACAAAATCACCGCAGGACGTTTCAAATCGCACCCGAAATTGTTCGGGAGTGGCAGCGGCCTTGGCGGCTTCCTGGGCGGACACAACGCTGCTGGACAGCAGCAACACGACAGCGAGACTCCAGATTTTCATTCGACACTCCATAGATTCGCAAAATCAGAGAACGGTTGCGGCATTGCAGAACGAGCGGGTGAGACTGGGGAAAAGCGGTCAGACCGGGGACATCCCGGGTGGGCTTGCGGGCGGGCGTTGTGAACGCCGTGCCGGCAGGTTTCCGGATTGCGTCTGCAATGATCCTTCTGGGAATTCATACCTGAAGAGGCAGTTGCGTGCCACTGAGAGCGCGGGTGACTGGAATTGTGCGGCGATGTGGAATGGTGTGGAGTGTCGGCCGAAGGACGGCTTCGCGGCTCGCTGCTTGATATGCAGCATTTTTTGTGCCGAATGGTGCGTGTTTTCTGTATTTGAGACTGGGGCGGATTACTCGTCCGCATGTTGGACATTTCTGAGCATGTCGAGCCCACTGAGGGGTACTGCAGGGTATAAATGCGGAGTAGAATCTGTTGATTGCGTGTTGAGTTCGCGTGTTTGTCGCGGTGTTTGAGGCGAGTGCCGCGAGAGTATTCCGGCATCTGCTGGTGCTGTTGTCTTCCGAATCGTCCCACCTCCACATTTTTCCATACGAATCCCACCGGCATGTTTTCGCATCGACGCACTGCTTTGATTGTGATCTGTTTGAGTCTGGGCTGCAGTCAGCAGTCGTCGGAAGTGGTTCAGTACACGGTGAAGCGAGAGGATCCGCGAATCCTGACTTCGGATTTGATTCGGGACAGGTTTCAGGAGTCACCGTTTTCCTGGGACGTGCCGGGAACGTGGCGAACTGCGGACAACGATCAGTTCAGTAAATTTGCGTGGATTACGGGTGCATCGAAGCGGACGCGAATCACGATCAGTGACTTGCCGAGTGCGGCGGGGCTGGCCCCGCAGTTTGTGCGTTGGGGTGGTCAGATTGGCATCAAGGTTGAGGATCCTGCTGAAGTGATGAAGCTGGTTGAACCGCTGGAGCTCAAGGGAGCCAGTGGTCAGTGGATTGAACTGGCGGGGGAATCCGAGACGATTCTGGGGATGATTGTTCCGTACAAAGAGAAGTTGTGGGTGGTGAAGCTGCGTGGTGAAAACTCGGAGGTCGCCGCGGTCAAGGCAGGGTTTCGTGGTTTTTGTGAATCGTGGCGGGCGATTTGACGGGATCACGGTAACGGGATCAGGTTCCAGGTTGTGGGGCGAGATCCGAAGAATTGAGAGTTGGTTGTTGCGGGCTACCGCTGCCGTCCATACTTCAGGGGCGGAATCTGGCGGTCGGCGATCCTGGGTGGTGAATTTCGGGTGACAGGAATTGGATCGGCAGTTGTTTGCGGCCGAGGGACGTTTGTTCCGGACCGCAGAGGGTTGCCGCTGAGCGGATAGAAAACGGGAGAGAGTGCGATGTCAACGACAGCAGCTCCGGGTGGATTTGGCGCGATGAGTTCCCGAGTGACGGATCGAGAGGATTCTCGACCGCTGGTTCGGGCGTTGCACATGCTGGCATCTCTCAAGCTGACATGTGTGTTGTTTCTGCTGGCGATGATTATTGTGTTCATTGGCAGTCTGGCCCAGGCGCGTCGCGACGTCTGGCAGGTAATGGCGGATTATTTTCGCTGTTACGTCGCGCGAGTGGACGTGCAGGATCTGTTTCCTCCTTCGATGTTCGGGACGTGGGGTGACCAGTTTGCAGAGAGTCTCGGGGCCTTTCGCTATCTGCCATTTCCGGGTGGCTGGACGATTGGCTGGCTGATGCTGTTCAACCTGCTGTCGGCTCATGCGCTGAAGTTTCGAATCGTGGCGAAGGGTCGGCGGTTGCAGGTGGGTGTGGGTTTGATTGTGCTGGGATTTCTGATGCTGGCTGCTGTGGTGATTACGGGAAATCAGCAGACGGGTGTCGAATCCGGGAACACGGTGTTGTCTGCGAATCAGATCTGGATCCTGATGTTGGCTGTCCTGGCTTTGTCCGGAGGGGCCACGGTTGCGATGGGTGTGATGGGCCGCGCGGCGTCCCGGTTAAGTCGCGGTGTGTTGATTTCGCTGGGCCTGTCGTTACTGGCCGTGTTTCTTTACTACGTGATTGGTGGTGAGTCTGCGCGGCTGAACCTTTCGGCCATGCGAATTCTCTGGCAGTTGCTGAAAGGTTCTGCGGTCTCACTGGTGCTGTTGCTGGGTTCCAACCTGCTGTTTGAGAAGCGTGGTGGCATTGCCCTGCTGCACTTTGGTGTTGCCCTGCTGATGATCAGTGAACTGCAGGTGGGATTGATTGCGAAAGAGACCAATCTCTCCCTGACCGAAGGTGAAACGTTGAATTACGCGCGTGACATCCGCGAGCGTGAGTTGGCGATTCTGTCGCAGCGAACAGACGGTCAGGACGATGTTGTTGTGGTCCCGGAATCGTTGCTGGAAGGCGGTGTTCCGCAGGAGCCTGAGCAGCAGCAGCCCGGTGGCAAGTTTTCAGATTCGCAGCGGATCACGCTGAGTGCCCTGCCCTTCGACATTGCTGTGCGTCGGTTTTTCAGAAACAGCGAGTTGCGATCGTTGACCCCGGATGATGACACTCGCACCCCGGATGGTCTGGGATCGTTCGCCGGTGTGGAGAAACGAGATCCGGTGACGGGGATGGATGACGCGATTGATCAGAGCACGGTGTTGATTGACCTGATCAGCCGGAGTTCCGGGGAGGTCCTGAAGTCAATGCTGGTGTCGCAGAACGTCAGCGAACTGCAGTCATCCCTGGCCGAGAAGGCGACGGTTGACGGGAAAGACTATTACTTTTATCTGCGTTTCCAGCGCAACTACAAGCCCTACTCAGTGACGCTGCTGGACGTCAGTCGCACGACTTACGTCGGTTCTGCGACGCCACGTGACTTTCGTTCAGAGATCGAGATCACAGATGGTGATGCGAAGCAGAGATTCACGCTGTGGATGAACAACCCGCTGCGTTACAAGGGCGAGACCTTTTATCAGTCGAATTATGTGGCCATGCCGGATGGTAAAGAGGCATCAACGTTGTCCGTGGTTAGAAATTCGGGCTGGATGCTGCCGTACATCGCGTGCATGATTGTGGCGTTCGGCATGTTTGCTCAGTTTGGCCACACGCTGATGCGATTTCTGGATCGCAGTTCACGAGTGCGTCATGTGGAGACTGCTGAGTCTTTTGCTCCGTCGCTGCCGCGATCCGGTTTTGCTCCGGCACGGAGCATTGAGCCACAGTTGCCGGCGGAGTCACCATCAGTGCTGCGCACGTGGCTGCCGATCGTGCTGACCGGTGTATGCGTACTCTGGATTGTGCGGGGCATGCAGACGCCGAAGCCATCCACCGAGGCGATGAATCTGTATGAAGCGGCGCAATTGCCGATCGCCTGGAACGGACGGGCTCAGCCGCTGGATTCGCTTGCGCGAACACTGCTGCTGATGAGTTCTCATAAGTCGACATTTGAAGCGGAGCTGGAGCCGTGGCAGCTGAGTTCGCCAAAGGTGAGTGAGGCGATTCTGGCGAGTGTTGCAAAGGGTTGGCCGGAGGCCGACGCTGGATCATTGAAAGAGTTTCAGGGGAATTACACGGCGTGGATCGAGAAAGTGGCCGAGCTGACGAAGGCCGAATCGGCTGCGGTTGAGGAACGACTGCGGCCACTGATGGTGCGAAAAGCTCCGGCCGTGCACTGGTTGCTGGATGTGATGACACGACCTGAGGTCGCAGCACGCCACCGGGTGATTCGGATTGATGACGACCAGGTGCTTTCGAATCTCTCGCTGGAGAAGCGGGGCGGGATGACCTATTCGCTGGAGGAGATTCAGAAGCACCTTCAGGACCTGGAAGGCATCTGGCAGAAGGGGAATGAGAAGCGTCGGCTGAAGCAGGAATTTGATTTGTCGACTCTGGAGCGGCGGGTCGGGACGTTGTTTGAGGCTGTGGGGCGGATCAGCCAGATTGCTCAGGTGTTTCAGCCGCAGACGTCTGACAACCTGCTGGATGGATCGATCACTGCGTGGCGGATTCTGCAGCGATTGGGTGAGACGAAGGTGGCCATGGCTGTGCCGACGGGAACGGAGAATGAACAGAAGTCGTGGGAGACTTTTGTGGTGGCCAGTGCTCTGCGGGACGTCAACCGGGAGCTGGTCGCGCGCAACATCACGACGGCTGAGCAGTTTTCGGCCTACATTCGTGAGGATCGACCACTGGAACTGGTCCGCAACTCGGTGATCGGGACGTGTGAGATTCTGAAGAACACGCCGGATCCATCGGAAGGTCCCGGAGCAGCGCCTCTGGATGTGTCCCAAAAGGCAGCCAATGCGTTGCTGCGAGTGGAGGATCCCTATCTGAACCGGATTCTGAAGTTGGTGGCGGATGCGGGTCCCGAGAAGACTTCAGAGGCGATCGCTGCGGGCGTTACAAAGGAGCAGGCTGCGGAGATCGCTGCGGACCGGATAGCCATGGATTTGTTTGCGGTCATTTCCGAGCTGACGGAGAATTCACCTGAGGACAAGCGAGTGGCTCAGATCCGTCAGAAGATTCAGGCGATCGGGACGGAGAGTACGGACAGAATTTATGCCGTGGTCAACGAGGAGATTGCGCGTCTGGTCTGGGGTGATCTGGAGCAGAGTGTGGGGCCGTTGCTGAACGGTG
>CAIYBH010000405.1 GCA_903924405.1 uncultured Planctomycetaceae bacterium | reverse complement strand
GCAAACGGTTCGGCCCGACCTGAAGATTGTCGTCATGTCGGCCACCATGGAACCCGAGCCAATCTCGCAATTCCTGGGACAGTGCCCGATCGTCCTCAGCGAAGGCCGCCTGCACCCGGTGCAGATTCGGTATTCGGCCCGCACAGAGCGACAGCCCATCCCGCAACTGGCCGCCGAAGGTGTGCGATCGATCCTTGATGACTGTGATGGCGACGTGCTGGTGTTCCTGCCAGGTGTTGGCGAGATCTTTCGAACGGCTTCCGAGCTGGAATCCATCGCAACTCGCCGGAACCTGACCATCTTCACCCTGTTCGGCGATATGTCGTCACAGGATCAGGACAAAGTCCTGGCCCCTTCCGACCGCAGAAAGGTGATTCTTGCCACCAATGTTGCAGAAACATCGGTGACAATCGACGGCGTGACAGCGGTTGTGGATTCAGGATATGCGCGGCAGGTCCAGTTCGACGCAGACACCGGGCTGGACCAACTCGATCTGCAGCCAGTTTCCAAAGCCTCGTCCAATCAGCGCGCCGGCCGCGCCGGCCGAACACGACCGGGAATCTGCCTGCGTCTTTGGGAAGAAAGTGCACAACGACGACGCCCCGAATACGAAACAGCGGAACTCCACCGCGTTGATCTTTCCGGAGCCATCCTCAGATTACTGGCATGGGGGGAAACGGATGTACGCAGCTTCCCCTGGTTCGAAGCGCCTCCGGCGAATTCGGTAGAGCGCGCGTTCAGCCTGCTGCGACTGCTGGGCGCTATTGACGATTCCGGCATCACCAGCCGCGGCAAAGTGCTCGCGGGATTCCCCACCGCACCGCGGATCGCACGACTGCTGCTGGACGCTGCGGAACACGGAGAAGTCACACGCGCCTGTCTTGTGGCAGCAATGTTGACAGAACGCGATCCCTTTCTTCGCGGCGGCTCCGATTCTCGCACCTCACCCGGCAATCCGGCGCGCACCACCGTCATTCGCAACTCACGCTCGGATGTTCTGGACCGCCTGCATGCCGTGGAAGACTGGATTCATCACCGGCAGCCGTCTTCCCCCTGTGGCGAAATCAATCGCAGTGCCGCAGCCAACATCATCGCCGTCGCCGAACAATTTCGCCGACTTGTGCTGGATGCCGGAATTGGCAGACACGCGGCCCCACCGAATTCTGCGGACGAGTCTGACACCATCCTGCTGCGCGCCCTGGTCGCCGGATTTCCCGATCGCGTTGCTCGCAGACGGGATCCAGCCGGGGACAAAGCTCTGATGGTTGGCGGACGCGGTGTCCGCCCCGGTCCCCGATCCTCCATTCGAAAAACACCCCTGTTTCTCTGCGTTGATATCGACGGAGCCGGCAGTGAAGCGCTGGTGAGACAGGCGTCCGAGGTCCAGTTGGAGTGGCTGCCCAAAGACGTTCTGAAAGACTCGGAAGACTTGTTTTTCCATCCCACACGCAAAGAGGTGGTCGCCCGCCGGCGTCTCTCGTTTGGTGACCTGATCCTTGATGAGACCCCCGTGCAGATCTCGGATCCCGCACAGGCCGCGCACATTCTTTACGAAGCTGTTGCACCGCAAATCCAGCAGGTATTTCCGGAGGACGACGAAAACGTCTCTGGCTTCCTTCAGCGCGTCCGCTGCCTGAAGCAGTGGATGCCCGAACTCGACCTGCCGTCCTTTGATCCGGCGTCGCTCGCGGAAGTCCTGCGGGAACTGTGTCAGGGCCGCCGCTCCGCAGCAGAACTTCGCAGTGCTCCGTGGCTGGCAACCATGCAGGCTCGGCTTACATGGCAGGAACTGCAGCGACTGGATCACGAAGTCCCCGAAAAATTGCCTGTGCCCAGTGGCAGCCGCATTCGCCTGCAGTATCAGGAGGGAAGGCCGCCAATTCTAGCCGTCCGCATTCAGGAAGTTTTCGGACTTCAGCAAACCCCTCGCATTGCAGGCGGGCGAATTCCGGTTCTGCTGCACCTGCTGGCGCCCAACTTCCGCCCTCAGCAAATCACGGAGGATCTCGCCAGCTTCTGGGCCAACACGTATCAG
>CAIYBH010000404.1 GCA_903924405.1 uncultured Planctomycetaceae bacterium | reverse complement strand
GCTCGAAAAAATCCAGCCCCTATTTCACTCACTGACCAGAACGGTCACGTGAACTACGCGATTACCAGAGAGTGCTACAGCCTCTCTACCTCCAACACTGAACTCTAAATCACACCGCTCGCAACTCCCCGCTTCTCACCAATCCCTCAAACTGCTGCTCCACTCGTGCTGGCATTGTGCCGCCCCGGATCAGCGTGCCGAGTTCCATGTTGATCGTGAAGGCCTGCTGGGTCAGGTTGGCTGATGACAGAAACAGCCACTCGCCGTCCGCGACCGCACACTTCACGTGCAACAGGCCCGGTTTGTTGCTATCACTCACCGCGCGGTGTTCCTTCGGCCAGTAATACAGCGTTGCACACGCTGCCACCTCGTCACCCAACGCGCGGATCGTGCTGTATTCGTGCTCCCCGCCCAGCTTGTCCGGTGTCTCTATGATCACTGTCAGTCGCACGCCCCGCTGGGCTGCACGAATCAGAGATCTGGCCACGTTCGGAATCGAATACACGGTAAAACTCACCAGCGTGATTCGGTCGCGAGCCGCATCCAGCAGCTGCAGGATCGCCTGTTCAGTCCGTCGGAATGTGGTCACACCCGCATCCGGACCCGTCCAGACCAACTCCACCGACTGCGATTCCCGCTGCGTCTGCACTGAAATCGCTGCCGTCTGCAGTGCCACTGCCACCGCCTGTCCCGAAAGATGACTGCCCTCAGTCCGCCACTGGTCCAGAAACGTCAGCACCAGATCGCGATTGTGGTGTTGTGGCACCCGCTTCGAAATCTCCGCCCTAAGCATCGCTTCCGGAGCAGTCAACAAGGCCTGCGCAACAGATTCCAGCACGCTGCCGGGAAGGCCGCATGCCAGAACGTACGCAGACTCTGCCAATTGACGCTCGCTCAGCATTGCTTCACCTGAAGAACATCACATCCTGACGCTGCACCGTCGGCACCAGCACCGCTCGGTCCAGATACTTGTTGCCACGCTCACACGACGTCTCCGGCAAAAATGAACACGCATGGCAACTGGCCCCATGCAAGGTGTCGTCCGTGCCCACCACGTGCTCGGAACACAGCGGATCCGATGCACACAACGACATCTTTTCCAGAGCCCGCCGAATGTGACGCCCAAGTTTGTCCGGTTCACCCAGCGAACACAGGCCCCCCAGCGTGCCCTCGCTGTCAGACGCCGCGGTGTAAATCAGCACCCCAGCCATCGGGTCGCCTATGTCCGGTGTCCGCGAATAAATCCGCTCCGTGATCGATGCACTTGTGTAGCCGCACTCAATCGCCAGCTGTCGGATCAAGGCGTGCGAAAACGTATGCAGCAGCACATACCGAATACCCGGATACGATACCTTTCCCGACAGGTGCTTTGAGTCCTGCCACAATCGTGCGGCCGTCTCAAACTGTCGGTTATACCTGTGCTGCTGCAGCTCCCACTCTCGGATCCGTGATTCGGAAAACTGCAGGAAAATACCTTCCCCTCGAGTCTCACTTGCGGGCAGCCACGTCGGCTTCTTCCGAGACAACGAACCCCGGTGAGTCTCCGGCAGATCGCCCACATCATCGAAGTCCCGCGGTGACATCAGCCGAGTGAAGCCGATCAGTGATCGAACTTCTCGCAGCTTCTCCACCAGCACAATCTTCTCAAAATACTCACCATACTCCGCCGGGGGCGACACTGCTCGCAGCTTGAAATTCCTGCCGGGCTCCAGCTGTTCCGGCTTCGTGAACACCAGCCACTCTGGCATCTTCAGATCCCGGGGATCCTTCTCCTCTACTGTCCCCGCCTGTTTGGCCTGCACAGCCGCCCAGATCTGATCGTCGGTGTACTTCACGAGGTCCTTCAGTATGCCAACCGCTCGGAATGCTGTCACAACCTCCCGCGTGGTCACTTTCTCCAGCATCACCCAGTTGTCGTCCACCAGTCGCGGCAAGTCACCCTCCGACTGCGGCACGGACAACGCTGTGATCAGCACCGGAAACCACAGATTCGACGCCCCCTGCAGCATCGGCCGCACAAACTGTTCCTTACAGTCATCGTCCTTCGCCCGCAGGTGCGGCAGCCGGCCACGGCACGG
>CAIYBH010000403.1 GCA_903924405.1 uncultured Planctomycetaceae bacterium | reverse complement strand
GATGCTGGCGCCCGGCGGTGTCTGCTGGCTCGCTGATGCCGGCCGAGATATCACGCGGGAATTCTGGCTGCTGGCAAAGCAACAGGGGTTCCCCGTGCAACTAATTCAGGCCGACGGCTCCCCACGGGAAGAACCCGGATCTGACTTTCAGATCTTCGTGCTGCAACACCCCTGCACCACTCCGACCTGATTTCGTAAGTTGCGATTCGGGACACGTCGCCCGGCTTCTGAAAACGGCCCCGGCATATACATCCAACCCTGATTGATTCCTCCCCGCTGCCCAGCGGCACCCTGCCACTGCCTCTTCAACGCACGGACTGGATCTGCACATCAAACCCGCCGGAATTCCCGGTGCGTGCCGCGTCGGAATCATTGACCTGCAGCCACAATTCCGTGTCCGCTCCCACACTCACCGTTCGACCACGTCCCACAGGAATGCGACGCACCACCGAACGACCGTCCCGCGACACCACGGCCGCCGTCAACTCCCCAAGCGGACGGCCATGCGCATAATCCAGCGTAATCCCCTGCGCCTCCGCTTCCCAGGGCTCTGGCTGATCATGCACCGCACATCGCCCTGTCGCGGTCAACGTGATGTCCATAGCCTTTGCAAATGACAGTCCGGAAGCCTGCCAGCCCTTTCCGGCAGACACGGTCACCTGCATCGGCAAGACACTGGGGTCCTGCCAGACCTGCCATGTCGGATTCAGCTCCGGAAATGCGTACCTGGGCTCATACCCTTCGACCAGACTGTCCAGCATCAGCACCCACACAATGGCCAGACGCATACGAAGTTCGGGCGTCGTGCGGCTCGTCACGATTTCAAAGTCTTTCCGGCTTCGAACGCGGCTCAGATCAACAAACGTGGTTTTCAATTCCGGATGATTTCGCAGCAGCCAAACCAGCCCCCAGGCCTGTGCGTAACGCAACTCCGAGGTGAATTCGCGACTTTTCGGTTGCAGAATCGATTCCAGAATCACGGGCTCCGCTGGCTCAGCAGACAACGCCGTCTCACGAAGCTCCGTGATCCGCCCCCAGCCCTCAAATCCCGTCTCAGCCGACGGGAGAATTCCAAACTGCAGCGGGTTCAGGGTATGAGTCGCAAAGTACTCCGCAATCCCCTCGGTGTACCACAGCGGCGGAATGTCACGCATTCCATATTCACACATCATGAAACAGTGAATAAATTCATGAAACAGCAAATGCCGACGATAGTAGTCCGAGGCCTGATTATTCATCCAGAATTCATACCCCAGATTTCGGCCATGTCGAATGATAAACTCTTCGTCAGGCAATACACCAGCCTGCTGGAAACGCTCGCGCGCGTCCATCAGGTATCCCGTCACCTGAAAAGCTGAACCCGCCGAATCATCCGCCAGTGCACCCAACTGCTCCTGCAGCTGCTCAAACAACGCATCCACCAGCTCCGGCAGTTCCCGCACCTGCTCCACCGGAAGATCCGTCACCAGGATCAGATGACGTGACTCCAGAACATTCAAACCTGCGACCGCCAGGACCTGACGGTTCAACGGCTGGCGAGTGTCCGGCAGGCGTTGCGTCGCCTTCGCCAGCACGCCCACAGCATTTTGTGCCCTTGCCTCAGAAACGAAAACTCCCGGCAGTAGCAACAGGCAGAACAGCCAACAGACCACAGCACTGGCATTTCCGAATCGCAGATTCACCAACACATCACGGTCCTTTCAGTCTTCTGACTCTGACAGCAACGAACCAGGATGACTGGCAAACACAGGACACTGTCGCCTACGGCCTCGCAGCGGACAGCATCCCGCTCACAGCGTTTGGCCTAATAAAGCACCGGCCCCTCTCACCCCGCACGCAAGGACAGCCAATACGCACACCCAATACAAGCAATCCCCTAATTCCATGACACAGGCATTCCCCGCACGCACTTCGTAAGATCCTCAGTGATTTCTGAGACCGGTTATGGCACGGGGAATTTCACATTGCTGCATTCGGAGGGCACAACAACACTGTAAATTGCTATTCCGGCAGCGGCTTGTCCTTTGTTTCCGGGGCAAACGGGATGGCAATCAGACCGATCAGGAAAATCAGGCACATGGTGACTCCGGCATAGCGGAACCCCGTGGCTCCCTGATAGCCATTGTCCGCCGAATACACGCCGGCAATCAGTTCGCCCAGAAAAAACGGACCGAGGGCAGCAACAAATCGACCGACGTTGTAGCAGAACGATGTCCCGGTACTGCGCAAACGTGTCGGAAACAGCTCCGGAAAATACACCGCATACCCACCAAAAATGGACAGCTGGAAAAAGCCCATGATCGGCACCATCCACAGAATGTCATACAACCCCAGCACCTTTCCAAGGTTCCAGAAGACATTCATCGTCGCCAGCATCGCTCCGATATAGCAAAATGCGAACGTCGGACGGCGACCAAATCGCTGACTGACGTGACTGAACATGTAGATCCCAAAGAAGGCGCCCATGTTCAGAACCAGTGACGTAATCCCCGACCAGCGTTTCAAAGCACTGGCCACATCG
>CAIYBH010000402.1 GCA_903924405.1 uncultured Planctomycetaceae bacterium | reverse complement strand
GAATCTCCGCCAGCGAAAGTGTGCTGCAGAGTTCGCAGTATTGTGACGCCATGGGAATGGACACGATCAGTGCCGGGGGAACGATTGCGTTTGCGATGGAGTGTGCTGAGCGGGGATTGATTCGGGAACCGTGGTTGCGATTCGGGGATCCGGCGGCGATGCGGCGGGCCCTGGAGCTGATTGTCAGTGGTGAGGGCGTCGGGGCGTTGCTGCGTTGTGGCAGTCGGAGCATGGCGCAGCAGGTTGGCGGTAACTCAATCGCCTTTGCGCCGCAGGTGAAGGGCCTGGAGATTCCGGGATATGATCCACGAGGTCTGCAGATGATGGCCCTGGGATTTGCGGTGGGAACGCGTGGGGCGGACCACAATCGGTCGGGGGCGTATGAAGCGGATTTTTCCGCAGAGGTCGATCGGCGTCACGGGACGATTGGCGACGTGCCCCGTGCGATTGAAACTGAGGATCGGGCCGCCGTGATGGACTCACTGATTCTGTGTAAGTTTCTGCGGGGAGTGCTGGAGGATTTCTGGGATGAGACAGCGGAGATGCTGCGGTTGGTTACGGGCTGGAACGTTGATGCGGGGGAATTGCGGCAGATTGCGCGTGGTATCATTCGGGTGAAGAAGGAATTCAACATTCGATCCGGATGGACTCCGGCGGAGGATACTCTTCCGGAGCGGATGCTGAGCAGTGTGCTGCCGGATGATCCGTCGGCCAGTCTTCCGGAGGCCAGGTTGCGAGAGTTGATTTGTGCCTACAATCGGGCGCGGGGCTGGACCGATGAGGGCTGGTTACCGGAGAGTGGCTGACGAGCATTGGTGTATGGCGGGGACATTGCGACGTACCCGGATGTACTGCCGACCGTGCAGGAGCATGATCGGAAGTCTGGTTGGGGATTATCACGCGGGTAGAGTGGGCGAAACAGACGAGGGAAATGATGAAGAAACGCGAGACGGGGATGGGGGAGAGCGTGGCGCAACCGATTCGGCAGGCGTGGCAATTCTGTCCTCGCTGTGGAGAGTCACCGACGGAACAGGGGCATCATCCGTTTCGTTGCAGCGCGTGCGGGTTCACGCACTTTTTTGGACCGGTTTCGGCGGTGGGGGCGATCACGACGGATACCGAGGGGCGGGTTCTGCTGGTGGAGCGTGCAAAGGATCCCGGCAAGGGAATGTATGGCCTGCCCGGTGGTTTTATTGACGCTGGTGAAACGGCCGAGCAGGCTCTGGAGCGGGAGGTTCGGGAGGAGGTCGGGTTGCGGATTCGAGCGATCCGATATCTGGCGACTTTTCCCAACGAGTATGAATATCAGGGGTTCATTCTGCCCGTTACGGATATGTTTTTTGTGATGGAGGTAGAGACATTCGATGATTTGTGTCCGGGTGACGGGGAGATTGCCGGCTGGCACTTTTGCAAACCGGGGCCTCGGGAACTGGATCGGATGGCCTTTGTCTCGAATCGACGAGCGATGGAGCTTTTTCTACAGCAGTCGGCTGGGAGATGAGTGCGTTGACTGTGTGAATGGTCGTGGAGTGTGCATTGTGGCAGCACCACATTTCCGGCGGGCGCTGTCATTGGCGTCGCAGCCCATGGTGGACTCAGGGACCATGGCCGTTTATGCTTGAGTTCACCGGCGGAGGGCGATTTTCTGGTCCT
>CAIYBH010000401.1 GCA_903924405.1 uncultured Planctomycetaceae bacterium | reverse complement strand
TCCGGAGGTGCGGTATGAAACAGAATTCCAAACTGGTAACGACCACAGAAACTTCGGAGAGTTCTGTAGCCGCGCAGCAGACGGCACCACCTCGACGAACAGTGCTGACCGCATCGGTGCTTGCCGGTGCGACGGCGGCCGCGGCACTCTGGGTTTCCGCTCGCCGGGACAAAGCACAACCAGCGGCGACGACGGGGCCCGATAGCCGGGCTGAAGGCATGTTTCTGGTTCCCGGCAGTCGCCATTCGGACGCCATTCCGGACGTCCCGCTGTTGACACAGACGGGGCAGACCGCACGCCTGTACTCGGACCTGATTCGGGATCAGCGGGTACTGATCAGCTTCATGTACTGTCGTTGTCAGGGCATCTGCCCGGCCTCCAGCGGTCTGATGCAGCGTCTGCGCAAGATCCTGCCGCAGTATCTGGGTCCTGACCTGCGATTGTTGTCGCTGACTCTGGACCCGGAACACGATACTCCCCGGGAACTGCAGCGATATGCTCGCGCATTTGGTAGTGAGGACGATCAGACAACCGCGCCATGGACCTTTCTGACGGGAAGTGTGGAGCAGATCGAATCTGTTCGTACCGCGTTGGGATACCGCGATCCGGATCCTGTCATCGACGCTGACAGGACGCAGCATGCGGCGATGCTGACCTTCGGAAACGACGCGGCCAATCGCTGGGGCACTCTGCCTGTGGGGTTAACCGAACTGCAGACTGTGTCCGGAATTCTGCGAGTGCTTGGAAATACGACGGCCGAGCGTTTTGCGGTTGTGCCACGTCCCGTGTAACTCAGCCGACCTCCTGCCTTGTCCGGACAAGGCGCCAGCGATGTCTGTTCTAATGCAGGATGTTGATCAGGCTGAGCGGAACCCGCGCAGCGGGCTGGCCGCACTCTGCCCGTTTGATCATTGATTTTTGTGACTCTGTTGGACCATTTCCATGATGCTCGCATTTTCCGATACCACGATTCGGCGTTTCTGTCGTTTTTCGCTGGCTTTGATCGTGCTGTCATTGACTGCACAGGCCCAACAGCCCGCGCCGCCGAGCTCTCCAGCGGTCAGCGGCACGACATCGGAGCAGCGTGCCTCGATCAACCGCCGTTCGGAATCTCCTCTGACGCCGATGACGCGGGACGAATTGCTGGGACGGCTCCGAGAGGGAAAAGCTCGACGTGATCAGCAGCGGCTGGAAACGGATTTCGCAGGCACTGTACAGGCAGCAGATCGCCTTCGGAATGCCATGCTGCACGCAACATCACCGATGACCACTGAACGAGCTCAGCGACTGCACCTGGAAGGTGCAGAGACGCTGATCAGCGATGTCAACAGCATCATCAGGAACCGGCCGGCGGCGATTGCTCTTGGGAAAGCTCTGTTCTGGGATTCGCAGGTGGGCAGTGACGGGCAAACTGCCTGTGCGTCCTGTCATCATCAGGCGGGTACTGACAAGCGGCCATTTTCACTGGGAGTGGGGCAGCGCCGTTTAACCAGTGACACAGGTCAGGCGCAGCCGGATGGATTGGAGCCCAGTGAGGCCGTTCAGCCCGACGCCATTCTGAGAATGTTCGAGTCGCGGTGGGGCGGAATGATGGACTTTCCTGCCTTTCTGAATGACCTTGCCTTGCGGGCATTGCAACGGGTGCAGCTTTCTCTGGATGCCCCGGATTTTCCCCGCAGTGACGTACAACGCGTCATGGGTCTGATCTCACTGAAGGACGCCCCGAGCGACATTCTGGTCGTCTGGAATTCGCTGAGTGAAAAACTGGAGACGATGGAGCCTGTCGTGAATCCGACAACCGGCGAAATGCAGTCTCAGGAAATTCTCACACTGGTCGAATTGTCCGTCAACGTGCTACTCTACAACAACCTTGCGGAACCGACAACTGCCGAAGCCATCACGGCGTGGTTAGCTCCGAAGAATGAACCTCTCCAGAAAACGCTCAGCGGCTACACGTCGCAGCAATTGGGAGCGTACGGTATTGGCAAGCGGCTGCAGGGCATCCAGCCCAGCATTCCGGCACCTGACTCTGAAGAAGTACCAAGTCCAGTGGGCACCGCTGAGCACGCCCACACTCAGGGAGTTGCTGCGGGAATCCGACGACATCGCCTTGCCCTGAATTCGCCCACCGTCATCAACGCCGGGCTGTCGGATCGATTGTTTCATGATGGTCGTGCTGCGAGCGTGTTTAATGGGTATGACCACCACGGAGACGATGCGGGACAGGATGGGATCGGAAAATATCGCTGGCGCAATAGCCGATTCGAGCGAGTTCTTATTCGCATTCCGGACGCGGCCCTCGCGTCTCAGTCGACTGCGCCACTCTTATCGACCACCGAAATGTCGTGGTGGGGGCGGCAGTACCATCACGTGGCACGCAAGCTACTGGATCGAGAACCATTGGGGGGCAAGGACCGTCAAGGTGCCTATCTGCAGGACATCGCGCAGGACGACAGCCATCTGGGACACTATGTGAATCCGGAAAGTCGTCGGATCACGATGACCTATCGGCAGTTGATTCAGGAAGCGTTTCACCCGGAGTGGTGGCAGAGTGAGCAGCGCATCGATGTGCAGGAACGTGATGCGGTCAGCGGGGCGGAACTGAGGCTATCGCAGATGGAAGCCAATTTCTCATTGTTCTGGGGACTGGCTCTGTGGAGTTACCAGAACGAGCTGACTTCAGGCGAGTCAGAATTCGATCGGATCATGGCAGAACGCCGGAGCGGCAAATCCGTCTTCGCCGGACAAACGCAGGAGCAGCGAGACCGCCGTGAGGCAATTCTGCGGGGCTATGCCCTGTTTCAGCAACACGCCTGTGCCGATTGCCATCGAGCCCCGGAAATGGCGACTGGAACGAGGGCCACGGTGTATGGACCGGTACTGGAATTTGAGGGCGCCATCGACGCACTCAATGCGGACACGGAATCCAATCAATTCGCAGAGTATCTTCGACATGGATCGAAAGCACTGGATACGCGGATCGAACAGATGTTGTTCGGCCCGGATCAAGCCGCAATGTATTACGATAATGGCTTTTACAATGTGGGGGTCAGTTCGGATCAGCGTCGGGACGCCAGCTTTCTCCGGGGCATCGCAGGCGAAGTCATTCCGAATTTTTCATCAGCATCCAAAGCACTGGAAAGTGTTGCGAATCAGTTTGGACAGGGGCTGATTCGGGACATGTTCGAATATAGCCAGCCGGTCCGATTTTCTCTCGCTCGCCGTCATCACGACACTCAGTCTCAAACTGTGGGATCTGTACGCACCCCAACTCTGCGGAATGTGGAACTCACAGCACCCTACTTTCATCTCGGCTGGAATTCCGGGGGACGTGCGTTTCCGACGCTGAACTCGGTACTGGAACACTACGAAAACCCCAGGAACGTTGAGGGAAAGGAAAACGAATTTCTGCACCCGGCTTTGAAAATTGCTCCGGGTGAAACGGTTCGCGAAACGGACATTCCCGATCACCTTCGGGGCGATATCCTCGCCTTTCTGCGGTCACTCACAGACGAACGAGTGCGGGACGATTTGCCACCCTTTGACCATCCGACTCTGGACATCCCGATGGATGAACTACTTGATGAAAACGGACAGAAACAACCAACCAGTACGGCGCCGACTCTGCGGTGACAACCCGCGGTATCTCAACCTTGTCGCCAGCCTGTGCGGCTTTTGCATCTGAACAGGCAAAGGCCATGGCAGATTCTGCGGGGGGCCACCATCAGAAATTGTGTGCTGTACGACCAAACATAAGACAACATGTTTTCGGACAGGCTCCAATGTTGGCGAGTGGCACGCGCATTCTCAGTTTTCCTGATCGTTCCACCTGGACTCCTGAAGTGACTATTTTGGCGAATCCGCATTGCCCATCATCGCGGAAGGATGCCCCTCCCCCTTCGGAGGTTATATTTGCAGCCTGCAGGAAGAATTCGCAAGGGTGACGTGGGCGACGGAAGGTTCCGGCCGGTTTTTCAGAAATAGGGCGATGAGCATTATGATACGATTCAGAGTTCTGCATTTGATCCGGACATGCACAGGGCTCATGGCGCTTGGGGCAGCGACCGTCATGGCGTGTGAAGAACTGGCGTTCACCGAACAGGGATGCCCGCCGATAGTCGTTGCTGAGCACACGATGGCAGCGCAGACGCCTCGAGCGATCCACCAACCGCAACTGGTGCGGATCTCGCAGCGGCCGACGGAGATTCATGTCCGTTTTGGTGACGAGGACGACCATCGGGTGCTGATCAATTCGGTCGCGTATCCCGTCAAGGGAGACAACACCATCTTTCGGACGAAGATCATCACCGATCAGCCGGAACGCCTGTTTGTGGTCGGGGAATATCGTGAGCGAGGCAAAACGGGACCGT
>CAIYBH010000400.1 GCA_903924405.1 uncultured Planctomycetaceae bacterium | reverse complement strand
ACCGAAGATCCCGATGTTGTCAAACTGCCGGAACAGCTTCGCGAAATCGGCCCGGCCTGGCGAACGCTCGAAGCCGGACACGAATTGTCACTTGCCGTCGCGGCCATGGCCCGCCTTCAGGAACTGGAACGCTGGAGTTCCCGAGAGCGGACCGCCCGCATTGATCAGCCTCGACACTGGGACTTGCTGCAGCATGCGCTGGATGTCGCCGTTCGTCGGTTGAGTGAAGCCCGCGTCGAGGCGACCGTCATCAATCGGCTGAATCAGACCCGCTGGTCCGCAGAGGCTCGTGATGCCGGACGGCGCATCGCGGAACGACGCTGGAGACGCGATGTGCTCACGGCCGCCGGCCACGAACTCGACAACATGGCCAAAGAAATGACCACTGCGCTCAGCGAACTGCAGCCAGCCATGGCTGCGGCCCGAGCGGTGCTGGCCAGATATGCGCCAACCATCTCACAGATGGCGGAACGCGCGGCGGCGGAAGTGCGGGAGCTGGAAGAAAAAACGCTGCAGGCCGCCGACGCTGCCGAAGAACAGTCCCCCGCGGAAACCCAGCCGCAGGTTGCTGAACTTCAACAGCAGCAGCAACAGGTCAATGATCAGATTCAGGATCTCCTGCAGGCCCTCGTGGAGGACGCTCAGCGGCAGGATCTTTCCGATGAACAGCAGCGGGAACGCGCACGGGACAGCGACGACAGCCTTGCGCTCATTCAGCCGCCCGCCGAACGCATGAATCAGGAACTGCAACAGGCCGCCGCGGAAGACGCCGCCCGACAGCAGGAACTCAGTCAGGCCGCCGAACAGCAGGAACAAACTGCGAAAGCCCTCGACACTGTTGCCAAACACTTCAAGGCACTCGAAAACGGACAGGAACTCGCCGAAACCCGTGCGGAACTGCGCAAGGCCGAAGACCAGGGACTCGCGCCAGAACTCTCCCAGCAGTATCAGCAGGCTGCGGCACTCGATCAGCAGTTCAGCCGCAGTGCTGACCAGCAGCTGCAGGAACTTGAAGCCGAACTGCAGCGAAACCCGGCTATGCAGGCCGCTCTCTCCGAAATCGCCCGCAATGCCCTCGCAGATGCCGAAAGCGTCGTCCAGGATGCTGCCGCTGAAGACCAAAGCCTGCAGCAGTCCAACGAACGCTCCGATGCCGACTTCCAGGAACGCAAACGCGAACTCGCCGAAGATCTGCGGCAGATCGGCACCGAGGCCGCACAACTCTCTGGTCAGCTGGTGGCTCAGGCTGCCCAGGCCGCGGCGCAGGGGAAATCTCCGGACGCCCAGGCAAAACTGTCCGAAACTCAGCAAAAGCTGAACGCAGCCGCTGCAGCGGCGTCCAGTGCCCGCGAAGAACAACTCCTCGCAGAACTGCAGCAGACCGCCAAAAACGCGCAACAGGCACTCCAGGAAGCCACCGGACTGCTTGATGAAGGCCGCAAACAAACGGCGGCCGCCAAAGAGCAGACCATCTTCCCCGATGCCGCGGCCCGGGATAATCAGCAGAAAAACTCAGAAAAACAACGGCAGGCTTTCGTCGATCAGCGAAAACGCGCGGCCGGCGATGCTGTGAAACAGCTCGAAGACGCCAACAGACGCGCCGAACAAGCCGTCAAAAATGTCGAAAACGAAATGCAAGCCGCCGAACGCCGAGTCACCCAGGCCCAGGATCAGCTCAATAAGAAGCCCGACGATGCCGGACTGAAACAACAGCTCGCAGCCCAGCAGCAGCAACGACAGACGGTCCAGGATCGACTCGATACGGCCGTGCGACAGCGGGAACGAGCAACCCAGCGGGTGCAGGCCGCCCAGCAGACGCGGGATCAGGTGAACAACGCCCCGCTGCCTCCACTGAATGCCGCCAACCCCGCCGCTCAGCTCTCCGAACAGTATGCCACCGAAGCCGCCGATTCACTCGAAAAAATCAAACAGGCAGCCGCCGGACTCCAGACTGACTTCGGTAATCAGCTTACGCCGGCACAGAATCAGCTCGCCGGAGCCCAGCAGCGTCAGCAGGAGCTGACGCAGGACGTCCAGACCGCAGCCGCCGACGTGGCCCGAGCCGCCCGGCACGAACGACGACTCAATAACCCGGCTGTCGCTGAAGCACTGCAGCAGGCCGCTCAGAGTCTTCAGCAGGCTGCCAGCGGGGAATCCACCGCCGCCGAACAGCAGCTTGCCGTAGCCGCCACCGAAGCCGGGCAACAGGCCGTACAGCCTCAGACACCCCCTGCGAATGCTCAGGCCCTCGAAGCCCAGCGTGACCTCGAAACTGCCGAACAGGCATTTCTGGCTCGCGCCGATCAGATTGAACAGGTCCTCAGCCCACTCCAGCAGGCGGCTGCCGCCGCGGCCGCCGCAGCTGCTGAAGCGGCCATCGGACCAGAACCCGCCGCAGCGCAGCCCACAGACGCGCAGCCCGCAGATGCGCAGCCCGCTGGAGAGCAGGCAGCAGCAGCAGCACAACCTGGTGATGCTCCGCCTTCCGGGAACCCACCCGCCGGCGCTCAACCGGCCGCACCTGCCGCGGCCCCGACGCCGGAACAGCAAGCGCAGGCCATGCAGCTCGCTCAGACACTCGATGAGCTTGATCGTCAGCTCGCGGCTTCTCAGGCAGGCCAGCCGGAGGGGCAGCAGCCTCGTCAACAGACGCAGCAGGCACAGGCCCAACAGAATCGTCTGGCAGCCGCACGTCGCGAGGCTCAGCAGCGAGCCTTGCAGGCCCTCGCCCAGGCATCAGCTCAACCAGCGGACGGTTTTTCGGAACCGCCTGATGCGCAGCCCTTCGATGTGACGCAGGTCAATCGGGTGGAAAATGCGAAATGGGGCAAGCTGCGTGGGCAGGCGGCCGAGGATGTCGCGAGGGGACGCGGCGAACAGATTTCAGAGGCCTATCGCAAAAGTGTCGAAACCTACTTTCGCGTGCTTTCAGAACGTGCGCGGAAGCCGCAGTAGCCGGAGCCATTGTCAATGAATCGTCATCCGCAAAAATCTCAGCATCAGCAGCAGCGCCCCGTTAAATCGGTCGGCATGCTGCCGGGCACCGTTGCCGCCAGCCTCGTGATGTGTCTGTGCCAGGGACAGGCCGGAGCATGGCAGGCGGCGGTCGATACGTCTGCGGGATCGACCAGCACCGCGCCTTCCGAGGTGGCTGCCGTATTCCAGAAGGACGAAGTCGATCTGGCGATGGATCGCGCGATTGCCTGGCTGCAGCTAAAGCAGCGTGAAGACGGAGCGATTCTGGATCGGAGTCACGACACCACCATGACGGCACTGGCAATCATGTCGATGGCCAGTGTCGGAGTGCAGCCGGGCAGTTCCACGCCGGCTGGCCAGTCCATGCAGCGGGCGCTCACCTTTGTGCTGAAGGATGACCGAGTGGATGCGAATGGCTACTTCGGCGACCGCGATGGTTCACGCATGTATGGGCACGGAATCATCACGCTGATGCTCACAGAGATGCTGGGCATGGGCGTTTCTGAGGAACAGGATACCCTGATTCATGATCGCTGCCAGAAGGCCATCGAAGTCATCCTCAGTTCTCAGAAAACCCGCAAGCCCGTGCAGGCCCGTGGCGGCTGGAGATACACGCCTGCCGCGGCAGATGCGGATCTGAGCGTTTCCGTCTGGCAACTGATGGCATTGCGGTCTGCCAAAAACGACGGACTGAATGTGCCTGCCTCAGCCATCTCCGACGCCGTCGAATACCTGAAACGCTCCTACGCCTCACCGCTGGATCGCAATGGCCTTCCCGAAAAAAAAGCCAGCGGTTTTTGCTATGAACCCAATCGCAGCAACCCCACCTTCACCATGACCGCCGCTGGCCTGCTTGCCATGCAGGTCTGTGGCGAATACGACTCACCCCTGACCATCGGAGCCGCCGACTGGCTTCTTGAACACCCGCCTCAGTGGAAGGAACGCTTCAGTTCATACGGCACCTACTATTATGCACAGGGCATGTACCAGCGTGGCGGCGAACACGCTGAAACCGCCCGCCAGCTCGTCCAGGAAATGCTACTCCCCAAACAGGCGGCCGACGGCTCCTGGCTGGCCGAAAACGGCGAAGAACGCAACCACGGCGCAGTCTACTGCACAGCCATGGCCATCCTCAGCCTCTCCGTCAAATACCACTTCCTCCCGATCTACCAGAAATAACAATCCCGAACATGACCTGTCTCTTGCCCGGGATCGTTACGGGAAAGCAACGTGGTTCGTGGTTCGTGGTTCGTGGTCCGTGGTCCGTGGT
>CAIYBH010000399.1 GCA_903924405.1 uncultured Planctomycetaceae bacterium | reverse complement strand
GAGTATGGGTTTGCCCAATCGAAGACTGCGATGGGTATTATTGGTGTAAAAGTGTGGATCGATTTGGGCGACTATTCAACCGAGGAGTCTGCAGATGGCTCTAATGCCAAAGCGGGTCAAGCATCGAAAAAGCCAAAGAGGACGTATAAAAGGTAACGCAACCCGTGGAAACACGGTTGTGTTCGGTGAGTGGGCATTGCAGTCGTTGGATGCTGGGCACGTTACGGGCCAGACAATCGAAGCATGCCGAATCGCCGCAAACCAATATGTCCGTGGTGAAGGCAAAGTTTTCATTCGCATTTTTCCGCAGAAGCCTGTCACGGCGCGACCGCTGGAAACTCGAATGGGTAAGGGTAAGGGCGAGCCAGACCGTTGGGTTGCCGTTGTTAAGCCTGGTACTGTTTTGTTTGAATTGGGCGGCGTCAGCCAGGACACTGCAAAGAGTTGTTTCAGCCGTGTTGCGCACAAGTTGCCGATTCGGGTGAGGCTTGTCGGCCGTCGGCCAGAGATCTGAGAGTTGAGGTAGTGGATGTCCAAAGCATCGTCTATTCGTGAATTGTCCAGCGAGCAGTTGGATCATGAGCTCCGTGGGGCTCAGGAGTCGTTGTTTCGGTTGCGTCTTCAAGCCGCGACTGAGCGTAACGATGTGCCGACGAACGCGAAGAAGCTGCGACGCAGGATTGCGCAGATCCTGACGGTTCGGCGTGAGCGTGAGCAATCCTAGGTTGGCTGGTTCGTTTGTTCGGGCACTGAAGGTTTCGCAGGGTATGAAGAAGACATTGATTGGAACGGTGGCAAGTGCTGGTTTGGCAAAGACTCTGCGCGTCGAGATTGACCGCAAGATGAAGCATGCCAAATACGGGAAGATCATCCGTGGGCGCACTGTGTGCCACGTGCATGATGAGTCTAACGTCGCTCGCAAGGGCGATGTCGTCGAAATTGAGGAAGCCCCACCGGCCTCACGATTGAAGCGGTGGAAACTGGTCCGAGTGGTGTCCTCAGAAGTTTCGGGTTCTGCCGGTTGACCGCTGGGAAAAGCTTTGTTTAGGGTGCTCAGATGATACAGATGCAAACGCTGCTCGACGTCGCGGACAATTCGGGAGCAAAGTCTGCCCGGTGCATTAAGGTGCTCGGTGGGACAAGGCGGCGTTATGCCAGCCTTGGTGATATTGTGGTGGTCAGCGTGCAGAAGAGCCTTGCTGGTAGCGCAATCAAGGCTGGCTCGGTGGTCAAAGGTGTGGTCGTGCGTGTCAAGAAGTCGGCCCGTCGTCCTGATGGATCGTACGTCCGCTTCGACCGGAACGCGATCGTCATTGTCGACAATGATGGGAATCCTAAAGGGACTCGTATTTTCGGAGCAGTGGCTCGTGAATTGCGAGACCGTAAGTTCATGAAGATTGTGTCGCTGGCGAGCGAAGTTGTCTGAGACAGGGGTGGATTGGTCATGACTCGTTTGATGGAAGAGTACAGAGGCAGGATTGTTGGCGAGCTTCAGGCAACTCTGGGGCGCACGAACATCCACTCGCTGCCACGGCTCGACAAGATTGTCGTGAGCATGGGCGTTGGCAAAGCGGTTGAGGACAGGAAGAAACTGGATCAGGCCGCCGAGCACTTGACTCAGTTGTCCGGCCAGAAGGCGCAGATTTGCCGAGCGAAGAAGTCGGTGTCCGGTTTTCGTCTGCGTGAGGGTCAGCCGATTGGTTGTCGAGTAACGTTGCGTGGCCGTCGGATGTATGATTTCCTCGATCGGTTGATCACGCTTGCTTTGCCGCGAGTACGCGACTTTCGTGGCGTGAGCGCGAAGGGGTTTGACGGTCACGGCAACTACAACTGCGGTTTGAGCGAGCAGGTGGTGTTTCCGGAGATCGATCCTGAGACCGTCACCGCGGTCCAGGGGATGAACATTACGATCGTCACCACGGCGAAGTCCGACGAAGAGGGGCGTGCATTGCTCAAGGCATTCGGGATGCCCTTCAGAGCAGATGGCTGAGTTCATTGCGTTTTTCCAACGAGCAGGGTATTGAGATGGCTAGCAAAGCGAAGATCGAGAAGGCCAAGCGGACGCCGAAGTTCAGTAGTCGAATCGAGCATCGGTGTGTGTTGTGTGGGCGTCCTCGTGCCGTGTATCGTAAATTCAAGGTGTGCAGAATCTGTTTCCGAAATCTGTCGCTCGATGGGTTGATCCCGGGCGTGAAGAAGGCCAGTTGGTAAGAACAGGGGCGGGTGCGTTATGATGACAGATCCAATTGCTGACCTTCTGACACGTATTCGGAATGGTGTGCGAGTCGAGCGGCCTTTTGTCGACTTGCCTTGCTCGCAGTTGAAGATCGCTGTTGTGGAAGCATTACAGCGAGAGGGTTTTGTGTGGGATCACGAGGTTCTTGAGGACGCTGGTCACAAGGTCCTGCGAGTCAACCTGAAGTACGGTCCGAATGGCGAGCAGGTGATTCAGCATGTGGAACGAATTTCGAAGCCCGGCTGCCGTGTGTATGTGGGCGCCGGCGACATGAAGGACGTTCGACAGGGGACCGGGATATCCATTCTGTCGACCTCGAAGGGCGTGCTCAGCAACCGAGAGGCACGACGACAGGGTGTGGGTGGCGAGTTGCTTTGCCAGGTGTGGTAGGGTTAGGGTGGTTTCGCTGGACATAAGGTGTTGGTCAGATGTCACGAATTGGAAAAAAGCCTGTTGCTGTCCCCGCAGGGGTTAAGGTGACGGTTGAGGGCAGTCGGGTGTCGGCGAAGGGCCCTGCGGGCGAGTTGCACCTGAGTGTGCATTCGACGATGGGTGTGGCTGTTGACGGCGCTGTTGTCAATGTGACCCGTCCGGACGATAAGCGGTCCAGCAAGGCCTTGCACGGTTTGACGCGGAGCCTGATCCACAACATGGTGGCAGGCGTGGTGAAACCATTTGAGAAGAAGCTGGAGATTACCGGCGTGGGCTACAACGCCAGTCTGTCCGGCACGAAGCTGACTCTGCAGGTTGGGTTCGCCAACAAAGTGGTTCTGGAAGTTCCCGCTGGTACCAAGTGTGAGGTTCCTGACCCGACACACGTGATTGTCAAGAGTTGTGACAAGCAGGCATGTGGTCAGTTTGCAGCCGAGGTGAGGGCTGTGCGGCCGCCGGAGCCCTACAAGGGCAAGGGCATTAAGTATCAGGACGAGCATGTCCGGCGTAAGGCTGGTAAGGCGTTTGGATCGAAGTAAACTTTTGCGGTGTGGTGTAAGCGATGAGTATTCGTTCCCGAATGGCAAAACAGGAAGAGCGACGTCGGTTTCGTGTGAGAAACCGGGTCAGTCGTAGTGCGCACGGACGGCCGCGGTTGTCGGTATTCCGAAGCAACCGGCACATGTATGCTCAGATCATCGATGACGCGGCTGGAAGGACATTGGTGGCTGCCAATACGGTTGACAGCTCGCTGTCGGGGCCGGGTGGTGTTGGTGGCGACATCGAAGCAGCAGCCAAGGTTGGGCGCTTGATTGCCGAGCGGGCTAAGGCGGCTGGAATTGTGGAAGTGATTTTTGACCGCGGCGCGTTTCGGTATCACGGACGGGTCGCTGCGCTTGCGGACGCTGCTCGTGAAGCAGGGCTGAATTTCTGATTCTTTGGCAATGACGGGGTGGCCTGTGTCGACAGCGGAAGTTAAGGGTGATTCTGGCGAAAAAGTAGTTCAGATTCGTCGTTGTGCGTGCGTGGTCAAGGGTGGGCGACGATTCAGTTTCGCGGCACTTGTGGTCACCGGGGACGGCAATGGTCGCGCGGGGTATGGGTATGGCAAGGCCATTGAGGTGCCGCAGGCTGTTGAGAAGGCGACGAAGCAGAGCAATCGGTCTCAGGTGAGTGTTCCGATTGTCGGCACGACGATCCCTCATCAGGTGATCGGAGAGTTTCGGTCGTCCAAGGTGTTGTTGTTGCCCGCTAAGCCTGGTACTGGCGTGATCGCAGGGGACTGCGTGCGGTCGGTTGTTGAGGCAGCAGGCATTACTGACATTCTGACGAAGGCTTATGGATCGACGAATCCGCTGAATCTTGTCAAGGCGACGTTTGACGCCCTGAAGAAACTGCGGACACGGGAACAGATTGAGCGATTGCGAGGGGTGACGCTGTGATTTTGAACGACGTGCAGACGGGTATTCAACCACGCAAACCGCGGAAGCGTATCGGTCGCGGTGTGGGTTCTGGTCATGGCAAGACATCTGGTCGCGGGCACAAGGGCTTCTTCAGCCGCTCTGGGTCTTCGACTCGCCGGGGATTTCAGGGCGGGCAGATGCCTTTGTTTCGCCGCGTCGCGAAGCGAGGCTTCAGCAACAACCAGTTCGCTGCTGAGGTTGCGGTGGTAAATGTGGGTTTGTTGGGTGAGAACTTCGAGACTGGTTCAGAAGTGACACCCGAGTTGCTGGTCGCCAAAGGGCTGGTCGCCACACGGTTCGACGAAGTCAAGGTGTTGGGCGACGGCGAGCTGTCTGTGTCGCTGAAGGTTGTTGCGCACCGTTTTTCTGCGTCTGCAGAGGCGAAGATTGTTGCGGCTGGCGGTACTGTGGAACGCGTATCTGAGTGAGTTTGGTCCTGGTGTAGGGATCGGAAGCGAATTGGTCGGCGTTTGTGAGAGGGTGTGGGCGGTATGTTTTCCAAACTGCTGACCGTATTTCGGATCCCTGAGCTGCGCAACAAGATTCTGTTGACGATCGTTCTGCTTGCCGTTTACCGGCTTGGCTTCCATATCACTTTGCCGTTCATCGATCACGCCAAAGTGGCGGAAGTCATGAACAACGCGAAGACTGGAAGCAAAGAAGGCATCGGCGGGCTGCTGCAGGTCGTTTCGGTTTTTGCGGCGACAGAACTCCAGAGCGGCTCGGTGTTTGGGCTGGGGATCATGCCATACATTACGGCATCGATTGTCTTCCAGCTGTTGGCGACGGTTTATCCACCGCTGGAGGCAATCCAGAAAGAGGGTGAATCGGGGCGGCGGAGGATCAATGAGTACACGCGTTACGCCACGGTCGTGGTGTGTGCGTTTCAGAGCTTTGCGCTCTTATGGTCCATGCGGGGTGCGGGTGCCCAGGGCGGCAGCATACTGGCGGAGTACACCGGGGTGCATTGGATAGTGTTTGGCACGCTGGTCATGACTGCTGGCACGGTTTTCCTGATGTGGATTGGCGAGCAGATTGACGCCTACGGCATTGGTAACGGGATCAGCTTGCTGATTATGGCAGGTATTTTGGCTAGGATGCCCGCGATTGTTACGAAGTGGGTTGAGGGGATCCGGACGAAGGGCGTGGGTATTGGCACTGAGTTTGGGATCGAGCGGCTTTTGGTGATGATGGTGGTCTTTGTGGCGGTGATTGCGGTGGTTGTGTTCATCACGCAGGGCCAGCGACGCATTCCGATCCAGAGCGCGAAGCACGTAAGAGGACGTCGGGTGAGTGGCGGCAACCGTCAGTGGTTGCCATTGCGAGTGAATCAGAGCGGGGTGATGCCGATCATCTTCGCATCGAGTTTGTTGATGATTCCATTCTTTCTGTTTGGACAGCTTGGTCGGGTCTTTGGGGAGAGCGGGTTGGGTCAGTGGTTGGATTGGACTGGCAGCCTGTTTGCACCCGGCCAGGGTTTCGTGTACAGTTGTGGGTACATTCTGCTGATTTACTTCTTCTGTTACTTCTGGACTGCGATCACGTTCAACCCGAAGGACATGGCGGAGAATTTGAAAGACAGTGGCAGCTTTATCCCGGGATATCGACCGGGGAGTCGCACAGCAGCTCATCTTGAGCAGGTCATGCTGCGGATCACGTATGTCGGAGCAGCGTTCCTTGCTGTGATTGCGGTGATTCCTACGATTATTTCGAACACGATTACGGACGACTTTGTGACCGCCAGCTTTTTTGGCGGCACTGGGTTGTTGATCATTGTTTCAGTGGCGCTGGATTTGGTGCAGAAGATTGATTCGCACCTTGTGATGCGTAATTATCCAGGGCTTTTGGATTCTGAGAATTAGGCCTGAGCCTGACAACGTTTTTCTGATGGTGAAGTGATGAAAGTCCGTTCCAGCGTTAAGCGTATTTGTGACTTCTGTAAACTTGTGCGGCGTCGCGGAAAGATTTTCGTGATCTGCTCATCGAACCCACGTCACAAGCAGCGTCAAGGCTGATTTCATCGAGTAATTTGGAGTTGTTGCGATGCCTCGTGTGCTTGGTGTGGACATCCCGAACAATAAGCCGACGTACATTTCGTTGAGCTATTTGTATGGAATTGGCCCGTATTTGGCCGTGCAGATTTGCTATGAGTTGGGTGTGGACCCACATGTGCGGGCTGGTGAGTTGTCTGAGGA
This sequence comes from uncultured Planctomycetaceae bacterium, assembly GCA_903924405.1. Classification (GTDB taxonomy): domain Bacteria; phylum Planctomycetota; class Planctomycetia; order Planctomycetales; family Planctomycetaceae; genus SXXK01. Next base: position 15,688 of record CAIYBH010000399.1, on the reverse strand, counting down.
CGAGGTTGCTCGGATCACGAATCACCTCGACAAGAACTATGTGGTTGAGGGTCCGTTGCGTCGTAAGGTGCAGCAGGAAATCGGCCGTCTTCGAGAGATTCAGTGCTACCGTGGTGTGAGGCATCGTAAGGGCTTGCCGGTGCGTGGGCAGCGTACGAAAACCAATGCCAGGACGCGCAAGGGGCGGAAGAAGACTGTCGCCGGCAAGAAGGGCGTGAAGGACCTGAAGTGATATTAGCGGTTCAGGTGCATTGGAAAAATTTTGTGTGAGATCTGACTGTGGCCAAGGTTAAAAAGAAGAAAATCCGTCGTAATGTGAACAAGGGCGTCGCCTACATCAAGGCGACGTTCAACAACACGATCGTGACCATGACTGACGCGGCTGGTGACGTGATTTGCTGGGCCACTGCGGGTACCGTGGGCTTCAAGGGATCTCGCAAGAGTACTCCCTTCGCTGCACAGCGTGCTGCTGAGACGGTCGCTGAGAAGGCGTCAAAGGTCGGCGTTCGTGAAGTTGAAGTTCGGGTCAAGGGGCCGGGGGCTGGTCGCGAGAGTGCGATCACTGGGCTGCAGGCCTCGGGTTTGGCTATCAAATCGATCGAGGACGTGACGCCATTGCCTCACAACGGATGTCGGCCGCCGAAGCGTCGACGTGTGTGAGCGGACTGAGGTTGCCGAGTTGAAAATTGGGGGTATGAGATGAGGATTCGCTGGCGTGGACTTGAGTTGCCCAGTCGGGTAGCTGTTGACCGGGAGACGCGAACTGCCACTTACGGACGGTTCACAGCTGAGCCGTTTGAGCGCGGTTTTGGATCGACAGTGGGAAATTCACTGCGCAGGATCTTGTTGAGCAGTCTCGAGGGGTCCGCGATCACCCGTGTGCGGATTCAGGGCATACAGCATGAGTTCACAACGATTCCTGGTGTGGTTGAGGATGTGACCGACATCTGCCTGAACCTGAAATCTTTGGTCGTGAAGAACCACAGTGCCTCCAGCAAGACTCTGCGAATTGAGAAGCACACTCGGGGCGTGGTTACTGGCGCTGACGTCATTTGCGATGACCAAGTGGTTGTGATCAACCGCGATCTTGTGATTGCGACGATGACGGACGACGTTCCGTTCCATGTCGAGATGACAGTCGAGAATGGTCGGGGTTATGTGCCTGCTACAGAGCAGTATCAGCACGAGCCTGAGGTTGGTATTATTCCGTTGGATGCCGCGTTTTCACCGATTACTCGTGTGAGGCACCTGATCGAAGAGACTCGTGTTGGTCAGAGGACTAACTACGACAAGTTGAACCTTGAGATCTGGACCAATGGCACCATCGTGCCTGAGATGGCCTTGGTGGAAGCCGCCAAGATTCTTCGTAAGCATTTGAACTGCTTTATTACCTTCCGCGAACCTGGACCGGAGGCGGGTCCGGAGGGTGGTCTGATTAACATGAGCGAGGCGACTAATTACTCGCCGGTCGACATGGAGCTCGAGGAGAAGCTGAATAAGAGCCTTGCTGAGCTCAATTTGTCTGTTAGAGCGACGAATTGTCTTGAATCTGTTGGTATCAACACGGTGAGGGATCTTGTCGTACGGTCGGAGGATGAGTTGCTGCAGGTGAGAAACTTTGGCGAGACGACCTTGGATGAGGTTCGTGAGCGTCTTGGAAACATTGATCTGCGTCTCGGTATGCGATTGCCGAACCAGCAGTTGAAATAGTGTTGGGTGTGATCCGGGATCGGCTCGGGTGCCATAGGAATCATGAAATTTTGTTGAGTGAGTCTCGGTCATGAGACATCGATGTGCTGGGCGTAAACTTGGTCGAAATGCGTCTCACCGGAAGGCCATGTTCAGGAACATGGCGGTGAGTCTGATACGTACTGTTCGACTTGTGGATGGTGATGAGCAGGCGCCGAAGGTTCGTGGGCGTATTGTGACAACCGTTCCTAAGGCGAAGGAGCTTCGACCGATCGTTGAGAAACTGGTCACGATGGCGAGGAAGGCTGCGAGACACACAGCGTCGGCCGCAGAGTTTTCGACGACGGCTGAGCGAGGTTCAGACGAGTGGAAGAACTGGCGTGCGTCTGAGGCGGGCCGCAATTGGGTTCGGGTGACTGCCCCTGCTCTTGCTTTGCGTCGTCGGGCGTTTTCGGAGCTCCGGGATTCATTGGCTGTTGATATTCTGTTCGACGAGTTGGCCGCTCGGTTCGAGACACGCGATGGTGGCTATACTCGCGTGGTGCGATTGGCGGGTGTGAGGCTGGGCGACGCTGGTGAGCGTGCCATTATCGAGTTTGTTGGCGAGAGAGATCGCGAGAAGACTCGGCGGAGATCTGCACCGGCTGTTGAAGCCACTACGTGATCAGGACTTTGTTCAAACGGGTTATGAACCCCGGTGCCCTGGAGGCCCCGGGGTTTTTTTATGTCGACTGGTTTGTTGCGGCTATGCGGCGATGGTCGGGTCCTGGGTGGGAGTCGGGCGTGGTTATGTGCCTCGGGTGTCGCCAAACATTTCGACGTGAAGTCTGGACGAGAAGTTGAAGCCGTATTTTCGGGCCAACTCTCGGAGCCATTCGGATTTTTCTCGGAGTTGTTCGCGTGTTCTGGCTTGGGGCATCAGCCAGACTATGGAGGGTGAGGCGGCGGGGACGTGTCGAAGCCATGATATGACCTCGTTGATATCGAGGGGGTTATCGATGACGAATTTGAGTATGCCGTTGGTGTGCTGAAGGAGGTTGGAGACAACCTCGGGTTGGAAGCGGGTGCTGTCGTGTCGATGTTTCCAGCGGGGGTCATCGGGTGTTGAGTTGGGCAGTTTTGGTGAGATTGCCATGAGATCACAGGAGACATGCTGGAATACGGTACCGGCGGTTTCGATGGTGACGCGTTTTCCAAGGCCCTGGCAGTGGCGGGCGAGATCAGGGAGTTCGGGCACAAGGAGGGGTTCGCCACCGGTCAGTACGACGTCCGGAGCATCCGACTCGGCCACACGGTGGAATAGTTCATCAGTGGTCCAGGCTGAGCCTTCTGGTTTCCATGAGGTATAGGGGGTGTCGCAGAACCAGCATCTCAGATTGCACCCGGAGGTGCGAATGAACAGGGAGCAGGTGCCGGCCCATGGTCCTTCGCCCTGGATGGATTGAAAAATTTCTGCGATCTGCATGTTCCGGGGCCGTAGTTGTTTTGGAAAATGTTTTCGGGATGGGTGAGCTGTCTCGGGGATTCCAAGGTGATTGTAGGTTGTGTGTGTGTTTAAGTCAGCAGTTGCTGAGAGGGGATCTCGCGAGGTGACTCCGTTCAGGGATTTTCTGCGGGCGGTTTTCCAGTGATGGTGTTTGGGCAGGAGCAGAGAATCAGAGCTGAGATGAGGGCGATTGCGAGGTGCGTTTCGTTAGCAAGTTTTGATTGTTCATGGAGCGTGGTGAAAGCCGGGGTCCGGGTTTGCCCAGGCGGAGAGATGAGTGATTGGAGCGGTTTATAGATCCATAGGTAATCGATTACTGCGATCAGCAGCGCGATGCAGGACAGTATTGCGGAAAGTGTGAGGCGTGAGTTGCGTGGCCGGGCCTGGAGGAGGAGTGCGGCCGCGGTGCAGAGCAGCGAGGTTCCGAGGGTCAACCAGCAGAACTGGTAGTACAGGGGAAAGCGGATCGTGGCCAGTTGGTCGCGGATGAAGGAGTCAAAACCTGGATGGCTTTGTTCTGCGACGCTGGTGATGACGAAGAGGACTGCGCCGCCGACCCAACCTGACAGAAGTATTCGCGAGGCGATGGTGAGAAGTTGACAGAGGCGTGGCCGGTGGAATGTGTTCACTGGAGATTCCATGGCAGGATGGTAGCAGAGGGTTGTCAGGGGAATGTGGAGTCACGGTTTGGCTTGGCACGTGATTTGAAGGTGCTGTTTTGTGAGTATGTCGATTGTGTGGCACGACGCAACTGAATGTCGGACAGCGGAGAGGGATTCGGGGAGATTGATGTGTGCCGGGTGTTGAGCAAGTCGGATGACGGATGCGTTTTCGGCGGATTGGTGGAAGTGGTGTCTGGTGGATTAAGGAGTTTCTGAAATGGGGGGGAGTTCTGGTCGGTTTCCGCGACGACTTGTCTGGAACGTGTTGAATGGTTTCAGGGTCCGGAGATTAAGTGGGGGATTTCTGCGAAACGAGATGTTCCTGCGGGAGGAGTATTTCCGAACAGCGGCGGCGCAGGGGAAGCCTCGCGGCTTACATTGGGCGGAGTGCAGTTGGCTGTCTGAGCGGGTACTGCTGCGGGAGCGTGAAAACGGGCAATGGTGGGTGTTATCCGCTGTGAATTTGTCTTTTGAGGCGGTGGCGGGTGGCGAGATGGAGGGCGTAGAGGCGGTTTCGATGGTCAGGGAGGCGTGTGCTGTTTTTGTCTGGTCTGACGGCAATTGGCGGGCGAGTGGACGGACATTGTTTAATATGGGCACTGAGCGAGCTCTGTTGCACCTTGAGGAGACACACGAGTTCGTCAGGGCGATTTGATCTTCAGCCTGGGGGCGATCGAAGCTGACGACAGCTGTAAAAAAAGCCGCGACAGGAAAAATCCTGTCGCGGCTTTGGGCTTGAGTAGCAGTGGCAGAACGATCAGTAGGTCAGGATGGCGTCGATACCGAACACGGTCTGGTTGAACAGGTCATCATGTCCCTGTCCGCCGACGGAAGCACCTGGAGACCACATGTGGCGAACTTCCGGTCGGATGACAAGGATGTCAGCCGGCTTGATGTTCACACCGTAGGTGACGGTGTTGTAGGACACGCTGTCGGCCTTATACCATTCCTGGCGAACCCCGGCCTTCAGCTGCTCATTGATGGTGTAGAACAGGTAGTTGATCTGACCGGTGGAGTTGTCAGAGATGCCTGTCTGCGCGAAGCTGCCGCCGAGGTTGGATCCAAGAACGTCGAACTGATGAACGGACTGAATGACATCCGTCCAGTTGTGGGACAGAACCACGCTATTGATGGAGCCATCGCCGCGCCAGCCGAGGTTTCCGGCGGTCATCATGTAGGTCAACGCTGTTGCGTCGGAGAGGTTGTAGATGAAACCACCGAGGAATGAGTTTCCGTTGTTGAGCTGATCAAACCCTGAGTCCATACCGAGTGTCCAGCCGCTCAGGATGGTCAGGTTATCTCCGGCCGCATAGGAACCCAGCACCCCGGTGTGGGTGAATGGCTCGCTGTTGTAGAAGGTCACCTGACGGCTCAGGAAGAAGTTACCTCCGGATGGAATGACTTCGTATCCGATCGGGGTGTAGAAGTGCCCGAGCTTTACGGACAGATCACCGACGGCGGCTTCAGCGTAGAGCTGAGGCAGTGCCCATTCGTAGATGCCGTGGTTCCATTTTTCGTCGTAGTCATAACGACCGAAGTTGTTTCCGAAAGACTGGGCTTCGTTACCATCGATCCCGTAGATCGCTTCTGCACGGAAGCCGAGTCCGAGGCCGTTGGAGCCATCAGCCGTCTTGTTCAGGTAGAGTCCCTGCTGATTCAGGCCGAAGACACCCCATTCTTTGGCGTTGTTGTAGCCGGCGCCAAAGTTGACATTGTTGAAGGCTCCGTTGCCGGTGAAGGCACCGTCCGGGTTATTCTGGTAACCGAACTGTGTCCAGCCCCCGAATTCGATTCCGCTTCCGGATTCGCCGAACAGGCCTCCATCGCAGCCTTCTCCGCAGGCATCTCCGAGGAGATCGCCGCATGCATCATCACACACTGAGGATGGGGCGCAGCAGCTGGAATCGCCATTGCCGCAGCCATTTCCACAGGCACTCATTGATGCGAGTTGGTCTGTGAGTTTCTGACCTGCTTCGGAGAAGATCTGGTCGCAGCTCTGGCAATTGCCAGCACAACCTGAACCGTTTCCGCATCCATCTGAACAGCTTTCGCCGGCGGCGAAAGCGACATTCGTTGCTGCCAGTGTCCCGCAAAGGGCCATACTGGACAGGAGTGCCTTCCATGATCGTCTGACCATCTGCAATCCCTCGCGATCATCAATGACCCGTCGAAGCGGTTCCTTCCTCCCGAAGGTTTCGCCTCAATAGTCTGATCAACCTGCCAACAACTGCATCGGAGTCACTGCGAGCGACGCATCTGTCGGCAAAAATCCCTGATTCCACACAATGTGGAAATCGTTTCATCGGGCTGAGAGGGATATCGTCGCTCTGTAGCGATTGAGCGGAAGGTTCGCAGTTTGAAATGCGGTTCGGCTTCAGATTGCTGTGGGAAAATGCCTACAGGTGTAACAAGTGGTAGTCTTTGCGCAGATTGCCTGGTTTGTTTTCTGCGGTGTTGGCGTGGAAAACAGCTGGAAATTGTGGGTTCAGGGACGAAGTCCTGAAGTTAGGGGGTGTTGGGAGTTAGTCGATAATTTTGCTGATTGGATACTCAACGATGCCTCGTGCGCCGGCTTGTTTCAGGCGTGGGATGATCGAGCGGACGATGTTTTCGTCCACGATGGTATTGAGTGCGACCCAGGCGGGGTCGGAGAGATGAGAAACGGTGGGTTTCTGGAGCGCAGGGAGGATTGAGAGGACGGAGTTGAGGTTTTGTTCGAGGGTATTCATCATCAGTCCCACTTTGCCTTCGGCTTCGAGGCAGGACTGAAGCATCAGAGCGATATTTTCAATTTTTGTACGAACCCACGGATCGGACCATGCGGCTTTGTTCGCGATGAACCGGGTTGTGCTCTGGAGGAGTTCCTCAACGATTCGGAGATTATTGGCGCGGAGCGAGCTGCCGGTTTCGGTCACTTCGACGATTGCATCGGCGAGTTTTGGGGGTTTGACCTCGGTTGCTCCCCAGGAGAATTCGACCTGAGCAGTGACACCGCGTTCGGCGAGAAAGCGGGTGGTCAATCCGACGACTTCTGTGGCGATGCGTTTTCCCTGCAGGTCCGCAACGGTTTTTACGGGGGAATCTTCGGGGACGCAGAGCACCCAGCGGACGGGTCTTCGGCTGACCTTTGAGAAGACCAATTCGCAGACTTCGTGGACACTGGACCCGGTTTCGAGGATCCAGTCGTACCCGGTGATCCCGGCATCGAGGATACCGTTTTCGACATATCGGGCCATTTCCTGGGCCCGGATCAGCATGCATTCAATTTCGGGATCGTCGACCGTGGGGAAGTAGGATCGGGACGCAAACTTGATGTTATAGCCTGCGCGGCTGAAGAGTGCGGCAGTGGATTCCTGGAGGCTACCGGCCGGGATACCGAGTTTCAGGATGCGGCTGGACATGGGACGACTTTCACGGGCAAGGTGCATGGAGTGCGTGAACTGGGACGGACGAAGTCGGGCAGGTGCTACTTGTGGTAGACCAGTGCGGGATCGAACACTCGAGTGCCTTCGACTGTGACACTGCGATCTTCAGGGTTTATTCTGCGAAAGAAGCAGGATCGATAACCTTCATGGCAGGCGGCATTGCCAATCTGGTGGACTTTCAGCAGCAGTGTGTCTCCATCGCAGTCGAAATAGGCGGCCTTGAGTTCCTGAACATTTCCGCTTTCCTCACCCTTGCGCCAGAGTTTTTTTCTGCTGCGGCTGTAGTAGCAGACGCGTCCGGTGCGGAGGGTTTCCTGCCAGGCGTCTTCGTTCATCCAGGCCATCATAAGAACATCACCCGTTTCTGCATCCTGGGCGATCGCGGGGATGAGGGAATTGGAGGAAAAGTCTGGACCATTCAGGAGTGCCATAGCAGCGCCATTATTGTTCAGGGAACCGAAAACTGACTGCAGCCGGAGTACGACAGGGTGTCAAATTCGCAGCGGCGAGGAAAAGGAAAGGTCTGGCAACCCAGTCCTTTGCTGGACTTGTGGCAACCGGAGCCTCACTTTGCGGCCGGGCTTGCGGGGCCGGCGTGTTGAGAGACACATGTTTGGTGCCGGGAGAAGGCAGCAGAAGTGACAGAATCTTTCGGGACTCTAACGATGTGATCCCGGCTTCTCCAGCAGGACAATGTCCGGAGCGAAAGGATGCGCTATTTTTTCACCAGAAAAACCGACTTTTTCGAATCTGAAAAATCGGATTTCAGGAGGATTTTTTCGTTGTAAACATTCATGGCGTATTCCGGAGGAAGTCTGGCGTTGTGGCAGCAGGATTGCTTCCTGGCAGCGATCTCTGGCGCGGCAGCGACCATTCTGCGGGGCGATCTGGTCAGGAGAATCGAGTGGCGGTGATGTGAGTGTATCGGTCGGACCTCTGGCGAATTCAGTGGTCAGCCGATAGACTATGTTGAGGGGAATATTGTCTGCACTGGTCGTGCGTGGACATTGATTGATGCGTGGTCTCGGTTTTTCAGTTGGGAAAAGAACGTGAAGCTTTGCAAGATTCGGCTGGTTGATGGTTCTATGCGAGTTGCGGTGATGCATGACGCAGAAGTTCAGCCGCTGGATCTGACCCAAATCAACAACTGTCATTCTCTGATGGATATTCTGAATTCAGCTGATCCGGCCGGGTTGGCTCGGTTTCTTCTGAAGCCGGATACGCGTCCGTTGTCTCTGTCTGAGGTGACAGTGCTGGCACCGCTGGATCTTCAGGAGGTTTGGGCGGCCGGTGTGACCTACAAGCGAAGCCAGATTGCGAGGATGGAGGAGTCTGAATCGGCTGCTTCCAACTATGACAAGGTGTATACCGCGGATCGACCGGAATTGTTTTTCAAAGCCACACCTTCGCGTGTTGCTGGCCCGGGCCAGGCTTTGCGAGTTCGTTGTGACAGTTCGTGGAGTGTTCCGGAACCTGAGTTCACTCTGGTGCTCAACCGACATGGACAGATTGTGGGCTATACAATTGGCAATGACATGTCGGCCCGTGACATTGAAGGTGAGAATCCGCTGTATCTGCCGCAGGCGAAGTTGTATCGGCAGTGTGCAGGACTGGGGCCCTGCATTCTGCTGGCCGAGGCACCTCTGGAACCGGAGTCCGTGGATATTTCGCTGGAGATACGCCGATCCGGAACATCTGTGTTTTCCGGGACCACGAAGCTCAGTCAGATGAAGCGGACGCCGGAAGAACTGGCTGGCTGGCTGTTTCGTGAAAACGATCTTCCTGACGGTGCATTTCTGATGACGGGAACTGGAATTGTTCCAGACGACAACTTCACGCTGCAGCATGGAGACGAGGTTTCGATCAGCATTTCCGGAATCGGGACGCTGACCAACCCGATAGTCAAAGAGACGCTCTGACGATCGGCAAGACGAGCGAAAACATTGTCCGCGCCATGGTCAGAAGACCTGAATTCTGAACTCGTCTGAAGTTTGCTGGCAGGGGACTTCGCACCGCATCCTGGTTCTTCCCGACAGACAACGCTATGCAGAATTCCGTAAAGAAAATCACCGTGCCATTCTTTCGCTCTGCGGCTGGCACTGATCGCAGGCTGACCATGCTGACAGCCTATGACTACCTCTGGGCTGGAATCTTTGATCAGGCTGGTGTCGACAGTATTCTTGTGGGTGACAGTCTGGCGATGGTCGTTCAGGGCCATTCAACGACGTTGCCTGTGACGCTGGAACAGATGATCTATCACGGCGAGATGGTGGTGCGTGCCGTGCGACGCGCGTTGGTTGTGGTTGACATGCCCTTTATGAGTTATCAGGTCAGTGTGAAGCAGGCGATTCGCAATGCGGGGCGGATTATTAAGCAAACTGGCGCCGATGCGGTGAAGCTGGAGGGGGGCGCGATTCAATCGGAGACGATTCGCGGGCTGGGGCGTGCGGACATTCCGGTGATGGCGCATATTGGCATGCGTCCTCAGGCTGTTCGCCAGCTTGGGGGCATGGGAAAGATTCAGCGGCAGGAGCAGCAGTTACTGGACGATGCGAGAGCTGCTGAGGATGCCGGAGCATTTGCTCTGATCCTTGAATTGATTCCGGAGGACATAGCGGGCAGGATCACAGCCAGTCTGGCCATTCCGACCATTGGCATAGGAGCTGGACCGCGTTGTACAGGTCAGGTGCTGGTGGGGCCTGACATGCTGGGGCTGAATGAGGGTTTTCGTCCGCGGTTTCTGAAGGAATTCGGTGAACTGCGCAAACAGGCGGACAAGGCTGTGCGGGATTATGTGGAGCAGGTGCGGGGCGGAGAATTTCCCGGCGCGGAGCATTCCCACCAGTGACGAGTGCACAGGCTGCAGGCGAGTCATGGCACATGAGTCGTGGTCAGGATCGAAGTCGGGCGGCGGTTTTCACGAGGCACGAAGGAGCAGGGGGCCGCGTTTTACGGTCGTGGAAGATACAGTGTCTTTGGAAGACGTACCCTGAGTACTGAGTGGGACCGACTTGCGGCCCTGGTTTGACTGTTAGTTGATCCAGAGTGAAAAGATCAGGAATTGACCCTGAAACGCGGAGTTGATTTCCGCCCAGGTCCGGGGCTGAGTGATGGGCCCCTTTTCAAGGAACGGGTGCAGGCCGGTTCCCTGGAGGCACAGGACGAGGTCAAAGCGTTGTGGTTCCATGAAGACCTTGCGGAGATTGATACCGAGTTCCGCATTTGTCGGGATCGTATCGGCGAAGGGAGCGATACCTCCCGGAATGCCTCGCCAGAACGGCAGCAATCGTTTCCCCTGCAGGATAAGTTCAATCTCATCGAGCATTCTGAGCCACTGTGTCTGCATGGCGGGCGAGATGCGAAATGACTGGCTGAAAGCTGCTGATTGCTGAGGATTGGGAAGCCATTCCCGATCATTGTCGGTTTCCGCGTTGATCAGTTTCCATGATTGCCGGCTGAGTGGTGGGACAGCCTCAAGGTGAGCGAGTGCTCGTTTCATGGCATCGGCTTCCATCAGAGGAAAGTTGATGCAGTGAATGAAGGCCACGAGATCGAGAGCATTCCCCGCGTGAAATCCGGCAAAGGGGCCGGTGCCCTCGCGGGCGAGGTAGTTGTAGGGCGTTTCGACTCGCGGATAAAACAGGTGCGCTGTGCGTTCAAACAGGTCCTTCCAGTCGTACGCCAGCATCATTTCGCAGGTGGCCGAAAGGATGTGGCAGTAGCTTCTGAGCCAGAGGACATCTCCATCATCAAAATGGATCAGAGTGTTTTCGTTTTCTGCGGGCTGAGCTGGGGTTTGCTGTCGGGAGATCGCGTTGAAGATAAACAGCAGAGATTCCTCGGGGGCTGGCTGGCCGTTGCCATTCAAATCGAGGTGAATCGCTGCGAAATCGAGGGCCACACGAACTTCCGAAGGTTTGACCCTGGACAGCGTCGTTTCGGCCTGCAGCAGCGAATCCCGGAAGTGGCGAATCACGTCGCGGGCAGCCTGCCACGACAGGAGTTGGGGGCTGTTATTTTCGGGCACGGGGAGCCGCGTGAGCGGCAGCATGAGACGTCGGCCACCGAGTAGTCCATAACGATACTGAGCCTGCCCCAGATCTTCGATGGCGACCAGAAACTGTGCGATCCCGAGTTCAAAAGAGGCCTGATGGTCTTCTGGCCGAGAGTTGACTATCTGAGTGAGTGTTGCAACTGCAGTCCTTGTTTTTCCCTGTTTCAGCAGTTCCTGTAACGGAGGCTGCTGGGCGACTGCTGCGTTTGAGACGAGTACAGTCAGAAACAGCGGCAGCAGCAGGTTAGCTGGTCGTTGGGATCGCATGTGTCACCTTGTCTTACGATAGTCTGGAAAAGGTGGGACCGAATATTGAACGCATGTTCGAAAGGAGCCCCGGAGCCGAATGGTTGTCTCTGAATTGTCTGGACACCTGTGCGTGTTTCGGTGTGACGAGTTTGAAGCAGTCTCCGGATCTTCCGGAGATCATGCCCGTGGACGAGGGCGTTTGTCTGCGAAATCGTAACACAACGCCGACTGCGTTATCGCCACGATTGACCTCGGTAGATGCAGAAGTGGGACAAACGATCCCGGGGAGATCACGGCTCCTGGGAGCTCTGCCGTCTGGCGGGCGGCAGATTGGGGCGTGTGGTCGTTGAGTTTCCGCCCGGTGGTCCCAGACCGAAGGAAACAGAGCGGAGCAGGCGATCCTGATGTCCGGCAAATTCGGCATAGCGTTGGAGCAACAATTGTTCCGGGCCCTCAGCCGCATCAGTTTGAGCGAGGAATTCGAGGCGTCCTTTGGCCTGAGCTGGGGACATGGTCATCAATTCGCGTTGTTGCTCTGAGGTGATTTTTTCGAATTCGGAGAGAATTTGTGCCTCGGAGACCGGGAATTCCTGCAGCAGATCGCTGCCAAGTTTCAGGGCGCACTGGCTGAAGATGGAGTAGACGATGGGGGTGAGCCATCCGACTTCCCATGATCGACCTTCGACGGGCCGTACGGCTGTTTTGAATGCAGTACTCCATTCGGCGTCGTTCAGATCATTAAGCAGGATGTGTTTAAGGGCGAGAATTTGTGCGGTGGCTTTTTGAACCTGTTCTGATGATTGCCTTGCATTCTGAATTTTTTCGAACAGAAACAGGTTGAGTCTTAACGCCTTGTGCCCGTTGGAGTTCAGTGACTGCAGATCGCTCTGGACATCGTCAGACCGATCCTGTTCCGGCACCATGGTGGAGACCAGCATGAGGCATTCTGACGTGGTCAGGTGCAGAGTTGGCAATCTGCGGGCGTAGGCTTCAGGAAATCGAATCTCCACCTGGTCGCTGGTGCGGCGCGTCGAGGATGTCGTCCAGTGCTCCTGGACAAAGGTGAGTCTGTTCTCTGTGGAAAGGGTCATCCATGTGTCCCAGTCAGAGCGGGAGAGTTGTTTCCACCAGTCGCCAAATCGGAGGAGGGTTTCGTGAAGCTTTGGTTCGGCCAGCGCAGCGTGGTGGATATCGCGGAGTTGTTGCTGTCGTTCCGGGGACTGTGCGAGGAAGTCTTTGTGGCTGAGCAGCAGGTTATGTTTTTCGGTGTCCGTGAATTCGCGGAACTGGGTCGACCGGGATTCAAAGAGGCGACGTTCGCTGGTGGATCTGCCGAGCAGGAGAACTGCGAGGAAGGAACCGCAGGCGATGCCAAAGAGGGCTTTTCCGGCAGAGGTTCTGGTCTGGTTCATGGAGTGTTCCCGGAGTCGGTCGCGGGGAGTGCGGCAAGTTTCTTCAGAAAAGCTGTGTCGGGAATCTGTCGCATGCTCTGGTAGTCCTGCAGCAGGGTCAGATTTCGCAGGATTTCGGCATCATCGGGATTGGCTGTGTGGACTTCTGACTGTCGGGAGAGCAGCAAGCCGGCGCTGGTACCGCAAAAGCCTGCCACGGTCCAAATCAGCAAGGTTCCGGGTGACCACTGGGAAGCGAGGGCGCGCAGGCGTGATGCTGTGCTGTGGGGAGTTGAGAGTTCGGGGCGATTATCCCGGGCTTGAATACAGCTCAGGGTCCTGCGGGTGAATTCGCCACTGGCGGGAGCTTCCTCGAGGGCATCGAGCATTTGCCAGGTTCGATCCAGTGAATCGGCGCAACGGCGAAGCGGAGCGTCCACTGCAAGTTGCTGTTCAAGTTTTTCGGAGTCCTCCGGGGGCAATTCTCCGTCGAGGTATGCGACGAGTTCTGTCAGCGTCGGATCATCGGTGGATTCATCGTCCGGATGGGGGGATTGATTTTCGCTGGCACTGACCATGGGAAGGTTCTTCCAAACAAGGGCGGTGAGACTCAGACAAATCGCTCGAGGACTTCTTTCAGTCGGACTCGAGCACGTGACAGAAGGGATTTGACAGCGACGACACCCAGCCCCATCACCTCCCCGATTTCCTCGTAGCTCATTTCTTCAAATTTATGAAGGATGACGGCGGTCCGCTGGCGTTCACTCAGTTCCTCAATGGCCAAACGGACGACGTCGCGCATTTCCATGGCATCGAGTTGCCGCGTGGGCATGAGGGCTGATTTCTCGGCGAGGTTAGTTTCATTATGATGAAATTCATGGGCATCTGAACCAGAAGCCAGAGAGATTTCGCGGCGGCGGACGGTACCGCGTTTCTGATTACTGGCGAGGTTGTTGGCGATCCGGAAAAGCCAGGTTGAGAATTTGGCTGTGGCTTCGTAACGTTCCCGAGAACGATAGACTCGAAGAAACGTCTCCTGGGCCATGTCTTCAGCGACGGGCCGATCATGAAACAAGTGAAAATAGAAGCCGAAAAGCCGATCCTGGTAACGCACGACCAGATCTTCAAATGCCGTATGATCACCGGCTGCGACCCGCAGCATCAATTGCACATCCGGGTCTGCAAGGTATTGATTCCTGAGTGACTGGGAGACCAAAAGGCCGCTCCGGAAAAACGAGGTTGGCCAGAGCAGCGGGACGGGGCCCATGTCGGTGGCCAGAAGAGCATGCAGGCAATGTCACTGTACGGTGGCAGGCGATCGTCAGGCAAGTGTGTGTTGCCCTGATCTTCGACTTCAGCCGACACAGGCAGCATTTCGGAACATGCTTACCATGCAGGAGTGGTGCGACGTGTGGTGAAGATCACGGTTTGAGGGCAGCCTGGGTTGCAGAGATGGCCGAGGTTGTATTTGACCGCGGATCCAACAGGGCCGGCAGTTTTACGGGCGTAAAAAAACCTCGACTTTTTCAAGTCGAGGTTTTGACCCCAAGGGGATTTGAACCCCTGTTACCGGAATGAAAATCCGATGTCCTAGACCTAACTAGACGATGGGGCCTTGAAGCTCTGCGGGGAATGTATCCGAGATCAGATTGCGTTTCAATCGTTTGCTGCCTTTGCGTGGCAGGATTCTTCGGATCCGGAGTCTCGGAGGTTTATGGTTTCTCGCAGGATGGAATCCCGTACTTCCTGACGGTGCACGGTGATATCACGTGGCGCGTCTATACCGATTTTGACTTTGTCACCCTTGAGGTCAACGATTGTCACAACAATCGAATCACCGATCAGGATTGATTGGTCCTTTTTTCGTGAAAGCACCAGCATTGCCGCACCTCCTGCGTGCTTCGTGGCGAAAACGGTTCAGTAACCCAGCGAATGCAATCTGAACGTCCATGATTTCAGACAGTCTGGATTTATGATAGAGGTGACTTTCTGTATGTCAACAGGCATTCGGCAGGAGTTGCCGGAGGTGTTGGGAGCAGCAAAGTCTGGTTGGGTGTTGTCCTGATGAATTTCACGAAAAAAGGGTGAGCGGACCTGGTCCACTCACCCTTTTTCGATGTGTTACTGTTCGCCCGTGTGCTGAGGAAATGCTCCTGTGGACAACACGACTGACTAAGCAAGTCGGAACATCTGATAATTGTTGTTCTTTCGTGGGCCTGTGCGGCTGCGATGTGGGTGATCCTGGGTGGCCATGAGAACTGCGATTTGACTTTCGCGGGTCTGGACTGGCTGCAGATATCGCACGTTACATCGTGGAATCGCGGGGGCCCTGCGAATCAGATCAGTTCTTTGAGCTTCTTCAGTGCCTTGACCTTCACAACCTTCTTGGCAGGCTTTGCTGGGTAGGTACGCGGCTGGCCTGTGCGTGGATCGGTGCCGGTGCGTTCTTTGGTTGCCGGGCGAGCGTGGACGTAGATCTTCAGCAGACCTGGCAGTGTGAAGATGCCTGGGCCTTTTGACACATTTTCAGAAATCACGCTTTCCAGGGCTTCGAGCATAGCGCCTGCTTCCTTGCGGCTCTGGCCAGTCTTTTCTGCCAGAGCATTCAGGATATCACTCTTGGAAATCGACTTTGGCTTGGATGCTTTCTTTGCCATTTCAGGACTTCTCCTTTTCACTCAAAATCATTGCTGAACAAAACCGGCTTTGGAAATGGGGTCTGATGGAATCCG
>CAIYBH010000398.1 GCA_903924405.1 uncultured Planctomycetaceae bacterium | reverse complement strand
GTTATTAAGGTGCATGGCACCTTGACTGGTCCAGCGACGCGGGAGGCTGTTTGCAGAGGGCGATAGGGATGGGGGTTGGAAATTTTTTTGCGCTCTGTGGCGTGGGTCAGCGGGGTTGACCGGCGAGGTTGAGCGCGACGACACCGGCGACGATGGCGAGGAGTCCGATGACTCGCAGCGGTGTGAGTGGTTCGCGGAAATACAGGACACCGACGGTGGCGATCAGGGCGGTTCCAACGCCGCTCCAGATGGCATAGGCCACGCTGACGTCAATTTTCTTCAGTGTCAGTGGCAGCAGAGAGAAGCAGACCGCGTAGAAAACCCACATGAGGATTGATGGGATGGGTTTGGTGAATCCTGAGGACAACTTCATACAGACTGTGCCGGCGACTTCGGACAGGATCGCCAGAATCAGAAAAATCCAGTGCATGTTGGGACACTCCATCCAGCGCGTTGCCTTCCCTTGCGTCTTTGGTGCCGGAAGGATAGGTGCGGAGTGTGTTGAATCGCCACGGGGATCTTTCAGTTTTCCGGGTCTTCGAGTGATTTCGGGGGCTCCCGCCAGCGGAAGAAATCAGAAACTGAGGTGAATCCTCAGGTCGACTGCGGTAGAATCCGGGGGAAGTTCTATCCAAGACACCTCGACAGACTATTCCCATGACCGGACTCTCTGATTCGCGCGCTGCTATCCTTGCCCGGGTTCGATCTGCGCTTCCGCAGTCAGCGCCGTTACCTGATGTACTGACGGCTGGGCGATGGCAGACTTTTCCGGACCCGGTGGCACGATTCGCGGAAGTGCTGGCGACTGTTGGTGGACAGATGGTGCGGGTGCCTGATCTTGCAGCGGCCGGGCAGCATTTGCAGTCCATGCCATTGTGGGCCACGGCGACCGTGCGTTGCAGCGTCGTGGACGGCCTTGGCGATTCGACATTTGATCTGAACGCTGTGACGGATCCGCATGCTTTGGAAAATGTGGATTTCGCTGTTCTGCGTGGTCATCTGGCGGTGGCCGAGAATGCTGCGGTCTGGGTGACAGATGAGACGTTGAATCACCGCGTCTTGTACTTCATCCCACAGCATATGGCCCTGGTCGTACCGGCGTCCCGGATCGTGCACAATATGCATGAGGCTTATGCACAGATTCCAGTCGGACGTCATCGGTTTGCGGGTTTCATTTCGGGGCCATCGAAGACAGCCGACATTGAGCAGTCGCTGGTGATCGGTGCTCATGGAGCGCGATCAATGACGGTATACCTTGTGGATGATCTCCCGGATCTGCCTGACACCGTCGATTGAGTTGGGTGGACACTGGGGGGGGCGATTGACAGAACCTGCCGTGGCTTTCGGCGGTTCACCAACTGCCGTCGTTCTGACAGTCGCGAACTGTCGGAAAACTTTGCCTGTCCTTCCCGATTCGGGAATTCATGTTCGGGAAACTCCGAAATGGCTCAGGGGGCTGAACTTCTTCCGGCCGCTGCTGTTATCCGGTGATAGGCTCGGCGAGCGACTATGGAAGTGTGGGATTGCGTTGCAGCCATCCTGCCCCATGAGAACTCAGCGAGACCCACTGCGATGCCATCTTTCAGAATCCGTTCCTGCCTGCGGCCTGCTGTTGCTTTGCTGTTGTTGTTCTCTGTGGAAGGCGTCGTTGCACAACCGCCGATCCCGGAACCTGCTGTCGCAACTGACCCGCCACCGGGGGCTGCCGTTGAGACGCCGCCGGGCCCGGATTCGGTGGCTGTTGAGAAAGCAGGAGCGGCTGCCACTGGTGGTATTGTGCCGGTTCCGGAAGAAGCTCCAGCGGCAAAACCGTCGGCGGCCGAGCCGTTGATGTCCAGTGATGTGTTTCTGCCCGCGGATCCGCCATCGGTGCGTCCGCCGCGAGGTACCCTGGGGATCACCTATTTTCGGCATACCCATCCGGTGCCTGACGACAAGCATCCGCGTCTGGGGATGCTGGCTGTTCGGGACAAGCAGCGGTTTCGAGTGGTGGTGGTGCGGGGGATGAGCGGACTTCGGCTGAAGAATGGCGCGTGGCTCTTCGAATCTGACCGTCCGCTTGATCCTGGTGCCAGCCATGTGGTCTGTATTGAAGCGAAGGATCACATCATGGACGTCGGTGCCATTACCAAACGCTATGTGCGGCTGATTCCGGGCCGCGTTGTTTACCTCGATTTTTCAGATCCGTCTGAGGACTGAGAAGGCCTCCACGAAGGCTGCGAATGGTTGTCAGAGACAATTCGTCGCGGATGGACTGCGTCTGGGGCGCAGATTAATGGCTGCAGGCCTTTCGACGATCGTAGTGCCGATCGCATTTCGAAGATGCCGTTGCCTGCACGGTGACTGTCATCCGCCCGCGTCTGCTGCCGAGTCGCTGCTTTCGGCGTGAATCTCAAGCAGCGGTTCTGAGCTGCATCGAGGTCGGTCTGATTTCGATTTATTCGGCAAACAGGGCGGTCAGGTCAATATCGTCGTCGGCGGATCGTTTTTTTCCCTTGCTGATTTTGCCTGGTGGGCGATTGGCAGGTTTTGTCGCCGGTGTCGAAGCGGCAGCAGGCTGGGATTGCGAAGCCGGGCCGGGGGTCGCAGCAGCGGGGGCACTGGCCGCGGGAACGGTTGGAGTTGTTGGTTTTGGTGCGGCCGCGACGGACGGGCTGGCAGCGTTCGCGCGAGCGGCAGCGGCCTCACGTGCCAGGCGGACCAGGCGTGCTTCTGCATCGCGGAATTCGCTGACCATTTCGCCAACGGTCTGCCAGCGTTCGTCCGGGTTGGCCTTTAATCCGCGCATGATGGCTGCGGCAATCTGTTTGTCGATGCCGGGCATCACGGTGCTGATTTCGACCGGAGGCTTATTGATGTGCTGCAGCACCGCATCGATGGTGAGTGCTGCGTCCCAGGGAAATCGCTTCGTGTACATTTCGAAGCAGGTGACCGCATAGGAAAAAATATCCAGACGCTGATCGGTGGGTTGTCGTTTGATCAGTTCCGGGGCCATGTAGCTGGCGGTTCCGGTTCTGTTTCCCGGGCGGCGAAATTCGGGTGTATTCGGCACGACGAGGCCGAAGTCGATTAACCGAGCCGATTTGTCGTCAGAGATCATGACGTTGCGTGGGCAGATATCGCGATGTATCCAGTTCTGCTGATGGAAATGCTGCAGAGCTTCGCCAATCTGAATCATGTAACGCAGGCGATAGCGTTTCATTTCGTCATTCTGCAGATCGACCAGCAATGCCAGACCGACACCTTCCACGAATTCCATGACAAGGAACATTTCGTCTTCGGTCGTCCAGCCGAACTCCCAGGTTTTGACGATATTCGGATGATGCAGCGACATGGCGATATCGCCTTCGCTGGGCTTATGCAGGCCTCGAAAACGCTCCTCGAATTTCTGAGTTTTTTCCTTATCGAGGACTTTGAGGGCAACGAGTCTGCCGGATTTCAGATCGGTGGCTTTCCAGACTCTGGACATGCTCCCCTGACCGACTCGACCATGCAGCGTGAAACGCTTTGTGATGTCTGTCTGTTCGTGCGCAGGTTTTTTGCTGAACAGTTTTTCGAACATGGACCGCTCGCAGAAAAGGCAGGAAAACAGGGCAGAAAACAGGGGATTCACCCGGATTACTACGCGTCTCGAGGGAAAAGTCAATCAGATTTCCGCTGCCGACCCGACTTCCCGCACATTCCCGACCGTTGCTCGTAACCTGGGGGAAAGACGAGGTTTGCGGCATGTTGATTTCACGCCTCATCGCTGTTGTCTCTATTGAACACACCGGACTTTGCGGCAACGTCGCGAAAGTTGGTTTGATTTGTCACTTTGTCACGAACGTTCAGAAAAGGGGGCGCATCGGAAAAGGGGTCAGGACCCAATAGTGCGGAGCACCCTTTGGGCCATTTGGCTAT
>CAIYBH010000397.1 GCA_903924405.1 uncultured Planctomycetaceae bacterium | reverse complement strand
TTTTCGGCTGGCACCAGACGGTCTGCAACTGACAGAAATTGCCCCGGGAATCGATCTCGAACGCGACATTCTGGGACAAATGGATTTTCGCCCCATCATTCGCGAACTGCGTCTCATGAAAATTGGCTCCCCCTGATCCCCGATTCGCAGCACCACCTCCCGCCCGACCGGTGGCGACTGTCGAGACTGAGACAATCCCCTTTTCGGCCTGACGTCGGATTGGTACAGTGTCGGCGTTCGAAGGGTCAGCCGCCTGCGATACATTTATATATAGTATGAAGTGCATCGCCTGGCCTGAATCAGCGTCACTCGCCTCATTCTGCAGGACTCCAGCATGTCTCCGCCGTCGACTGGACTGAAATCTGATCCCGCAGAGACTCGAATCCCCCGCTGGCGGCAACCCCTGCTGTTCATCATCGTTGCCGGTGTCACGGCGTTGCTCTCGCGAACAACGCTTGAATGGCTGCCGCCTGCAGCACAGTCAGCGATTTTGGCCGCCACGTCACCGACCGATGACCCCACCGGCCAGGCGGGCAAGTCAGTGTCCCCGGAGAAACGTGCTTCGGGCCGACAAAGCCAGCCCGGTCAACTGCGCGACATCGGAAACGAAATCCTGGAATCGCCCGCCGGCCTGCGTTACCTGCCCGGCAGCGCCGATGGTCATCGCCTGAAACATGTTCTGAAGCATGCCGCCGACGAACCTGCCAAAAAAATTCACGGGGTCTTTGATGGCGATCGGCGGACGATTCTGACCGTGATTGATGACGCCTGGCGGAAATCCGCCAAAGGCGGGCCAGACGTCCGACGACAGTCGCAAAATGATCGTGAGGTTGTCACCGTCAATCTGAAACGCCGGATCGGCTACGTAGGCGGTCAGGAAGGCCGCCGCAAACAGTACCCCGAATGCCGCTACCTGCGACTGGTTCTTGAAAACAAACGCGAAGTCATCACCGCCTACCCCACGCTCTCCTTCTGAGGACGCTCTCCTCTCTCCTCTCTCCTTTCTCCTTTCCACCAGCTCCCCGCTCCCCGACCCCCGACCCCCGTTCAGTCATCATCGCCGACGAGAAAATCTGAAACCACCGTATCCGCCAGCAATAATCCCTCCTCGGTCAATCGCAGCGTGCCCTGCACGTCCTCAACCAATCCTCCCCGCAGGCTGCGGTCCAGCGCAGGACCGGCAAGGTCCCGCAGCGAAACCTGAAATCGCGTCTCAAACGCCGAAATCTGAAACCCGGAACGCAGTCGCAACCCCAGCATGATGGCTTCCCGGGCTTTGTCCTGCGGGCTGTTTTCTTCTGACTCCTCCAGACAGGGCACACCGTCTTTCCAGGCTCGCAACCAGCGCACCACACTGCGAGCATTCGTGGAACGCACTCCATGCAGATAGCGCGCTGCACCCGGACCAAAGGCGAAGTACTCGTCCGCATTCCAGTACACCATGTTGTGCCGACACTCAAAACCCGGTCGAGCAAAATTGGACACTTCGTAGTGATGCAGTCCATCCGCCTGTAGCCTGCGGATCGCGGTGAGATACATCTGCCGCTCCACTTCGTCCGGAATGCGTCGCAACTGTCCTGTTGTCTCCCGACGAAAAAAAGGAGTCCCCTGTTCGTACGTCAGGCCATAGGTCGAAATGTGCTGCAGCGGCAACTCAGTAGCCGTCTGCAAACTCTGCTCCCAATCCACTTCGGACTGCCCCGGAACACCAAAAATCAGATCCACGCTCAGATTGGGGATGTAAGGCTGAGCACGGTGAATCACGTCCACGGCATCCGACGGCTTGTGAGTCCGTTCGAGGGTCAGTAACTGCTGAGCATTGAAAGACTGCACTCCCAGACTCAGACGATTGACACCAAAACGCTGCAGCACCTCCAGCCGCGATTCATCCAGCCCCTCCGGATTGGCTTCCACGGAGTATTCGCCGGTAGCAGACAAGGCAAATGCAGAACCGATCGTGGACAACAGCTCCTGCAACTGCTCAGGGTTCAGATGAGTCGGTGTTCCCCCGCCCACAAAAATCGTATCGACAGGCCATGGCTGAGGCAGCCCCTGCATCTGAGCCTGAATTTCACGACGCAGACATTCGAGGTAGGCCGGGATCAGATGGTCCCGACTGGCGACCACGGTGAAATCACAGTAACCGCAGTGGTGCAGGCAGAACGGCACATGGACATAAACAGCTCGTGGCCAGACTGACATCTGCAGCAATTTCCATGGAACGCCAAAGGGACGAAATCCGAAATCCGAAATCCGGAATCCCGCGTGCCGGCGAGTCCAGGGACACACAAGGGAACTGTTGCCAGCAGCAGCGACACGGGATTGGAACCGGTACGGCCGGATTCTGGCGCATTCGAACCGGATTACCAACCGCGGACGATCGTGCTGTTCAAATTCAGCCAAACTGGATTCCCTGAGCCAATGGCAAATCCGATCCGAAATTGATGGTATTTGTGGCCCGACGCATGTAGGCCTTCCAGCTGTCAGAGCCGGATTCGCGACCCCCGCCACTGTCCTTTTCACCGCCGAACGCCCCGCCGATTTCTGCCCCGCTGGGACCAATATTGATATTCGCAATGCCACAGTCACTGCCACTGACCGACAAAAACAATTCCGCTTCACGCAGATCGTTCGTGAACAGTGACGACGCCAGGCCCTGAGACACACAGTTCTGCAGATCAATCGCCTGCTCCAGCGACGAATACCGCATCACGTACAGAATCGGTGCAAATGTCTCCTGATACATGATGTCAGCATGCGTCGACATTTCCACAATCGCCGGACGCACATAACAGCCACCCGCCGGCACCCGGTCCGCCAGCGGATCGCCACCAAATACCACACCGCCCGCATGGCGCGCTTCACTCAGCGCCGCCAGCATGCGATCCTGAGCCGTGCGGTCAATCAGCGGTCCGATCAGTGTGCCGTTTTCCATCGGATGGCCGATCGGAAGGGACGCATAGGCAATTTTCAGCCTCGTGATTAACTCATCCGCAATACTCTGATGCACAAACAGTCGTCGCAGTGTTGTGCAGCGCTGTCCACACGTACCCGCCGCCGAAAACACAATCGCGCGAACCGCCAGATCCAGGTTGGCTGTAGGTGAAACGATGCACGCATTGTTGCCGCCCAGCTCAAGCAAGGACCGACCAAGTCGATTGGCCACCGCCCTGCCCACAGCTCGCCCCATCGCCCCGCTGCCAGTGGCTGACACCAGCGGCAGCCGACGATCCTCCGCCAGCAGTTCCCCCAGCGCCCGCCCGCCGATCAGCACACTGCTCAAGCCTTCCGGTACCTCACGCATTTCATGAGCCGCCCGCATCAGCAGACTCTGACAGGCCATGGCACACAATGGTGTTTTTTCTGAAGGCTTCCAGATCAATGTGTTGCCGCAGACCAGAGCAATCGCGGCATTCCAGGCCCAGACCGCCACCGGAAAATTGAAGGCGGAAATAATTCCCACCGGCCCCAGCGGATGCCACTGTTCCATCATGCGATGACGCGGCCGCTCTGTCGCCATCGTTAATCCATACAACTGCCGACTGAGCCCGGTGGCAAAGTCGCAGATATCAATCATCTCCTGCACTTCCCCCGCTGCCTCAGCCCGAATCTTGCCCGACTCAATCGACACCAGGTCTGCCAACGCCTGCTTCTGGTCTCGCAGCACCTGACCAAAACGACGCACCAGCTCACCCCGCACCGGAGCCGGAACCAGCCGCCAGTGCCGAAATGCCTCGACCGCCCCGGAAATCGCCAGGTCCGCGTCTTCAGGAATCGCCTGCGGAATTTCTGCCAGTAACGCACCGTCAATCGGCGAATGAATGGCCAGACTGGCCCCGTGGCACAAACGCACCTGCTGATCAATCCATAATCCTGCCGGCTGAGTAATCCCGAGTGTCCGCAGGGTGCCTTCCAGTTGAGTGACCGTGTTCGCGTTTGTCGCCATCGTTATCGCTTCCCGCACCATGCCAACCCGTGGACCTGCCCCCAACGGAACGCACCGACCACCCGTCTCGGTCTCAATGCCACCCCCGGACCAAACCGCATTCCGTGAACAGCCCCACATTGTATTGGGAGGTTCACACAGAACCAGTCGGAACCCCCCGTAGTGAAAAAGGCCAGACCAGAGTCGCCCGGCAAAAAACGCTGCCCCTCCGCCGCCTCAGTTGTTGTTTCGCCCGTGTTTTTGCTGGATTTCGTTCACAAGGTGCATGGCACCTGGGATGCACCTGGGATGTTCGCCAATCCGAGAGGACGGTTCCCGCCAAGCCGCAAACGAGGTGTTGCGGCTCGGGTGGAACCTCGCCCTCCCGCTAAAACGTTCACAAAGTGCATGGCACCTGAGCTGGTTTGAGGTGCATGGCACCTGAGCTGACCGCGGTGACCTGCGGTGCCTGGCACCTGGCGGGCAAATGTTCCTGCGGCCTTCTGTGACTTTTGCGATTTGGCACCCGGCGGTCGGTAGGGAACTCCGCCCGGCACTCGGCGAACCATGCCGGTATCCCATAGGCAGGAAATGCCTCAAGAGTAGCGCAAGATTCAAACTCAGCGCAACCCAGCGAGGCGTCGCAAGCCCGGCCGTTACCTGTCGCTTCTATGAACGGGCGAACGCGGCCGATGCATCACCTCGTGTCCACCATGGCCCTCGTTGGACAAGACGGCGACGGACTGGATTTCGCCTCAGAGCGTCCGCCTCTGAGATAGGAACGGACTTCATCGCTGACGGCAAATGAGATGACGTTTGCGATTTTGCAAATCATCTGCAGGGTCGCAAATCACCTGCAGGCATCGCGTCACGTCAGCGGCTCGGCAGGCTCCGTTGTGTACTGCTGGCGGCCGGAATTCAGGGACCAACATCCCAACTGCCGGTCAATTCCGATTGCTGATGAAGAAACTCAATCCCAGGCCGCAGCCATCGTTTGTGGCTGAGGTCCCGCTTGCCGCACTTCAACCATCACCAGATGCCTCTGATTTCCACCACGGTGTCTCAATTCGGAAGACTCGTACCAGGCGGTCTACGTTGGGAAGAAGCGTGAGCTAATCTGCGGTGATCGTCCCAAACACATTATCGTCACTCGTCGAGGCATGGTTCCCGTCGATCTTCCGAATCGTTCGCCTGTCGGCGGTGACCGTCCCGGACGTGTAAACCCCGCCACCAATGCCCTGACCATGCCGACCAGCGACCGCCAGATTGTCGGAAATCTTTGACTCGCGAAGATCCATCCAGCTGGATGATGTGTTATGCAGTGCACCGCCCAGAGCCAGACCAGCGCTATCGCTCCCCGGACTGCCACCCGCAGCAATATTTCCAGAGAAGTGACAGCGATTTATTTCGACCTGTATTGCCACGCTCGAGCCGGTGCCGGCTGCGAGAACCGCGCCGCCATACGCACCACCGCCCATGACATCGCCACTGCCAGCCACCGCTTCGTTCTCAATCAGGGTACTTGAGGCCATGACCAGTGTCGAATCGAAGTTGTAGAGCGCTCCCCCGCCGGCATCCGCACCAGACTGGCCGTCTTTACCAATCGCGCCAATGGCGAGATTGGCGACGATGAGACAATCCTCAATCGTCGTCAGGCTCCCTGAACCGTCCACGGTTCCTGGGCGAGTCGCGATTGCGCCACCAAATGCCGTCTCACCGGAGTCGGTTCCACGGGCAGTATTTTCGTCGAATGTGCAGTCGACGACAGTCAACTCACTGCCACCAAAATTACCGATCGCGCCTCCATAACTTGTACCACCCGAGGTCGCGAGGTTGTCCGTAAACGTACAGTCTTCAATAATCGCCACCGAATTGGTCACGTTGGCAATAGCGCCACCAAAAGCGTATCGCTTCCCACCATAGGCTACATTGTCAATGAACTGGCAGTTAATCGCCGTAAGCATCGCGGAATCCGTATTCACGATGGCACCGCCACCGACAACGTCGGAGTTGACATTGTCGACCGTCACGTTGTTGTACATCGATACTCGGCAGAGATGTAGTTTTCCGCCATAGTTCTGGATGGCGCCACCACGTGTGACGAGGATGGAAATATTCTCCTGAATCGTATTGCGGCCATCCGCGAGGGTGAGGTCCTGAATGGACACATCGACGTCACTCTGAATCATAAAGATTCGACTGACATTACTGCCACTCACGGTCAGTCGAGTCTCGCCCGGCCCGGCAATTGTCAGTGGCCCCGTGATCTCTAATTGACCGCTGGTGAGCTTGATCCTGCCCTTGAGATCTGCCCGGAAGCGAATCACATCCGCGCCCGGTGTTTGGTTGGCTGTAGATACCGCGGCTCGCAATGATCCAGCCCCCGAATCCCCGAGGTTCCTCACAAGGATGGTGCTTGCAGATGCCACGGGGCCAAGGCAAGTGATGCAGATCAGGGCGACTGACAGACTGGACAACGTCGATGGCATGGGGTGTTCCTGAGTACGGAAAGAACGGAATCGACCAACCTCGGCTGAGGATTCTGAGTACCATGGGGGTGGCAAATCATCTGAAAGCCCCCCGGATTCTTCCCGGGATGTGTGGAGGCGTCGTTGGTCGTCAATCCCCGTGGTACATGTTAACCTTGCGAATACCAGTCGGTCAAATCACAGAGTGACTCATAAGTTCTGCGTACCGAGCTAATCTTTCAGACGACGAATTTTTCAGGAGATCTTCAGGGATTCTGTGGTGGTTGAGGGCCAATCTTTAATGGTGTGTTCGTCGACGACGGCGATCAGGCCGATGTCTTAAAACTGTCCCGGGATTGTCTTCCAGACTCGCTGCTGATAACCATGCCTGTCGGTACTCTACGGTAAGCCAGTGATGGTAGTTTGGTACGAAATGCAACAAAAAATGCCCCTTTGTGCTGTGCTTTTGGGCATGGTATCGAGACTTTCCGCTTGTCACTGAGCTCGTTGGGTTTCCGGATTTCGCTCTCAGGCGTATAGTCACCACAGCGGCTTTCCTGCGGCCCGTCTTCAGGCCATGGGCTCGATAAATCCCTGAATCAGATGAACGACGATGTCCCGGATCAGTGCTGGTTTGCGGATGCATCGACTCCTCGATGACAGGTTTCAGGTTCTGTTTGGCCATCCCGGCGGTCCTCCGTTCAGAAGTCGCGACGATGGTGCCCGGACGATTCCCAAAGGGGAAATTCACGCCGACGAAAACCAACTTGACGCTACGACGCGGGCGTTCGTCGAGGAAAAGGGATTCACACCCGCGGGCCTATTCACAAGACGACACCCACTCGACAAAACGGCGGGAAAATTGCCTACGCCTGGGCATTCCAGCGTGACGGCGATCCAGGTAACCTCATCAGCAACACCCGTAACAGGGACTGGCGTTGGGCATCAGGGCGATACCAGAAGTTTCCAGAGTTTGAGCGGGCGGTATTCTTCGAAGTGACTGCGGCAAGACAGAAAATCAACACCGCGCAGACAGCGATCATCCAAGTGTGCGAGCAGAACATGATGGGCCAGCAATCATGAAACGGCAGAAGGTTCGGTTTCTTCCAGCGGAGTCGCTGAAACACAGGTTTGATGTGTTCGGCCACTTCTATTCCGTCATTGTGGCACCGAAACGAGTGATCGAATGCCGAAGTGTTCTCGAAATTGTGCATTCGGAATCAGCTCCGCTGCTTGCAGCCAGCCTTGCCCATCGGACACCGGATGCTGTGCTGATCATGATGAACCCGGGCTCATCCCGGCCAATGACCGCAATTGATAACCGCATTCAGAGAAGGGCTATGCATCGTCTGCCGGTATCGCTCGTCCCGGCGAAACCGGATACCACGCAGTATCAGATCATGCGACTGATGCATTTTTGCGAATGGAAGCACGTGCGGATTCTCAATCTGTCCGATCTGCGATGTTCCCGCAGCAATGAGTTCTTCAGGCAGTTCCGTGAATTGGAAACCGAAACCGCCTATGAGGAACACTCGATTTTTGCTCCTCAAAGACAGGAAGAACTGGCTCAAAAACTTGTGGGCAATGTTCCGGTGATTCGTGCCTGGGGAGTCAGTCCCCATCTGAACCCGTTGATCGATCGCAGTCTCCGGGGACGACCAGAGACGACGGCTGATAAGGGACTGCTGAAGGCAGGAACCACAAACAAGTTCCTGCATCCGCTGCCTTCACTGCAATCTCAGAAACGGGCATGGTTGAATCGCATGGTGGAGCAGTGCCGCGGATGAACTTGGTGGCAATCGCTGCTGGTGACTCGCTTCAACGGGAAATCAACAGCTGGCGCACCACGGCCTCCAGGTGCCTCGCAGCCAGACTGCCGCCGCCGCAATGGTACTGCTGAACAAAAATTCAGCACCCGCCGCCCAGCTCTGCCCCGGTGCTGCCGCCTCAGTTGTGGTTTCGCCCGTGTTTTTGCTGGATTTCTTTCGCAAGGTGCATGGCACCTGAGATGTCCTGAGATGTTCGCCTGGGCCGGCTGCCCACCGCCCCGCTCTGCTCCGGTGCCGCCGCATCAGTTGTGGTTTCGCCCGTGTGTTTTTGCTGGATTTCTTTCACAAGGTGCATGGCACCTAGGATTTCGCAAGGTGCATGGCACCTGGGCTGGTTTGAGGTGCATGGCACCTGGGATGTTCGCCAATCCGAGAGGACGGTTCCCGCCAAGCCGCAAACGAGGTGTTGCGGCTCAGGTGGAACCTCGCCCTCCCGTTGAACCTCGCTCTCCCGCTCAAACGTTCGCAAGGTGCATGGCACCTGGGCCGGTTGGGCGGTGGCGGACGGCCGAATCGTTGTCTCCGCTACAACCTGCCCAATTCCACTTTTTGAGGGGCGATATCGAGCAACACCCCCACGAAGATTGGTAATGACTCTGGTGTCGCAGGTTGTGTTCTATTGTACTAGGGACATATTCTCACATCGCCATCAAGAAACTGACGCTTATGCTTTCCTGCCTGTCGACCTACACACTGTTTGGAATTGAAGCCCGCTCCGTGGAAGTCGAGGTGGACATTTCCCCGGGGGCGCTTCCCAAAACCATTCTGGTAGGGCTGGCGGAGGCTGCGGTGAAAGAGAGTATTCACCGTATCGAACGGGCTCTGGTCAACAGTGGCTACGGCCGCCCCAACGACCGCATTGTGATTAACCTGTCCCCGGCCGATCTCCCCAAAGACGCGGCCTCACTGGACCTGCCGATCGCTCTGGGATTGCTGGCGGCCGATGGTCAGATTCAGGAGGAACCTGGTCAACGCGTGGTTTACGTCGGTGAACTGGCGCTCGACGGCGGCGTGCGGCCGGTTCGCGGGATCCTGTCCATGGCACTGGCCGCCCGTGATTCCGGCAAAACGCATATCGTCGTCCCTGCGGCCAACGCGCAGGAAGCCGCTGTGGTGGAGGGCATTGACGTGATTGCGGCGGGGACTCTGGCCGAAGCCGTCGGATTTCTGACCGGCCAGTTACCTCTGGCGCCCGTGGTGTTCAGCTGGCAGAATGCTCGTCATGACTACGGCGTATACGATATTGATTACGTGGATGTGAAGGGTCAGGAAATGGCGAAGCGAGCGGCGATGGTCGCCGCGGCCGGGTGTCATCACCTGCTGATGATCGGTTCCCCGGGCACAGGCAAGACGTTGCTCTCACAGCGGTTGTGCACGATTCTTCCCGAACTGGAGGCGGAAGAGAGTCTGGAAACCACGCGGATTTACAGTGCCGTGGCGCAGCTGGAACCCGGCCAGCCTCTGCTGCTGCGTCGCCCATTTCGTTCGCCGCATCACACGATCAGTGAAGCGGGACTTGTGGGGGGCGGCAGTATTCCACAGCCGGGAGAAATCAGTCTATCGCACAACGGCATTCTGTTTCTGGATGAGCTGCCGGAGTTCAACCGACGCACTCTGGAAGTCATGCGGCAGCCGCTGGAAGATCAGACCGTCACCATCTCGCGGGCCATGGGCAGCGTGACGTTTCCGGCCAACGTGATGCTGGTCGCTGCCATGAATCCCTGTCCTTGTGGTTTTCGTGGTGACCCGCGTCGCAGCTGCAACTGTTCGCCCCAGCAGATTGAACGGTACCTGGGACGCATCAGTGGCCCGTTGCTGGACCGGATTGACATTCATATTGAAGTGCCGCCGGTGCCGTTTCGTGAGCTGTCGGACAGAACGGAGGGCACGTCCAGCGCGGAGATTCGGGAGCAGGTGGTGGAAGCGCGACGTCGGCAGGCGCAGCGATTTCGCAATGACAAGGTCCGAGTGAACGGAAAGATGAAACCGCCGCAGATTCGTCGCCACTGTCGACTGCAGCCCGATGCGGAATCACTGATGAAGGACGCCATGGAAGATATGGGGCTGTCCGCACGGGCCCACGACAAGATCCTCCGCATCAGCCGCACCATCGCCGACCTCGCCCAGAGCGAACACATCACCGTAGCGCACCTGAGCGAAGCCATCAACTACCGGACCCTGGACCGCAACTACTGGCAGATGTAGCCAGGCGAGTTGTGCCTTCGGAATGAACTGCCTTCAGGGAGGGCGAAGTTCCACCTGAGCCGCAGCGTTTCTGTGTTTCGTGATTCGTGTTTTTTCGACCACGGCTAAACACAGTTGGGCACGGATTGAGGGGGACGGCGGTTTGGATGGAACCACGGAAGACATGGAAGGAGATCGCGTGTTTTGTTTTTTGGGAGGGCGAAGTTCCATCTGAGCTGCGGCATTCCTGTGTTTCGGGATTCGTGTTTTTTCAACCACGGATGGACACAGATGGGCACGGATTTTGACGGGCGATGTGACCCCCGGATTCGCCCGCAATCGTGCTCAGCGCAGCGGTGCTCGTGCTCGTGCTCGAAACGGCCCACCTCGTTGTCGTTCTCGAACATCGGGACCACGCATGCCGTTGCTTCGCAACTCCGATGTTTCCGGTTGCGCGGGTCCTCGGACTGGCGTCCGAGGCTGGTGCATGGCATTGCTTCGCAATTCAATCGCTACCCGCGTTTTCTGCAGTTGAGTCGCAACGCGACGGGCAGGTGATAGCCTCGGATGCCAATCCGAGGTCACGCGG
>CAIYBH010000396.1 GCA_903924405.1 uncultured Planctomycetaceae bacterium | reverse complement strand
TGATCTCCTGCTTACGCACCACCACCGGCAACTGGTCATCCCAGTCCAGTCGAGGCTGCCAGGCGGCACGCTGCTCACGCCGCTGCACCGATCGCTCCAGCGACGAACGCAATTTTCCCAGCAACCGATCAAACGGTTTGCCCGCTTTCTCTGCACTACGAATCCCACGCAGCATCTGGCGCAGCGAAAAATGATCCACATGCATCGCTGTCGAAATCGCTGCTTCCAATTCTCTCAGTTCACTCATATCCCGGCATTCGTCCGAATTCCCCGTGACACCCACCCCACGCGATCTCACAGGCTATTGTTTGTTTTCAGTTTTCAGTTTTCAGTTTTCAGTGCGCGGTTCCGATCGTCGCGTTTCGCTCCGTCGAAACGCAAGCCCTTCACTCTACACTGCTGCCCCGCGCTTCTTTCAAGGCCCCGGAAAGCACTGCCCAGCATGATCGCGCTGCCGCACGAGCATCATAGCCGGGCTGCTGAAAGACCTGTCCACTCACTTCCACACACACCGGACCACCGTATCCCAGACTCAGCAACAACGAATAATACTCCACATAATCCGTGCGTCCCTCCCCCGGCAACACAAACCGAAACTTATTCACGTCCCCCACACTGTCTTTCACATGAATCAGTCGTGTCCGCGGCAACAACAGTCGCAACGTCTCCTCCAGCCCACGCCCCTGCAGCTGGAAATGACTGTAGTCGTACACCACCTGAATCGATGGCGATTTCACTTCGTCCAGTAACCACAGCAACCGCTCCGGTTCATTCACCGCGCTGCCCACATGCGCCTTAATCGCGATCACAATCCCCGCTTTCTCAGCAATCGCAGCCCAGTCCTTTAATTGAGAAAGCATGCCGGATTTCTGCGATTCCCATTTCGCCGGCTGGCCCCCGAGGACCGTCTCCAGAACCGGTGGCTGCTGTTCCGCTCCCACCAACTCTTTTCCCATCGCCCCGGCCACCGCAATCATCTCCAACGCTCGCGCATGGGCCTCGGCGTCCGCTGTCAGGCTCATCAACACCATCAACGCCGGGAGTCCCAACTTCAATCGCCGCAATTGCTCGGCCGCACCCCGACGAGCAGCCGTATCAAACATCGACGGCTCCGTGGGGTACCCGGCGTTCAACACCATCTCCACGTGCGAATATCCCGTCGCTGCACAAAACTCCAGGGCCTCCGACAAAGCCAGCGATTTCATCCCGTACAAACTGAATCCCGGTGTCAGCCCGTCCGCCACTGCCCCCGAGCTTCCGCCCCGCACGCCTGCAACCGCCGCCCACGCCGCTCCTCCCAACACCGTTCCAAGCACCTGCCGCCGCCGCATCACCATCCTCCCCCCAGCCCCTTCGTGTCCCCGTCCCTCTACTCTCTCCTCTCCACCCTCTACTCACTCGTCTCCTGGATCCAGCAACTGAATCACATGCCGCACTTCATACGGACGGTGCACCAGCCCGCTGCGCCCCGCTGAGGCCCATTGCATCAGACACACATGATTGCTGCTCGCCAGAATTACGGGGTCCCCCGCCGCGTCATTCAGAAACGCCGATTTCCCGGCCAGTATCTCACGCGAATTCTCCGGCCGCTGCAAATGATACACCCCGCCCGATCCACAGCAGTCCTTCGCCCGCGGCGCCAGACTCCATTCATAACCCGTCGCGTTCAGCACCGACTCCGGAATCCCCGCGCTCCGCTGGCCATGCACCAGATGACACGGTAAGTCCACATAGACCCGCGCCCGATTCGCTTTTCGGACCCGCGGTTTCACGCCCAACTCACCCAGAAAACTCAGCACGTCCTGCACCGGCACAACCCCCTCCAGAGCTTTACCCGTCGCCAGCCCGCACCCCGAGGAATTGGCGAGCACTGCGTCGACCGAGGCCGCTTTGAAAACAGTCCGATTGTGCTCGCGCAATCCGTCCACGCCATCCAGCCCCAGATGCTCCTGCATCGCGCCGCAACAGCCCTGCAATTCCGGAATCACCACCCGCACGTTGTTCTCAATCAACACCCGCACCGTGGCAAAATTGATTTCCCGAAACACCGCTTCCATCAGACACCCGGTTTGCAGCGCCACCAGTGGCCCTGTGGGTCGATGCTGCGCCATCAGTCGCTTCGCATACGCCGCGGTCGTCTCCGTCAGCGCCGGCCGCCCCGCAAACATCTGCCGATGAGGTACCGCATTCCACCGCCTCAACATCCGCACCGGCCACATCGCCGTCCCAAACCAACGTGGTCGCGCGGCCAGCCAGGCCGCCATCCGCAGCCACCATGCCGGACAGGCCCGACCCGATTGCACATGCTGGTGCCGCGTTTGTTCCAGGATCTCCCCATACGGTACGTTCGCCGGACACGCGGGCTCACACGCCAGACAACCAACGCAGTCCTGAGTGTACTGGACTGTCCACGGATCTTCCGCCAGCCGCCCCTCCGCCTCTTCCCGCCACAGTCGCAGTCGTCCTCGCGGGGAATTGTTCTCGTCCCCCGACAGCTGATACGTCGGACACACCTCCAGACAAAATCCACAATGCACACAACTGGTCAGGACATCCCGTTCCATCGCGCGCTCACCACACCCCTCCTGCTCGTGCTTCACCGCCAGTCCCTCCCCATCCCGTGCCCGTTTTCCGCCACTCGCATCTGTCACTGCCGCATCCCCCGCTCCAGCAACTCCAGCCATCGCGCTTCCCCACCCGCTGCCGCTGGCCGCAACACATGCCGCGATTGCCAGTCCCCGCCCACGGCGAACAACTCCGCTTCCACGCTGTTCACACAGGCTTGCACCCGAGCCCGAATCCGGTCCGCCGGCCCGGCCGCTTCCTCACCCGACAACTTCCCGTGCACCACTCCACAACCGGTGATCACCACAACACTCATGCCAAACTGGTCACAAACCCGCTGACCCAGCGATAATGCCCGGTCCGGTGTGGTTTTCAACATCACGTCCGGCAGCCCGTCCGCTGTCAATCCCGTTCGCGGTTCCGATTCCAGGTTCAGGCCATGCTCCTGCACCAGCTTTTGTACGGCCGCCGCAAATACCCCCCATTCCTCCGCCGGACAATTCAATCCCAGTCGCAACTGCCAGTTCGCCACACCCGGACGCTGCAAAACATCCACACTTTCAAACCAGTGCATCCAGCAGCGACCCAGCAAGTGTGAGACCGCAGACTGCACACGTGTTGCCGGTCCCGCCATCCAGAATTCTCCATTTCGCCCGCAATCCGGACGCAGCCGCAGTACAAAATCAACCGGCTCACCAAATCGACCATTGGAATTCAACAGAAAACGAAACAGGTCGTAGCCCGTCGTGGACTTCACCACTCGCTCACCAATCCGCAACACTCTCCCATCCGGCAGCCGCCAGTTCATCCCGGAAATATTGTCACAGTAAGATCCAAACCGTGACGATCCCGGCGCATAACCACTCGCACAAACCTGTTGCCAGATCGTGGCCGATTCGTCCAGTACCAGCGGGAATCGAAAGGCCGGTGCGACCTGCCTTCGCAACTCGAGGCCCGTCAGTCCCGCCGATCCACACACCATGCCATCAATCTCATCAAAGAACGGAACAAACGGCGCGTCTCTCACGTGCATCGGCTTAGCTGCCGTTGCCACGCTGGGTTTCACCGAGCTGCTTCCTTCGCTCGCCCCCGACGCTGTTTCCACGCCCTGAAATCGCCGCGAGGCAAAGACTTTCAACGGATTCAATTGATGCGACGCGTTGAAGACCTGCGGCACTGCTAACTGCAGCTTCATCGTCTGCTCACCAAAAATCATCGGCATGTAGGCCGTCTTGTCGTTCCCAATCCCATGCTCGCCCGACAACGTCCCACCAACATCCACGACCCGCTGCATCAGCCGCTTGCTGATCGCTTCCACCTTTTCCAGTTCTCCGGGCCGGCGAGAATCAAACAGAAAGTTCGGGTGCAGATTGCCGTCCCCCGCGTGAAAGACGTTGACGGCTCGCAACCCCGCTGCATCGGCTTCGTCATACACCAGTTGCAGCACTTCCGCCAGCGCCCGCTTCGGGATCACGGCGTCCTGCACCAGAAAGTCAGGGCTCAATTGCCCCATCAGTCCCCCAGCCACTTTGCGGGCTTTCCACAAGCCGCGCCGAGTCGTCTCGTCGTCGCTGTAGTCCACACTGGTCGCCCCCGCAGACCGTAAGACCTCCGCCACCGCACCCGCCCGCGCATCCACCAACTCCGCCGGACCATCAATCTCGGTCACAATCAGGTACGAATCCTTCGGTAAGCCCACCCGCATCGGACTGTTTTCCACCATCGCCACACACCGCGGATCCATCAGTTCAATCGCGACCGGAAAGGCCGCATGCCGCGCCAACGCATGCACCGCTCGCTCCGCACTGCTCAAATCAGCAAATGTCGCCCGATACGTCCAGCACTTGTCCGGCCGCGGCAACAACCGCAGCCAGAATCGCGTGAAGGCCGCCAGAGTCCCCTCGGAACCCACCATCAGTCGCTTCCAGTCCTCCTGCCATGCCCCCCGACCTCCCGCCGGGCCCCCGAACCGATGGACCGTGCCGTCCAGCAGGACCGCTTCCAGTCCCAGCACGTAATTGCTGGTCACGCCATAACGAAAACAATGCGCACCCCCGGCGTTCATCGCGACGTTGCCACCCAGAGTACACACGGGGCCGCTCGACGGATCCGGGGGATAAAACAGGCCATATGGTGCCAGCGCCGCGTCCAG
>CAIYBH010000395.1 GCA_903924405.1 uncultured Planctomycetaceae bacterium | reverse complement strand
TGCGGGAGTTTGCGGACGTGGTGCGTGCGAATGAAACCGCGGCGGAGAGCAGGGATTAGGGATTAGGGGATAGGGATAGGGGATAGGGGATAGAAAGTCGAGTTGGCGTAGCG
The DNA here is from genome assembly GCA_903924405.1 of uncultured Planctomycetaceae bacterium. Lineage (GTDB taxonomy): Bacteria > Planctomycetota > Planctomycetia > Planctomycetales > Planctomycetaceae > SXXK01. The sequence goes on along the minus strand of CAIYBH010000395.1, from coordinate 29,735 downwards.
ACCGTGGGATTCAGCACGGCCGCTACGGCCCGGATTGGTTGGGGGGGGCAATCAGCGTTTGCTGGCGACGAGTTCGGTCACGAAGCGGACGGTATCGGCCACCGGGACTTTATGGGTCTCGGCTGACGCGCGCCATTTGACTTCGGTGATACCTTCGGCCAGGCCTTTGCCGCCGACGGTGATTCGGAGGGGGATACCGATGAGGTCGGCATCCTTGAACTTGAATCCCGGTCGTTGATCGCGGTCATCCATGAGCACATCGATCCCGGCCTGAGAGAGTTCGCCGTAGAGGGTATTGGCGACCGTCATGACTTCCTGATCGGTGACATTCAGGGGGATGATCTGCACTGTGTAGGGGGCGACGTTGATGGGCCAGATGATGCCATTGTCATCGTGGCAGGTTTCGACGATGGAGGCGACGACGCGGGTGACACCGATGCCGTAGCAGCCCATGATGATGGGGTGCGACTGTTCCTGGGCATCGACGAAGCGGGCTTCCATGGATGTGCTGTACTTGGTTCCCAGTTTGAAGACGTGACCGACTTCGATGCCGTGGACCATCTGGAGGGACCCGGAGCATTTGGGGCAGGGGTCGCTGGATTCGGCATTTCGAAGGTCGAAGGTCGCGGTGAATTCGAAATGTGTTCCCGGGATGACCTGTGTGAAGTGAGCATCTTTCTGATTAGCGCCGATGACGGCGGGGCTGATTTGCGCGACATCATGATCGACGTAGAAGGGGCAGAGGAGTCCGATGGGACCGGCGAAGCCAGTGGGTGCCCCGGTCACCTTCAGGATTGTGGCTTCGTCTGCCAGTTCGACGGAGGAGGCCTTTGTGACGCGGCGGATTTTTCCTTCGTTAGCGGAGTGATCGCCGCGGAGGAGGATTGCCACTGGCTTGCCATCGGCCTTGTAGATCAGAGTTTTGATGAAGGACGTGGGATCAGTTTTGAGGAGCCGGCTGACCTGTTCGATGCTGCCTGCGTTGGGAGTGGGCACGAGCACGGGAGCGGGTGCGGACTCAACTGGGGTCGGTAGCGACGGTGTTCGACCGGATTCTGCGCGTTCCTGATTGGCGGCGTATCCGCAGGAAGTGCAATGGATCACGAAATCTTCGCCATTGCTGGCTGGGACCATGAATTCGTGGGAGGCATCACCACCGATGGGCCCGCTTTCGGCTTCGACGGGCAGGTAACGCAGCCCGCAGCGTTCGAAGATGCGGCAGTACGCGTTGTACATGGCATCGTAGGCGGCGTTGAGTTGTTCGAGGGAAGTGCCGAAGCTGTAGGCATCCTTCATCAGGAATTCGCTGGTACGCAGAACACCAAAACGGGGCCGTTCTTCGTTGCGAAACTTGGTCTGAATCTGATAGAGGGTGATGGGCAGTTGCCGATAGCTGCCGATGTGTCTGGCCATCAGGTCGGTGATGACTTCTTCGTGGGTTGGGCCGAGGGCGAAGTGGAGTTTGCGATCACCGCGTTTGACTTCGAAATTGAAGAGCACATTTCCGAAGGCTTCTTTGCGGCCGGTGCGTTCGAAGATTTCGATGGGTTGCAGGGCGGGCATGAACAATTCGACTGCACCGGCGCGATCCATTTCCTCGCGAACAATTTCAGAGACTTTGCGGACGGAGCGATAGCCGAGGGGCAGGTAGGTGTAGGCGCCTGCCATCAGTTGTCGAATCAGTCCGGCGCGCAGCATCAGTTGATGGCTGGGGACTTCGGCTTCGGAGGGGACTTCCTTCATTGTCGGAATGAACGTCTGAGACCAGCGCATAGGGAACCTGAATTCCAGAGGGACGAGGAGACGGTGAAGTTCAAACGCGAGGCAGAAGTTTAGCAGGATTCCCAAAACGGCGTAGACCAACTGTCGCGATTGAGAAAGATGAGTTTCGGAAAAAACCAGTCTTTTTGCCGCGGATTGCTGGAAAATTCGGGAAAAGCGAGGTGGTCGGGAAAGTGAGTGCTGGAGTTTGGGTGTGGGGGAGTTGGCGGCGGCTTGTGGAGTTTGGTTGATCGGGTGTCCTGAGTGGCTGGGATCGCCTGCCCGGGAATTCTATCATGGGTGGACGGGACGGAGATGATTCGCCGGAAGCGATGCCGGTTCCGACACTGTCAGACTGGAAAGCGGATCGATGGCGCGCGTGTTTGTGAAGGAATTGAAGGACGGGGACAACGTCAACGAAGTTTTTCTGCTGGCGGACCGGCAACTGCGGGCCAATCGAAATGCGAACCTGTATCTGCTGGCGACGCTGCGAGACCGTTCCGGGGTGATCAGCGGCTTGATGTGGAACGTGTCGGAGGACATGGTCCAGGACATTTCCGTTGGTGACTATGTGCGAGTCCGGGGCAAGGTGCAGTTGTACCAGGGAAGTCTGCAGATGATTGTGACGCAGCTTGACGGGGTGCCTGAGACCACCTGCAATCCTGAGGACTTCCAGATGCAGCCGCAGGCCAGCGCGGGGCCTTTGCTGGCACGTCTGAAGCAGTTGCTGGGTTCGATGCGCTGTCCGGACCTGGGAACGGTGGCTGGTTGTCTGCTGGATGACGAGTCGCTGGTGAATGGGTTGTGTTCTGCACCGGCCGGAGTGAAGGCGCATCACGCCTACATGGGTGGACTGATCGAGCATGTCGTGTCGATGAGTGAGGTGGCGGATCGTTTGTGTGTGCTGTATCCGACGCTGGATCGGGACCTGCTGCTGATGGGTGTGTTGCTGCACGACATCGGCAAGATCCGAGAGTTGGCATGGGATCCAGCGCTGGTGTACACGGATGAGGGGCAGCTGCTGGGTCACATTCATCTGGGCATGGAGATTCTGAACGAGAAGCTGGTGCAGGCAGAGCAGCGGCTCGGGAGAGCTCTGGACGCTGAAAAGATTCTGCGACTGAAGCACATGATTATCAGTCATCACGGGACGCGTGAGTTTGGCAGTCCGGCGGTGCCGATGACTCCGGAAGCGATGACCTTGAACTGCATAGATACTCTGGATTCGAAGCTGCACGAGTTCACGCGGACGATCACAGAGGATATGAACACGGATTCTGCGTGGACGCCTTTCAACCCGCGAATGGATCGTCGATTGTTCAAAGGCTTGCCAAAGCACGGCTGAGGGTTCAGGAGTCGCGATTGGTGTAACCTCGCATTGTCGGTGGAATTCGGAGTCGCTGTAACTGAACGGGGGGTGTTTGATTGCGCGGGCGGGGAAGGGCTGTTTTGTGGGGGGAAGCAACCCGCTGAAACGGCCGCTGCCCTATTGGGGTGGTCGGGGGAAACTGTCGCAGAAATCTCTATCCAGTGATGCCGATGGGGAAGAATGCCGATAGGACTCTGAGAGTGAGCTTCCGCCATCGGCACCTGCAAATTCTGCCGATTCACGACTTAGATAGCAGGTGCTGTTTCGTGGCGACAGGATGGGGTATGAGCCATGGATTGGCGGAACGGTATTTTGGTTTGCTGTCTGCTGGCGGTACCAGGCCTGCTGGGGGCCCAGGAGGCTGCGCCGGATACCGGGATGCAGTCGACACTCATTGTGATCGGCGACGTGGCCAGTCCCGGGAAGTTTGGTTTTCAGCCGCCGATGACGATTCGCGATGCCATCGCCGGGGCTCATCCGCTGTCTGAAGCGGTGAACGTGACTGTGCTGCGAAATGGCCAGCCGGGCGCGCAGTGGACCAAGCTGATCCGACTGAGTTCCCGGGATTCCGGGGAGCATGCGGCGCAGGGTGACGTGCTGGTGGTGGAAGCGTTGAGTCAACTGCAGTCGGCAGGGCCTCGGAACGCTGCTGTGCGTACGACAACCGGGACATCCGTGATTGCAATTGAAGACAGTGGCGTGGTCGTTGGGGACGTGCTGCAGGGCTTGGGTATCGATGGCGGTTCCGGAGCGCGGGTCGCGATTTCGGCGCGGATGAAGGGCCAGCGACCACTCCAGCAGGCAAGCGTATCGACTCTGGTGCAGCACGGGGATGTGCTGAGTGTGGACGCGGCGCTGGGATATACTGCTGCGCCAGCGATGACGGTTCCGGGCGGGGCTGTTTCTGAATGGCCGACGTCGGCACCGGTTGCGGACGCGGCTCCTGCTGTGCAGTATCCCGAGGTACCTCCGATTCCCGCGTCGACGGCGGTACCGTTGATTGCAGGGGAGCTCGGGGCGGGGCCGGGATCAGCGGCGATAGTTCCAACGGGGCCTGTCGAGGGCTTCGGGTCCGGATTGCCGGTGACGGGTGAGGTTTTGACGTCAGAACCACGGCCGGGTGCGTCGGAGTTGCGGCGTGGAGGGCTTGTGACGAGTCGGAGAAGCGTGTCTGTAGAGAAATCCGACGTGATCGCAGGTGCAGAGGACGAGATTGTTTCGCTGGAACGGCAACTGGGAATTCCGCCGGTTCCTCGGGAATTGAGTGCGGTGAAACCCAATCGGGTCAGAAAGATGCTGCCCGTCTCGGAAAGTCGAGAAGTATCGAAGCTTGAGGAGCCTGTGGTCGAGACGGCCAGCCGTTCCTCAAACTTCGACCTTGCCGTGATTGCCCTGTTGCTGACTGGAGGGATCTGGGTGTTTTTGCGGACGTACCGGACGACTTCGGTGACAGCTGCTGAAGGGGTACAGCAGGGACCGGAATACCATGTACAGGCGGAGCAGGTGCGGGGTTTGAAGATGATGGCGGCGCCCACCGCAACAGCCGAGCGAATGGATGGCTCGAAGTCAGTGATGGGCTCTGATCCGCCGGCGGCCGTGGTGGCCACTCCAGTGGTTTCTCCGGGATCCGCGGAGGTGGTAGGCCAGAAGTCTCGAGTCGAGTCTGTGAGCAGGGTCACTGATGCGGGCGAATCGGTGCGGCTGTATGGCGCGCCACGTGGATCGGCCATGTTGGGTGACACGCGTGGGCGGATGTCTGAGACGGAAAGCCGCCTCGACCAATTGCTGCGGAACGAGGTACCGATTGACGAAGTCAGTCCGCGGTTGCCAACGGATCTGAGTCTGTTCGGTCGGGCTCAGGACCTGCGTTCGTATCGGTTGGATTCTGAGCATACGACGATTGCAGCACCGCATTTTGAACGGGGCCGTGTGCGGGGTGCTGGCAATGTGGCGGAGAGCCGTTTGTCGCGCGTGTTAGGTGGGGAAATGCGTCCGGGCGGCGTTCAGATTCGCGCACGCGGCGCGGAGACAATTCGAAACGAAGAGGTCCACGGCACATGAACTGTTCGATTGACTACGGGAGCAGTGTGCTCAGGAGTTTGTTTCGGAATCCGACCTCACCGTCGCGACTTTGTCTGAGTACGTCGCGATCGGAATATGCGGTCGTGCCGGGCACGGACAGTCACCGTCGCGCGTTGAGCAGTGAGGGTGTACCGTTTGCTGTGTGTGAGGGGTCGCTGCTGGTGATCGGGAACGACGCACCGCGAGTGCGTTGGATAAGTCGGCTACCGGCATCGCCGTTATTTGCGGACGGTCGAATTCCTCAGACTGACGCTCCTGCGCGGCAGATGCTGTATGAATTGACGCAGGCGATGCTGCCGGAATTGAGGGGTGATGGAGGCGTATGCGTGTTGACGATTCCGGGGGCAGGTCAGGGTGAATCCGTGACGGGCCTGAATACGGAATTTCTGACACGACTGGTGCGGATGCGAGGATACACACCGTTGGTCCTTGGAGCTGCGGAAGCGGCGATGCTGAGTGCTGGCGTGGATTCGCGGTTTACGGGTGTGAGTGTGGTGATTGGAGCGGAGTCTGTGTCCTGGTGTGTCGCGCGGCGTGGGCTGGTGCTGGCAGCGGACGCGATCAGTGCGGGGATGCGCTGGATGGACCTTGAGATTGCGCGGGCTTTTGGCGTGCAGGTCTGGGATGCGTCTGGCCGGGCGTACCTGGATGCTGAGCGGGCAGGTGAGTGGCGGCGGGAGAGTGGTGTGGATCTGAGGCAGCCGCGGGATGAGCAGGAATCGTTGTTGTCGCGGCTGTATACGGTATTGGTGCAGAAGCTGGCAGAGGCGATCACGGTGGCGGTCGGTAGTGTGGACCTGGGACTGAGACCACTGGAAGCGGTGCCTGTCGTGCTGGCTGGCGGTGGATCGCTGACAGCGGGGTTGGTGGACTTCCTGCAGGCGAGTCTGCGGGAGCATGAGACGGGGCATCAGCGTTATACCGTGCGGGTCGCGGTGAACGCGGAGACGGCTGTTGTGCGCGGGGCCTATGTGTACAGTGAGCTGGAACTGGCAGCTGGTCGTCCCGGGGCTGCGGCCTGAGAAGTCGCGGGTGCGGCGTTCATGGAGCGTGAGGGGCCTGGCGGGCGTGGGCAACTGAAACGCCGGGATGGTAACGGCAAGACGTCAGCACGGGGTGAGTCGCGTGTTGCGGAGATGCTCGTGCTGGAAGCCCGACCTGTTCGCGGGAGCGTGTCGAGGATCTGCGTGGGTCAGCAACCACCTCGGGCTCAGCTGGTGTTTCAGCAAGGTATCTCATCGCGTTATGAGCGTCGGGGGGGCTACGCGGATTGTGAGCGGGGCTGGAGGCTGACGGCGGGAGGGGCCAATGGAAGAGTACTTTGATGTGGTGGACGAGGAAGACCGTGTCCTGCGAAGTTTACCGCGGTCGGAAGTGCATCGTCATGGGTATCTGCATCGGGCGGTGCATGTGTTTGTGTTTCGTCCGACGGGCGAGTTATTGATTCACCGTCGGTCTCTTTCGAAAGAAGAGTTCCCCGGCGTGTGGACATCCTCGTGTTCGGGGCATGTCAGCGCGGGGGAGACGTATGCGGCGACAGCCCCTCGGGAGTTATGGGAAGAATTGAAACTGGAGGCAGCGAGGTTGTCAGAGTTGCGGAAGTTTGCCGCGTGCGCTGAGACATCGTGGGAATTCACGACACTGTACTGGACGGTTCTGGACGGGGAGCCGGAGCCTGACCCGGAAGAGATTGACGAGTTGCGCTGGCTGCCGGTGGGAGAAATTCAGGCGTGGTTGTCGCGAGCGCCGGAGCAGTTTTCCCCGGCATTCGGGATTCTGTTTCGGTGGTATCTGGAGCAGGATCGAGCGGGCCTGGAAAGAGAACATGCGGGGCAGTGAGAAGCTGAGGGGAAGGTTTTGTGGCGTTGGGCCCGCTGTAAAGTGGACCTGAAAGTCGGAAAACAGGTGACGGAGAATTTCCTTCCGTGGGCGGGGGAAGTGTGGGGGCAGGGGCTGAAAAATTCTGAAAAAGCTGGAATGAGCACCCTTGAGGACGGAAAGGTGTCGCGAAATGTCCTGCGGGATTTTGCGTTCAGCATCCCGGGAAATCCCGTCAAATTCGCTGGCAGGGTATGGCTGAAAACTTGATTCAGGGTAGACTTTACTACGAGCCGGCCGGCCTGCCACGGCACTTCCCTCAGTTAAGCATGCCGGGGGGGCTTGTGCAGAAAATTTGCGGTGCCTGAGTTTGGGTAGCGAAGAACGAGCGAGTCGGTGTGCGTGGGCGGCCAGCGTCGACTTTTCCATGTAAGAAGCACATACAGTAATGACATCACTTCCGATTATTGATTTGTCTGGCGGATCACAACCTCTGATGGCGGCGGGCCCTGCGGCTGCGGGCCGTGTGAAGGGGACCTATGCGTTTGTCAGTCTGGGGTGTCCCAAGAACCTCGTTGACAGCGAAAAGATGCTTGGGTCACTGGCGCAGGACGGCTACGAGCTGGTGTCTGAGCCGGCTGGTGCTGACTTTGTGATCGTGAATACCTGCGGCTTTATTGAAAGTTCGCGTGCCGAATCACGGTCGGTGATTCAGGAAATGCTGGACCTGAAGAAGTCAGGCGGAACGAAAGGCGTGATTGTTGCGGGGTGTTTGCCAGAGCGTCTGGAACAGGACGGCGGCTTGTTGAAGCAGATGCCGGAAATTGATCACGTGGTGGGGGTTTTTGGGCGGGACGAGATTGCGAAGGTGGCGGACCGTCTGGTGGGCGGAAGTCGAGAGCAGCGGGAACTGTTCCGACCGGCGCCGATTCGGGCCCTGAACGATCAATCGCGACTGCGGATTACACCGCAGCATTATGCGTACCTGAAGATTTCGGAGGGGTGTGATCGCACCTGTACCTTTTGTTCGATCCCGTCGATGCGAGGCAAGCATGTGACCAAGCCGATGGAGATGATTCTTGCGGAAGCACGAGAGTTGGTTGAGGATGGGGTGCGTGAGTTGATTCTGGTGGCCCAGGACACGACGTACTACGGCATGGACTTGTACGGGGAAGTGCGATTAGCACAGTTGCTGCGTGAGTTGGAAAAGGTTGAGGGTCTGGACTGGATACGATTGATGTATCTGTACCCGATCAATTTCTCGGACGAGCTGATCAGCGTGATTGCGGATTCGCCGGTGATCCTGCCCTATCTGGACATGCCTCTGCAGCACGTCAATTCGGCCGTGTTGCGGAGAATGCAGCGACGAGTGGACGAGAAGCAGACGCGCGAGCTGGTGCAGAAGTTGCGGGAGCGGATACCAAACGTGGTCTTGCGGACGACCTTCATCACGGGTTTCCCCGGAGAAACGGACGCTCAGTTTGAAGATCTGAAGAAGTTCGTGGAAGAGACGCGTTTTGAGCGGATGGGAGTCTTCACATACTCTCTGGAACCCGGGACTCCGGCTGTCCGGTTGGATGGTCATCTGCCTGAAGAGGTGAAGGAAGCACGCCGCGACGAGCTGATGGCGATGCAGCAGAGCATTGCATTTCAGCATGCGGAGCGAATGATTGGGTATGAGTTGGATGTGATCATTGACCAGGAGCTGGAGAGTGGGGTTTATGTGGGGCGCAGCTTTGCGGACGCACCGGAGATTGATTCCAGTGTGATTGTCACGGGAGCGGAATTGCAGCCTGGTGACATGGTGCCGGTAGAGATCATGGAACGTGAGGACTATGATCTGGTCGGTATGGTGTCTCTGGAAGACGAAGACGGGGGCGATGACGAATGAACGCCAACTCAAATGCTGCGTGGCTGGTGCTGAGACTGGGGGCGGCGTTGTTGGGTTTGGTGACAGCCATGGTGGACGGGGATTGGGCGATTGCCGATGAGGCGACCGTGCCGCCCCAGTCTCAGATGGCGTTTGTTCGCATTTCGCCGAGTGCCGTGAATGAGCAGTTGATCGGCTGGTTAGCACGAAGTCAGGTGGAACGCGGGCTGGCGGAGCAGGCCTTGCAGTTGTGGGCGGATCAGAGTCTGGTGCAGTCGATGACAGCGGAAGAGACGCTGGATCGGTTGGTGGAATCTCTGGCGACCGTGGAACCCGGGCTCAGGCAACTGCTCGACAGCACCCGACGCGGGGGATCGCGTCCGACGGTGACGTTTGAAGGTGTACGGAGTGACCCCTTCTATCAGAACCACGTGCGACTCTGGTACGGTCGATGGCTGACGCAGCATCGATACTACGACGAGGCATTGCAGATGCTGGACGGGTTGACTGCTGAGGGGCTGGCGGATCCGGCGAGCTTATTGTTTTATCGTGCCAGCAGTCGTCTGAGATTGCTGCGATCGGCGGAGGCCGCGGATGACCTGACCCTGCTGTTGAACAATACGCTGGACGTACCCCCGAGATTTCGACTGGTGGGTGAAATGATGCTGCAGGAATCGCGTCCAGCCGATGGGTTGCCGCGTGTCGCGCAGTTGATGTCGGACGTCCAGCGTCGTCTGGATTTGGGAACATCCGGTGAGCCGGTTCAGAAGCGTGAAGATGAAGTGATTGCGGCGCTGGACAAGTTACTGAAGGATCTTGAGCAGCAGCAACAGCAGCAACAGCAATCGGGTGGTGGCGAGGGGCAGAGCCAGCCGGGGCAGGAGATGCAGAACTCGCAGCCTGCCGAACAGAGCTCGATCAAGGGATCGGCTGGAAAGGGGGATGCTGAGCGCAAGGAACTGACAGAGAATGGTGCCTGGGGGATGCTGGACAAGCAGCAGGAGATTCAGGCGCGGGAGTTGATTCGGCAACAGTTTCCTCCGAATTTTCTGGATGCGATCAGTCGGTACACACGGCGGCTTGCCGAGCAGAAGAAGTGAAGTGGAAGGTTCTGTCCGGTGTGGCGGTGAGTGGTTGCAGGGGCAGGATGTGGGACGTGTGGCGGCACGTGTGAGTCTGGTCTGAAAAGAGCGGAGCGAGAGTGAGCATGAACCTGATTTTCGCGATGATGTTCAGTGTCCTGCCGATGGACGTACGCGTGTCGATGCTGGACGGAAGTGTGCGCAGCGGAGCCATACGTTCGGTTGACGAGACGAGGGTGGTGTTGGCGGACGCTGCGGGTGATGCGCAGGTGTCGTTGTCGGACGTGATGCTGCTGGAGTTTTCTGACCTGCCTGCTGAAGAGACCGAAGCGGCTCAGCGGATGCAGTTGAGGGACGGCACAGTACTGAGTGGAGTCGGAGCGGGCAGGAATGCTCGTGAGGTCCTGTTTACTCAGCCAATGCTGGGAGAAATCCGGGTACCGGTAGATGCCGTGCAGGCTCTGCGGATTAAGGCTGCGGATGCGGTGCTGGATTCGCAATGGGACACGATGCGTTCGCGTCAGACAGAGAAGGATTTGCTGGTTGTCACCAAGCGGGACGGCACTGGACTGGACTTTCTGGCCGGTGTGGTCAGTTCGGTGCAGTCGGACAAAGTGGAGTTTCTGCTGGACGGGGAAACGGTACCCGTGCCGATTGCGCGAGTGTATGGGGTTGTGTTCGGGCAGGGAGTGCAGGAGAGTGGCAAATCGACAGCGTCGAAAGTCAGAGTAACCCTGCGATCGGGTGATGAGCTGACCGGGGATCGCTGGACGATGTCGGGGGACCGATTTGAGCTGAGAATGAGTTGGGGGGCATCGATTTCGGGTGACGTTGCGGGGTTGCAGCGGGTGGATCTGAGTGCTGGACGACTGACATGGTTGTCGGACCTGCCGGTGCTGCGTGAGGATTTCACGGGTGTGGATCCGGAAGGCAGTTTGCTGGCGGGACTCGCCAGTCCTGAAGAGCAGTTGTTACTGTTTGGTCCGCGTCGGGATGTTGCGATTCAGGGGCGAACGAAACTGAAGTTGAGGGGCAAAGAGTATTCGAAAGGGATGTGCATTCATTCTCGAACGGAAGTCGCCTGGGCGCTGGACCAGAAATACGAGAGTCTGGAGATGCAGGTGGGGATTGATGACGAGGTTGCGTGGCAGGACGGGGGACAGCACTCGGTGCGGCTGATCGTTCGCGGGGATGACGGGGTATTGTTTGAGCGGATGATTGCGGGGAAGGACGAGCCAATTCCGGTGAGTCTGCCGCTGACTGGGGTCTCAACGCTGACGGTGGTGGTGGACTTTGGAGACGAAGACAGTATTTGTGACTGGCTGGATCTGGCGGACGCCCGGCTCAGGATCCGTCAGGGGGCGGTTGAATAAGACCAGTCCATGGCGTGAGGTGTGAAGCGGCTTGTCATCGGTGTAGGATCCTCGGGCAGAGTTAAGCGGGATTCCTGACCGTGGTGTGTTGTGATGCGGAGGGTTGCAATCCGCGAGATGTCCGGCAAGACTGCTATCGTGGGCTGCATCTGCCGGTTGAGCGTCAGTGAGATATCCGGGACCGGACAGCAACGTGTTCGTGAGTGGGGAGTGTGGCGCGGTGAGCGTCGCAGGTAGACAGAATCCTTTTGTGTTGAGACTTGAAAACGACCATGCAGAAGTCATTGCCATTTGACGAAGCGTTTGTGCGGAAAATTGCAGAGACGTATCCCACGCCGTTTTATCTTTACGACGAAGCGGGGATTCGGAGATCCTGTCGGGATCTGAACGCGGCGTTTTCGTGGAGCCCCGGATTTCGTGAATATTTTGCGGTGAAAGCACTGCCGAACCCGTGGATTGTGCGAATCGCAAAGGAAGAGGGGCTGGGGGCGGACTGTTCCAGTCTTCCGGAATTGATTTTGTCGGAGCGAGTGGGTTTGACGGGTGAAGACCTGATGTTCACCTCAAATAACACTCTGGCGCACGAATATGCCAAGGCGATCAGTCTGGGTGCGATCGTCAACCTGGACGACCTGACGCACATTGATTATCTGAAAGAGACGGTGGGACTGCCTGAGTTATTGTGTTTTCGGTACAACCCAGGATCGGCTCGTGAAGGCAATGTGATCATTGGAAAGCCGGAGGAGGCGAAGTATGGTTTCACGGAATCGCAGTTGTTTGACGGGTATCGTCGGCTGCGAGACGCGGGTGTGCGTCGATTTGGACTGCACACGATGGTGGCATCGAACGAATTGAATGGTGAGTTCTTCGTTGAGACGGCGCGGATGCTTTTTGATCTGGCATTGCGTCTGCAACAGGAGTTGGGGATTCGGATTGAATTTGTGAATCTTGGGGGTGGAATTGGAATTCCATACCGACCGGAACACAGTCCGGTGGACTTGCGAGCGGTGGGTGATGGGATCCGGGAATTGTATCAGCAGATGATTGCGGGAACGCCATTGGATCCGCTGAAGATTCTGATGGAAAATGGGCGAATGATCACCGGTCCGCATGGGTACCTGGTGACAACCGCTGTGCATCACAAGAATATCTACCGGAACTACGTGGGTGTGGACGCCTGCATGTCCAATCTGATGCGGCCTGGCATGTACGGTGCCTATCATCATATTACGGTGCTGGGAAAAGAGCAGGCGCCGCACGATCAGTTGGTGGATGTGGTTGGGTCGTTGTGTGAGAACAATGACAAGTTTGCCATTCAGCGTCCGCTGCCGCGAGTTGAGCGTGGTGACTTGCTGGTGATTCATGATGCCGGTGCTCACGGGCATGCCATGGGGTTTCAGTACAACGGTAAGCTGCGGTGTGCTGAACTGCTGGTCGGTATGGACCGGAGTGTGCGGATGATCCGGCGTGCGGAGACCTACCACGACTACTTCGCGACGCTGGACTTTTCGGAGTTTTCCGGCAGTGTTTCGGGCTGACGAGGGAACTCAGGCGCTGGTGGGTGTGGTACTGGAAACAGGCATGAGGTGCACGAATATGCGGCAGAATTCTGCCGCGATCGGACATCGTGAACGGGGACAGAGTTTGTGGCAGCAGTGAACGATGAGCAGGCTATTCGGCGTGTCATGGATTTGATCTCGATACCGGGTGGCAGCGGCACAGAGCGCGCGGTGGCGATGTGGATTTGTGAAGAACTCAAGCGAGCGGGCGTGCCGGAGTCTGCGATTTCCTGGGACGTGGCGCATCGAAAGAGTCCGGCGGGTGGCGAGACGGGTAACCTGATTATTCGTCTCAAGGGGACTCGGCGGGGCCCGCGTCGTCTATTGATGGCGCACATGGACACGGTTCCTCTGGCCGTTGGGGCTCAGCCGGTACGTGATGGCGACTGGATTCGTCCGAAGTCATCAGCGACGGCGCTTGGGGGCGACAATCGGGCCGGTTGTGCCGTGGTGTTGACCGCGATTCTTGAAGCACTGGCCCAGGGCTTATCGTATCCACCGCTGACTCTGCTGTTTACCGTCCAGGAGGAGACGGGACTGCGTGGGGCTCGTTATTTGAATGCCTCGCGGCTGGGCAAGCCCGCCTTGTGTTTCAACTGGGACGGACGTGATCCTTCCAGTTTGATTGTGGGAGCAGTCGGGGCCAGTAATTTATCCATACGGATTCAGGGGATCGCCAGTCATGCGGGGGCGCATCCTGAAGATGGTGTGAGTGCGGCTGTCATCGCCGGGCTCGCGATTGCTCAGCTTCGCAAAGCGGGCTGGCATGGGCTGATCCGCAAGGGGAAAAGTCGGGGAGCCAGCAACATCGGGGTCATGCGGGGTGGTGACGCGACGAACGTGGTGATGTCGTTGCTGGAGATCGAGGCTGAAGCGCGTAGTCACGACAGTGATTTTCGTCGGCAGATTGTCGCGGCGTGGCGCGACGTGTTTGAGACGGCGACAGATAGCTTGACGAACGCAGCGGGCCAGTATGGTTCTCTGCAATTCACAGAGGACATTCGGTACGAGCCATTCCGAATTGATCCGGAGAGTGCCTGTGTGCGGGCGGCGAAAGCGGCGTCAGAGGTGCTGGGATTGAAGCCGGTGGCACAAAGCTGTGATGGAGGCCTGGACGCCAATTGGATGGCAGCGCATGGGTTCCCTGCCGTGACGCTGGGATGTGGTCAGCATGACATTCACACGGTGAAGGAGCGTCTGCACATTCCTCAGTATCTGACGGCGTGCAGGGTGGGGCTGATGCTGGCCACTGATCAGCTTGAGGGCTGAAAGTGCGGGGCGTTTGGCAGCGAACCGGTCATTTCTTTCCTGAAACAGCGGGTACTACTTGTCGTGTCCCGCGATTGAGTTGCATTTGAACTTGTCGACTCGGGCCCCGGCGATGATTTCCAGTGCTGAGTGGTTGGGGTTGAGACGAACCACAACCCCTGTGCAGGACGCATGCTGATCCGTATCTGAAGTCAGGCGCTGGGGCGCATCTGAGAATACAGCGACAGGATTTCGTGGAGGTCGGCAGAGACTTTCACGTCTTCATCTGCGAAATCGGACACCCAGGTTCGGTCCCAGATGATGGCATCAGCGAGGATGCGTGTGAGTTCTCCAAGTTTCATGGAGACTTCGGGTTCAGGAAACGCCAGCGTCTCCGGTTCATCGGAACCAACAAACAGTCGTAGTCTGGGACGCATCCGTGGATCCCCTGATAGTTCTATACAACGCGGAATTCCGATCGGGCAGAAAAACCTGTCCGAACTCCCCTCGGCAAACCGCTCCTCCCTGAGTTGTCCACGGAGGTTATCGGGCCGAGTGGTGAAAGGGCTTCATCAAAAATTCCGATTGGGAAAGACGTGCGGATTTCAGCGGAAAAGTGGGAACCTCCGGCTGATTTTGTTCAAGTTCTGTCACCCGAGGTGATACGACTTTGGAGGGGAATGTTGCAGAAACGGCAGTAATGACGGCTGTGCAGCCAAAATTGAGCGTTGGACCGGTCGGGTGTTTGGGCTTGGGCTGGAAATCGAGTGTCGTCGGGAGAGAAAGTCTGGAGTGGCGTGAGTGTCGGTTGAGCGAGGTGAGTTGGGGGTGTTGTTGGCTGGGGGCGGAGTTTTTTGGGTGGGGTGAGTCAGGATTTGCGGAGTGAAGCCACCGGTGTGGGGCCCGGATTGTTTTCGTTTCCTGGAAATTTCGTTAGAATGCCGGCATGAAGGCATTCACAGGTATAGCAGTTTCTCCGGGAGTGGTAACGGGTCCGGTCCTTGTGCTGGGGTCCGAGAACTTCCGTATTCCCGGTAAATATGTGAACCGGGACGCGGTGGACGCGGAGTTGCAGCGATTTCATGTGGCCCTGGATACCGTATGCCGTGATCTTGTGGCCAACGAGCAGTTGGTCACGTCTCAGTTGGGTCAGCAGTATGGCGCTATTTTTTCGGCGCATTTGCAGATGGCCCAGGATCCTCGAATGACGCGCGAGGTGGAAGCGTTGATTCGCGACCACTGTCGTTCGCCGGAATTTGCCGTCAGTCGGGTGCTGCGAAGTTACGCGGAGCAGCTGCAGAAACTGGGTGATCAGTATCTGTCTGAACGGGCGCTGGATATTTTCGACCTTGAAAAGCGTTTGCTGCGTCAGTTACTGGGTGAGAGCCGGGAGGAGTTGCGCAACTTGACGACTCCGGTGATTCTGTTGGCGCACGATTTGACGCCAGGGGAAACGGCCGCGCTGGACACTCGGTATGTGCTTGGCTTCGCGACCGAGGTTGGGGGTCATACCAGTCACACGGCCATTCTGGCGGGTGCTCTTGAGATTCCGGCGATTGTCGGGTTGGGGCGATGTCTGGCCGCTGTTTCCGGGGGTGAAACGGCGATACTGGATGGGGATCATGGTCAGATCATTATTGATCCGGACGCGGGGTCCCTGTCGCGAGTGCGGGAGTCTCAGGCACGCAGCCAGCAGGTGCGAGAGCGGCTGGGGAGGATGGAGCGATTGCCGGCTGAGACGCAGGACGGCCATCGCGTTTCGATTTGTGGTAACATCGAGTTTCCCGAGGAAGTTCGGCAGTGCATTAAGCGTGGTGCGGATGGGATTGGGCTGTATCGGACGGAGTTTTTGTTTCTGAGTGGCAATCGGGAGCCATCTGAGTCGGACCACTACGACGCTTATTGCAGGGTTGTGGAAGCCTGTGGTGAGCTTCCGGTCGTGATCCGGACACTGGACATTGGTGCGGACAAGGTACCGCAGTTGATGGAGCATCAGTTTTCGGAGTCTCCGAATCCGATGCTGGGGTTACGGAGTATTCGACTGAGTTTGCGGAACACGGGGATGTTCAAGCGCCAGTTGCGTGCCATTCTGCGGGCTTCGGTGCATGGCAACGTACGTATCATGTTTCCGCTGGTGTCGTCATTACTTGAATTCCGTCAGGCTCGAATGATTCTGATGGATGTAATGGAGGATCTTGAGGAGGAGGGGATACCGTTTCATCGCAACATTCCTGTGGGGATGATGGTGGAAGTTCCGTCGGCCGTGATTCTGGCGGAGGAGTTTGCGAGGGAGGTCGACTTTTTCTCGATTGGTACAAATGATTTGATTCAATACACTTTGGCGTGCGATCGGTCAGATCCCACGGTTGCGAATCTGTATCGATCGGGCGATCCCTCGATCCTGCGTCTGATTCAGATGGTGGTAAAAGCGGCAGAAAATCATGGAAAGTCGGTGACAGTCTGTGGTCAGATGAGTTCTGATCCTCGATTTATTCCGTTGCTGCTGGGAATGGGGCTTCGCAGTCTGAGTGCAACACCTCAGGCAATTCCAAGGCTGAAAGAAGTAGTTCGGAATCTGTCGATGACAGAAGCGGTCAGAATCGCACAGCATGCCTGTTCGCTGGATCTGGCTCGAGACGTGGAACATTACCTGCAGGGTGAATTGGCCAGGCTTTGTCCTGACCTTGTTGACGGAACCGGTTTCTGACTTTTCCGGGGGGGACTTCGCGAGAGTTGGAAGCCGTGGAACATACAAACACAGAAAACAGTGTGGTGCTGTTGATGGGCAGCTGATGTCACTGCGTTGAGAGTGCAGGGGTGAGCCTCTTTGTCACTTTCAGTGATGGTGACAGCAGATGTGTTCAGTCGCAGGCCACGGGGAAAATAATCAGTGGATGGCGTTCATTCACTGGACATCTGGACATAACGAAGGTTCTCAATAAATCTTCGGAGGAATGGAGAATTTCAGGGAGACCGTGTCTCTGGCTCTGGTGGCGTTTGAGTTCCGTGGTCCTGACACAGGATACGGGGCACATTTTTCCGCCGGAGGTCAGGCCTGGCTCTGGTGTTGAGCGGGGGAATTCCGTCTGACTTTGAGCTGCGTACCTGGTGGATGCCGGTTGCGGAGTGCAGGGGATGATCGTGTGGCTGGCTGCCGGACAAGCGTACGGGGTGGTTGCATGAACATCGGAGTTTCTCTGGAGGACCAGAAAGTCAGGGTGGGAAATGCTGATGTGTCGGTGGGTTGCCATGCCGGTGCTCGGGGTTTCCTGTGGTTCTGTGGTCGCAGCAATGTGGATCGCAGGCAGTGTTATTGAAGCGGCATCCCCGGGAAAGCGTCTCATTCCATTGGAATGAATGAAAGACGGATATGAAGAAGGAAATGCTTATCAACGTCCTCCAGCCGGAGGAAAGTCGCATTGCGATTGTTGAAGACGGAGTTCTGGAAGAGCTCTATGTGGAACGCAGCAGTGCTGAGAACTACGTAGGCAACATTTACAAGGGCAAAGTAGTCAATATTGAGCCCAGTATTCAGGCAGCTTTTGTTGATTTTGGTGTTGGTCGCAATGGGTTTCTGCACGTCAGTGATGTGGAGTACCAGTACTACCGGCATCTGGTGAAAGAGGGTGGGGACGATGATGGTGAAGAGGGCGAGTCTTCTCGAGGGGGCCGTCCACCGAAGCATCTGAATGAGCGCAACTCACGCAACAAACCACCGATTCAGAAGATTTTTCAGCGCGGCAGTGAAGTACTGGTGCAGGTGATCAAAGAGGGCATCGGCAACAAGGGGCCGACGCTGTCCACGTACATATCGATACCTGGTCGATATCTGGTGTTGATGCCCGGGCTGCAGCGTGTTGGGGTCAGTCGCAAGATTGATGACGAAAAGACTCGACGTCGTCTGCGACAAACGATGAAGTCGATCCAGCCACCAGAAGGTCTGGGATTCATCATTCGCACGGCCGGTATTGATCGGGAAGAGTCCGACCTGCGACGCGACCTGAGTTACCTGTTGCGTCTCTGGGAAACGATTGTTCACAAGTTGAAGCGATCGCCGGCACCAGCGGGTATCTACGAAGAAAGCGACATGATCATTCGCACGATTCGTGATATCTATACGAATGAGATTGATACGGTGCTGATTGATGAGGACGGGGCGTTTGAGCGGGCCCGTGAATTCATGAAGATCGTCATGCCGACGCACGTGAATCGGGTTCAGCGGTATGCTGGTTCCGAGCCGCTGTTCAACAAATACGGGATTGAGAACGAGATTGCCCGGATTCATGACCGGCACGTGCCGCTGCCCGGCGGTGGTTCGCTGGTGATTGATCAAACGGAAGCGCTTGTGGCGATTGACGTCAACAGTGGCAGTTTCCGGGCGGATAACGACGCCGAGAAGAGTGCCTACCAGATGAATCTCAAGGCGGCTGACGCGATTGCGCGTCAGATCAGACTGCGAGACCTTGGTGGAGTGATCGTCAACGACTTCATTGATATGCGTGAAGAAAAGCATCGTCGTGGAGTGGAACGTGCGTTGCGAGACGCGGTTGAGCGAGATCGTGCGCGAACGCGGGTGCTGCGAATCAGTCCATTCGGGCTGATCGAAATGACACGTCAGCGCATTCGACCCTCTCTGCGGCGCAGTGTGTATGAAAACTGCCCGTCCTGTAACGGGGTAGGGCAGGTGAAGACCGCAGAAAGTCTTTCAATTGAGGTGATGCGGCTGGTCATGTCAGCTGCTGTTCACGAGCCTGTCAGTCGGATCGTGATCGAAGTGCATGACCGTGTCGGTAACTACCTGAACAATCGCAAGCGAAAAGACCTGATTCGAATTGAGGATGAAAACGAAGTAGAGATTGTAATCGTGACGAAGTCGGATGTGTCGTTCGAGCATATGACATTTCGAGCGGAGGATTCGGCGGGTCGCGAGGTCAATCCTGTCTGAAAGTGGACCTTTGCGAATCACGGTCTCAATATACAACGCCCGGTTTGCCTCAGAGCCGGGCGTTTTTTCGTATCAGGATCATTTGTGTTGTGTGACACTGCGGACGTACCGGGGTGCTTGAGGAGTTTTGACAGGCACTGAGGTAATGCAGGGTGGGGGACAAGGTGTGCTGCAGTTCATTTCAATGCTGATGTGCGGGGAAAACGGAGCCCTCGATTTTCGACTGTTGTCGTTGGGGGGCTGGCGGTGGGACCGACTTGCCGCGTGGGCGATTGTGATGACTTGCTGTTGTGCGGCTGTGGTTCGAGCAGAAGAATCGCAGGATTTTTCTGAGGAGCAGTTAGCGTTTTTTGAGACACGCATACGTCCATTGCTGGTGGACGAGTGTTTTGAGTGCCACAGTGAATCGTCAGCGACAGTTCGTGGCGGACTGCAGCTGGATTCTCGGGAAGCGATCTTCAGGGGCGGTGATTCTGGTCCGGGAATTGTAGCGGGAAAGCCGGAAGAAAGTCTGATACTGCAGGCGGTCCGCTGGCAGTCACTGGAGATGCCGCCACGAGGTCGCCTGCAGCAGGAGCAGGTGGATGCGATTCGGGCATGGATTGAGATGGGGGTGCCGTGGTCGGCCGCTACGGCGGCGCCGGCTCCGAAGTCAGTCGATGAAAGACCCTGGTCGGAAATTCGCAGATCGCACTGGTCATGGTCTGAGATACTTCGTCCTGCGGTACCGGAGCAGTCGGAGACCGGCTGGTGTTCAAACGAAATTGATCACTTCGTGATTTCGAAGTTGCGTGAGAAGGGGCTGACGCCATCTCCGCCGGCTGATGGAACGGTCCTGTTGCGGCGATTGTATTATGACCTGACGGGGCTGCCTCCAGCTCTTGCCCGAGTCACTGAGTTTCTTGCAGCAGAGCAGCGGGATCGGCGGCAGGCGGTTGACGCGGTGATTGAGGAGTTGCTGACCTCTCCGCAGTACGGTGAACGCTGGGGGCGATTCTGGCTGGATGTGGCTCGATACAGCGACGGCTATGGAGGATTTCTGGACTCAGCCGCGTTGCCTCATGCGTGGCGTTACCGGGACTGGGTCGTGGAATCACTGAACGCTGATCGACCGATGGACGATTTTCTGCGGCGACAGATTGCTGGTGATCTGATGGATCCTGCGGAGCCGGTGGCGACGGGTTTTTTCGCCCTTGGACCGACCTACATTTCGGACGGCGGGGATCCTCTGGCGACAGCTCAGGCACGCTCGGAAACACTGGACGATCGTGTGGATACTTTGACGCGTGGCCTGCTTGGGCTCACGGTCTCCTGCGCCAGATGTCATGATCACAAGTTTGATCCGATTCCACAGCAGGATTACTACTCGCTGGCCGGGATTTTCAACAACACACAACTCCATGAGATACCGCTTGCGGAGCCGGCAGTGCTTCAGGCGCATGAGCAGCATCAGAGATTGGTTCGGGAGACTGAAGTTCGTCTGAAAGAGCGGCAGGAGAACGCTGCGCGTGAGAATCGTTCGCTGACGGAAGAGGAAATACGTCTGAAGACCGAAGATGAAAAGCGTCTGGAGGAATTGAAATCAACAGCACCGGCTCCCCTGGATTTGGCACATTCCCTGAGAGATTCAGGGGCTGCTGACATGGCCGTTGCGATTCGGGGAAATCTGCTGAAGCCCGGGGTGGTGGTGCCACGCAGAATGCCGGGAATTCTATTTGAGCATTCGCAGAGTTTTGCGACGGGCAGTGGTCGAATGGAACTTGCGGAAGCGATGGTGAGCCGTACCAATCCTCTGACAGCGCGGGTGCTGGTGAATCGTGTGTGGGCTCAGCATTTCGGGTTTGGATTGGTGCGGACTCCAGGGAATTTCGGAGTTCAGGGGGAGCAGCCGACGCATCCCGAACTGCTGGACTGGTTATCGGCGGAATTCATGGAGGGGTCCATGGATTCGAAGCGACAGGGGGGAGTGCGTCCATGGTCACTGAAGGATCTGCACCGACTGATACTCAAATCCTCGACGTGGCAGATGAGCAGTGCCATGAATGAGTCTGCATTTGCTGTGGATGCCGACAATCGCCTGTTGTGGCGTATGAATCCGCGTCGACTGGACATTGAGTCGTGGCGGGACACTCTGTTGTTTGTAACGGGAGAACTGGACACAAAAGTCGGAGGACCGCCTGTGGATTCTCTGCTGGAAAGTCGCCGCAGGACGCTGTACGGTGCGATCAGTCGTAATGGAGATCGTTTTGCCTCGGATGCCTTTCTGCGCCTGTTTGATTTTCCACTGCCGCGTGCGACCAGTGAGGGACGCAGGACTTCGGTCATTCCGCAGCAGGCCTTGTTTCTGATGAATAGTCCATTTATGGCCGAGCGAGCGAGGGCGTTTGCGGCACGCCTGGAGGCAGAGTCCTCCACGGAGGAGGAACGAGTGAAAAATGCCTGTTTGCTGCTGTTTGGTCGCAACCCCTCAGCTGAGGAGCAGGAACTGGCCAGGGCCTTTCTCAGCACATCGGTCGAGTCCACTGGATCGGGTATGTTGAATGCGCTGCAGCAGTACGCCCAGGTGCTGCTGAGTTCCAACGAGTTAATGCATCTGCGATGACGCTCTGGTTTGAGTCCGTTTGCTAAGTTTCTGAGGAGTTACCCATGTTCAGCGGGAATCAGTTGCCACCTCAAAGTCGTCGCGAATCCCTGGTGCGTCTTGGATCCGGAATTGGCCTGTCCGGGCTAACCCTCGCCGAAGGTGCGTTGACAGCGACAGCAGGCGAGGGCGTAGCGGGAACGATGGATTCGCTGCTGCCGAAAATGTCGCATTTTGCTCCGAAGGCCAGGCGGATCATTCAGTTATTCATGCCCGGCGGACCTTCTCAGGTTGACACGTTTGACTACAAGCCTGAGATTCTGAAGTACGCCGGACAGCGTCCTGCTGAGGTGGACCGGAAGAGTCTGCGGAACACCAGAAACGGACTGTTTCCTTCACCATTTCGATTCCGACAGTACGGGCAGTGCGGGAAGTGGGTCAGTGAGATTTTTCCGCATGTTGCTGAGTGTGTGGACGACCTGTGCTTCATCCATTCCATGCACACGGATATCCCGGAGCATGCAGGCGCCATGATGATGATGAACGTCGGACATCTGCAGCCGAATCGTCCGAGTCTGGGTTCATGGCTGGTGTATGGGCTTGGTACGGACAACCAGAATCTTCCAGGATTTGTGGCGATGTCGCCGCGTGCTCAGCCAAGAGGCGGAATGGCTAACTGGGGCAGTAGTTTCCTTCCGGGTGCGTACAACGGATGTTACGTGAACATTGCTGAGATGCGGCCGGAATCGGTCCTGCAGGATCTGCAGAACCACAGTGTTACTCTGCTGGATCAGCGTCGTCAGTCCGATCTTCTGGGGAGATTGAATCGTTTACATGCCGATCAGTACCACGATGCGATTCTGGAAAGTCGAATCGCGGCGATGGAGATGGCCTATCGCATGCAATTCAGTGTTCCGGAGGCATTTGATATCAGTGGAGAAACCAGAGCGACTCTGGATCTGTATGGTGACACTGAATATGCCAAAGGTTGCCTGTTGGCAAGGCGTTTGATTGAGCGAGGTGTGCGTGCAGTGCAGGTGTCCTTATCGATCGATGGTTATGACATTGCGTGGGATACGGGGCACGACAATATTCAGGGCGGGCATACTGCGTTGGCGCGGGCTTGTGATCAGGGAATTGCGGCTCTGATTCGGGATCTGAAACAGCGGGGATTGTTTGACGAAACGCTGCTGGTCTGGGGGGGTGAGTTCGGTCGTGCTCCGACATCGGAAGGACAAAAGGGACGCGACCATGACCACTATGGCTTTACAGTCTGGCTTGCTGGTGGCGGTGTGAAGGGCGGCATTTCCTGGGGTGCGACCGATCAGTTTGGCTGCTCAGCCGTGGAAAATCGTGTTCACGTCCATGATCTGCACGCGACCATTCTTCACTTGATGGGGCTGGACCACGAGAAACTGACATATCGATACTCCGGGAGAGATTATCGTTTGACAGACGTTCATGGGCAGGTTGTCCATGGAATTCTGAGTTGAGTATGTCAGTGGACGAGGATCGTTCGAGAAGAGATTGAGTGCAGTCTTTTCACCTCAGCACACGATTTGCCATGGATTTCACATCGTCTGACGGATGTTCAGGGAGCACCTGAAGTTTTTCGTAAGCTTTCACGGATTCAGGTAGTCGACCGTCCTCGAGGGCTCCGAGTGTCTCGAGACAGCGTTGAGGCGAGCGCGTCAAGGCATCGATAGCGAGGCCCTGATTGGATTCGGAAAGGTTGCCCCATGCTGCAATCAATAGCGCGGTTGCTGTGGTCTCCGGAATATCGCTCAGTCCACTGACCGCCCCCATTTGCAGTTCTGGATGACTGTCTTTGCTGAGATATTTTTCCAGCAGTGGGGCGGCCACGGGCCAATCGAGCAGAGCGACCATCCTGAGTGCGTCGTAGCGAGTTCCCGGAGGAATACTCTCTGTCGTGGTCATCAGGGCAGCCTGTTGCAGTGCGTGTGACCATGCGGGAATGAGGTCTGGCTGAAGGTCGAGGGACTTTTGGAGTTCTGTCTTTGGCCAGCGATTTGAGAGGCTGAGCCCATTCACCAGACCACCACCAAGTACCACGGCCTGCCAGTGCTGCAGAGGCTGATTGATGGTGGGTAATGAGACCTTGAGGAGATGTAGAATCTCCTGTGGATCACCAGTCTTGCCAGTGGCAATGGCCAAGCGCCAGATCCAGGGAATGCGACGATATTCTTCATCGCTGCCGGGGGGTGTGGGAAGGCCTTCGACCAGCAGTGGCAGCAGCATGTGGGCCTTTTCGACATTTTCGGCAATCGCTGCTTCACGAAGTGATTGAGGAATGTTGTCGTTCAGAATGAACGCGGCGAGCTGATCCGGGGAATCCGGGATGGTCGGAGCGGTCGGGGCATTCTGGACCATGCCTCGGGCGAGGGGAACGCCATCAGGTTCGACCAGATGCAGTGCTCGAAGATCGGCGAGTGCGCCGCGTGGCGCGATGGCCGGACGTATTTTGATTTCGAATTCTCCCTCTGGAATCGTAACGTTGCCCAGCATCTGAAGTTGATAGCGATCCCAACCCCCCGTCGATACGACCTGGGCTTTCAATTCTGAATTGGGGCCCTGAACCAGCAATTCATTTCCGGAGGAATCCGGATGGCAGGCCCATTCTGCCCAAAGGACAACTTCCCGAGACTTTTCGGATTTAATTTTCCATCCCACGAAGTCGTCCTGGCCATGCCAGTAACCGATATTTGAGAAGGGAGTTTCAAACGTAATATCGTCTCCGTAAATTTCCGCATTGGTTGCGGAAAGAACTGCATTGCCGGTGGCGGGGATAGGGATCAACTGAGGTTGATTGCCGTCTATAGATTTGGGAGGCAGTTGTTGTGTACGGAGCCATGCCCAAAGATGATTGACATCACTGATCGTGAGATTCTGATGAAGCCCCTCAGGCATCAGAGATTTTCCGGTACTGCGCAGCGTCTCAATTTCTGAACGCAGCAGGCTGTGACGTTTTCCCTCGGGGCTGAGGACAACGAGGCCATTCTCGGATTCTGAAGTGATCAATCCGGACAGGGTTCGGCCATCTCGAAGAACAACGGCATAACTCAGATATCGAGGATCCACGGCCTGGTTCGGGTCCATGATTGCCGTCACCAGGGCCAATGGCGGTTTCCCGGAGTAGTTACTGATGTCGGGACCGACCGGGACACCACTGTCCCGCAACCGGTGACAGGTTGAGCAGTGCTTACGAAAGACTGCCGCGCCGTCATCCGCGATGCCATCGGAATTGATGGCTGTTGTAAAGCGATTAATGATTTCCTGGCGGTCGTTTGAGTCGATTTGATGAAAGCAATGTTGAGCTGCCGTGCGAATTTGTTCGTCGGGATGATTCAGCAGTTGCTGTTGTTGAAGCAGATTCAACTCGGACCGAGGAATCACATTCATCTGAATCGAGTGCAACATTTCCAGTGTCCATTCGGATCGCTGGAGAAACGCTGTCACCAGTGTGAGTCTGAGATCAGGTGACAAGCCAGCCCAGTCGGCAATCAGCCTGCTTGCTGTTTCAGGATGACCGATTTGACTGAGTGACTCAACAGCGGTCGTTTGCAGTGGCGACGGAGTCTGAGGTGACAGAAGTTGCAAAAGAAGATTTGAGGTTTGTTCCATCAACGGCTGCATCGCAGACAATAGCTGCAGGGCTGCAATTCGTTCTGAAGTATTTGCAGCTTCGTTTAAGGCCGTTTGGTGGGCTAGCCTGCTGACTGTGTCTGTCAGCGGTCGATTTTGAAGGTTTTCTGTCAGATCTGTATCCAGTGTGCGAACCTGCAAGCCCTGAAAAAACGCCAGCAGACTGAGCAGACGCTGTCGGTCGGATACCTCCACGGCGTCTGACAGCAGCTTGTCCAGCATGTCGGGGAGTTTGGAAGGATCCGCGAGAGATGCAATGAGTGATATTTGTCGCGCATATTCCCCGGGGGGCAATGACTTTCGGAGTTGATGAAAAATCTCGACAGAGTTGACTGCATTCAGGGAGCTTTCTGCGGCGAGGCGAATGAAATCATCGGATGCTTCCGAGGACAGCAGTTGAGTTATGATGGCCGATACCGTTGGGGTGTTGGCGGAGGCGATTGAGCAGGCCAGCTGGAGCCTCACCCGTGGGGAAGAATCGTTCCTGAGGTTGTTCAGATGAGAGACCAGAGTGGGGTTGTCCTGCAGAGATGGCTCAATCAGGCGGATACCATGTCGGCGAATTGAGGCATCATCCGACGTGAGAAGTGTCGTGATGACAGAGATCGGCAGTGTTTCAAGGCAGCCCCATGTACTTGCCGCCTGGATGCGAACGGCTGCGGGAGCGGATTCGAGCAGGCACAATTCCCGAAGTCCGGGAATCGCGTCGCGATCGTCGTTCCAGAGAATCAGTTGCTGGACGAGATCACGCTGAACTCCGTTTGGTGTATTCATCAGTGCGGCCAGTTGCGATCCGTGAATACGTGTCAGATCCGGCATGTGTCGCTGTGGCTGCCCGATGGCTTCGATACGGTAGATGCGTCCAAGATCGGCTCCGGCACGCGGGTCCAGTGTTGCCAGTGTTGCGGGGGGAATCCAGATCGGGTGTTCAATGACATAGCGGTACATATCGACGATCCAGAGTGCTCCATCCGGACCGGTTCGCGCCTGCACTGGGCGAAACCATGGATCTGAGGAGGCTACAAATTCCTGCCTTTGCTCCGTTTCTGCTCGAACGCTGCGAAAGGTGGAACCGGCTTCAATCAGCTGCTGGCGATGAACGAGATTGTTGACCGGTTCACAGGTAAAAGCATTCCCCGACGACATGGGACCGAAAAGTGTATCGCGATAGATTCCCGTACCACAGGCTGCGGTAGCATTGCCAGGCGGGCCGGACAGGGCAAAGAGCACCTGCGATGAAACAGGAAACAGGCGGCCGCGGGTTGGTTCCGGCAGTAGATTGACCATATTGTTTTCTGCCGAGAGAAAAGGATTCCGTCGAAGATAGTGCTCTTCAAGTGGATAATGCATGAGCAGGACGCTGTTGTTGCATCCAAACCAGTCGCCCTGATCATTGCGCACTCGCCCCTGCTGCGTGGCACCCGCAGCGGGTTCAAAAGCGCCTGTGTCGGGTTGACATCGAAAGTCACGTTGTCCCAGCGAGACGACTTTTCCTGTCTTCAAGCTGGTGATATCACCCCCGAAGAGGCCACAGGAACCATAGAGCCATCCGTCCAGTCCATACTCAAGACTATTGACTCGAGCCTGAAAGTTATGTGTGGCAAATCCTGTGAAGAGTTTCTCGATTCGATCTGCTTTCCCATCCGCATCTGTATCCTGCGCAAACAGGATATCCGGGGCTGCGCATACCAGTATTCCGTCTCTCCAGACGGTAACCCCGGTGGGAAAAGGGATTTCGTCGAGAAAAACCGTTGCGTGATCGAACTCCCCATCCTTGTCGGTATCGGTCAGGCGTCGAACTTGCCCGAAACGGCCCTCAGATGAGGAATGTGTGCCTTCAGATGACCTGTCTTCTGTTTCGGCAGCTCGGGGATAATCCGTCATTTCGGCAACCCACAGCGTTCCATCGGGGCCAAAGGTAATGGCTACCGGACTCTGCACAAGTGGCTCGGAGACAGCAAGTTCAGCACGGAAGCCCTCGGACATCTGCAGCGATCGGACAGCACTTTCCGGAGTCAGAGGACGGATTCCATCGGTCCCGGCACCGGAATAGCGCGTTGTGAGCCTGGATTCGGCTGGAATGACTGTGCTCAGTTGGCGATGGACGGCATCGATGATGATTTGTTCCACACCTGCCGCATAAGGGCCCGGGATATCGTAATACACCATGGCCCCACCGCCCTCGTAGCCACCTTCCTTCAGAATTCGCTCTGAAGGGACGTAGCCCGGACAGGAGTTAGCGTAGGCGTTGACCCACAAGCGATTGAAACGCAGTTCCTTTTTCAATCGGAGTGAGTAGTCGACCACGACTTCCCCGGGGAGAAACAGCAGGGCTAACTGGTCACCAAAGTGAATGCTCTGAATCGGATAGCTGATCTCTGTCATCAGCGGCTCGCCACGATCCAGCTTGCGAAGCTGGACAGCGGCATGGTACCCGGCGGCACTCAGTTGTCTGGACTGCTCCTCCCACTGGGCGCGTGTCGGCAGCGGGGCCAGTGGCAGACTAACTCGTTCCATGAGGGCAGCGGGAGCATTCTTCAATGGGGTTAATTCAGAGTTCAGGACAGATGTGACTTCCTGGGCCAGTTCAATTCCAAGGCTGTCTGCGATATCGGCGCGGTCTCCGAGAACCCCGCCACGCGGGTTGGAATCGGCACCGCAACCAATGGAGATCAACGCTTCGCAGCCCGGATGCTGGCGTTGAATGTGCTCCATCGCGTATCCAACCCAGTCACCACTGATCATATTGTCACTGAGTGTTACACAATGGCAGGCATAGTTCGTGAATACGGCAGTAAGAGCGCCCTGAAGATCATGCACAGCGAGAACAGGAAGGTCATGATCAACCGGCCCACCACTGGTGCGGCGATTCATGGCAAATCGGACACTTCCCAGACCCCAGGAAAGTCTTGAGGGCCGACGCTTTCTCCATGCGTCTTCAGTGACAGACACCAACTTGTCTTCAAGCTGACTGGTATAACCAACAATCCGCTGCCACTGGTCGTCAGGAATCGGGCGACCGAAAAGCGTGTTCGCACAGTTGACAATCATGGGGCCGCTATGAGTGTGTGATGCACAGATCACCACGCGATCTTCTGTCAACTGCAGTCGTTGCTGTAATCTATCGATCACCCGAAGCTTCAGATCATCCGGGATACCCAGAGTATCGACGGTGAGGATAACGATTGTGTCCTGATCAGTGGATCCGATCGTCAGGGCCTTGGCAAAGAGAGCTTGCCGTACACCCTCGGACTCTTCTGTACGCCCACCAAAGCCATTCAGACGAATGGATGTGATGGGCGTGATATCGACTGAGGCCACACCTGCCTGATAGACATGGTCCTCCTGCCCTGAAACCGGAGTGTGAATACCAGGGAGTGTCAGCAATACGAGGAGGAAAACAGGATACGACGCCTTCACTGGAGAGTCTCCTGTGGGTTCTGATGGGCATTGGCGTTGGCAGACCTCTTGGTACGCGTTTTCGGTGAAAGCGTGGAGAACTGCAACCATCGTGTCCTCTGGAACATTTGATTTTCCGGAGCGACAGAGTACTGGCGTGGGGATACGTCATGGTGCGAGCTGAGAAAATGAAACTGCAGATTCTTGACGGGTGACTGGAAGTTGTTGCTGATTCCCTACACGCCAGCGATCCATTGGCAGCAATCCCCTCATCTCCGCTGAATGATTTAAAGGCAACAACTCCTGATGGACTGAGTATGAAAAGTGCAAAAATCGCTATTCCCCGATAATTCAGGGACACAGCAGCCTTAGTTGTTTCGCAGTTCAGGGGACACAGCCGCTCAGTTGTTTCGTTGTCTTGGGGCACCTCGGGGCCGCTTGTGCTTTGGAGTGAGCGTGGTAGCACCTGAAAATCGGCTACGTTAACGATGTGTTTGCGCAGAGAATTCTTTGCTGGAGACGAAGCCATGAAAAAACGGCTGGATGCCTGAATGTCGAGCATTCCTGCTATGGAATACCTCTGGCCGAGGGGGCATAGTCGTCTGCACGGGGTGAGAATGACCGTGAAGTCAATTGATCACCTGGTAATCTCGACCAATGGATTGGCTGCAGGTGACTGGAAAGCGGTGGCTCTGGAGCCAAGCCATGGTTTCACGTTGCTGCCTGCAGTTTGGCGGGCTTGATGGCTCGCGGAGCCATCAGGAAGCCAGGCTCGATCTATAGGTTCCAGAGCCTACGGCGCGCGCGGCGATTGAGCCGCTGCGTGGTCAGGGCAGCAGGGCAGGGTGACTCGGGCAACAGGAGACGGCGAATGATGTCACCGGCCTCAACTGTTTGTCAGCAATTCACGCACTCGCGGACGCGGACGAAAGCTCTGCGATTTGGTTGGCGATCGATAGGCGTCGATCACATGAGGCTTGCCAGC
>CAIYBH010000394.1 GCA_903924405.1 uncultured Planctomycetaceae bacterium | reverse complement strand
GTATTGCAGGATGCGGTGGCGTTGTCGGATATTCTTGGTCAGTGGGAGCCTGAGATTGGGCGGGACGCGGACTGGGAAGGGGATGGTGAAGATCGTATCACCATGCCGGAAAATCCTGACTGGTTGATCACGGCGGTGGATCTGGACGAGCAGTCGGAAGAGTCTGGCGCGGCAGTCGATGATAAGGACGAGGCGGTTTTTTGAGGCGGGCGGAATCATTGTTGAGGGATTCCCGGTAGAGCGGACATTCCACGGGACAACCAGGCGGGACAAGCTGACGAAAATGAAGCGAATTATGTGGAAAAGAATGATCGAGCCCTGCTGTCTGGTGCTGTTGAGTGCTCAGATTGCTCTGGGTTCGCCGCTGGATCCCCCGGGGGCGGGCGAGCCTCTGCAGGGCGCGGGAGATCGTGGCACAGCGAGCGCTGCGGGGACAGCGGATTCGGGAAGTAAGAGTTCACCAAAGGTGGTGGCGCGGACGGAACTGTCCGCTGCAGATCGCACGGAGGCTCTGCGTTTTGTGGCGGAGCATCATCCCGAGTTGGCGCATTTGTTGATGCAGTTGAAGAAATCCAGATCGGTCGAGTTTGAGCGGGCGGTTCGAGAGTTGGTCCAGCAGACGCAGGCGATTCAGCGTCTGCAGGAGAAGAATCCGGCGCGGTACGAAACGCAACTGAAGGCGTGGAAGCTGGATTCCCAGATCCGCGTCCTGATGGCTCGCTGGGCTCGCACAGCGGACTCCGGGCTTGAGCTGGAGATTCGCGGGCTGATTGCCGAGCGTCAGCGGATGAAGTCCAGTCAGTTGAGTGCAGACCGCGCGAAGCTGGAAGAGCAATTGAAACGAATGGACGAACAACTGGCCACATTTTCGGAAGCAGAAGACGTGCGAGTCGCGGCGGAATGGGAACAGCTGTCGCGTCGAGCTAAGGCGGCCATTCGGCCGGTGAATGCGGCAGGTCGTCCCGGAAAGACGACTCCAGGTGCACCAAAAACTGCACCCGGCAAAGCAGCACCCGGTAAAGCGGCGGACGCTGTGCCACCTGTGACTGAAGTGACGCCACCATCCTGATCCGGACTTAAGCTGGTCAGGCTGGAGTCGATTGGGGGCGTGTGGATAGAATCAGAAATTAAAAGTCGTTGAAAATAGTGCCGGGTCAGCAGTGACAGTGGTCTGTCCGTTTCGCGGAAAGCGAGTTCGGGAGATGGCGGTGGCTGGATGCCGGGTTGGGAATTGAGAAAAAGGCACGGAACAATGCACAGAAGCATATGGAAACGGCTGATCAGTCTGGCCGGGTGTGTCTGTCTGGTATGGGCATCCTCCACAAAGGCTCAGGACCCAACCGCGGTGGCAGCTTCGGCGGCTGCCCGTTTTGCGGCAGCGGAGACGACAGAAGTTCCGGATTTCCAGCGGCACATCGTCCCGTTGCTGGGCAAGCTGGGTTGCAATGGTCGCGCCTGTCATGGTTCTTTTCAGGGGCGTGGCGGCTTCCGCTTGTCGCTGTTTGGGTATGACTTCAAGAACGATCATGATGAGCTGTATGGCCGGGTGGATCCGGAAGTTGCGGCCGACAGCCTGATTCTGCAGAAAGCATTGATGCAGGTGCAGCATGAAGGTGGGCAGCGGATTAAGCCTGGATCGTGGGAACATCACTTGATGCTGCGTTGGGTACAACAGGGGGCATCGGGGCTGCTGGAGCAACCGGCGGCTCTGACACGGCTGGAAGTCACGCCTTCGGAAATCCTGTTCACTGCGGATGGCCAGCAGCAACCGCTGCAGGCGATCGCGGTCTGGTCAGATGGCAGTCGCGAAGATGTCACGACACTGTGTCGTTTTCAGACGAATGATGACCAGATTGCCGAGATCAATCAGGAAGGGCTGGTCACAGCGGGGGTTGCGGGAGACACGCATGTGGTGGCCTTTTATGACAGTGCGGTGGTGCCGATTCCGGTGCTGCGTCCTGTGACGGCTCAGTTCGGCGAGAACTATCCGCAGGTTGCTGTTCCTACCAAAGTGGACGAGTTGGTCGTGCAGAAGCTGAGGAAGATTGGCGTTGTGCAATCGGACTTGTGCAGTGATGCGGAATTTCTGCGGCGGGCCAGTCTGGACGTGACCGGCACCTTGCCGACTCCTGCAGAAGTACGTGAGTTTCTGGCGGACCAGTCTCCGGACAAACGCAGTCGAAAGATTGATGAGCTGCTGGAACGACCGGGCTATGTGGCATGGTGGACGACAAAGCTGTGCGACTTCACGGGGAACAGTGATGACAAGCTGAACAACGTCACGCCGGTGGCCGCAGAAGCGTCAAAGCAGTGGTACGCATGGATTGAGAAACGCGTTCGAGAGAATGTGCCGTATGACCAGCTGGTGGAGGGCATTGTGCTGGCGGTCAGTCGCAATGAGGGTGAATCGTATGCGGACTACTGCGGCAGTGTCTCAAAGCTGTATCACAAAGATGGACCGGGCGCAGCGGGTTACGCAGAGCGTCAGGGGTTAGCGCACTTCTGGTCGCGTCAGAATTTCCAGACATCTGAGGACCGGGTGATTGCGTTTGCCTATACCTTTCTGGGAACGCGTATTCAGTGTGCGCAGTGTCATAAGCATCCGTTTGACCAGTGGACTCAGGATGACTTCCGTCAGTTTGAGGGGTTCTTCCGAGGCACGGTTGGGCGTCAGAATACTCGTCCGGACGCCAAAGCGGAATATGACAGTATGGTGGCCGGTTTTGAGGGGACATCCGGATTGAAGGGAAATGACCTGCGGCGTGTTCTGGCGGAGCAGGTGCAGAAGGGTGCCACGATTCCGCTGGCGGAGGTGTACACGGTGAAAGCCGCACCGGCTCGACGTGCCAATGCGCGTCGCAATAATTCACCGATTCCGGCCACAGCGAAAATCCTTGCGGGACCGGTGGTGGATCTGTCGCAGCATGAGGACATTCGTCAGCCATTAATGGACTGGCTGCGGTCTGCAGACAATCCACTGTTTGCGAAGGCGTTTGTGAACCGTGTCTGGGCATCGTATTTCAACGCTGGAATTGTGCAGCCTGCGGATGATCTGAACCTTGCGAATCCACCGGTCAATGCCCCGTTGCTGGACTACCTGGCGAAAGGGTTCATTGAACACGGGTTTGATATGAAGTGGCTGCATCGGGAGATTCTGAACAGTCGCACGTATCAGTTGAGCTGGATTCCGAACTCCACCAATCGACTGGACGAGCGGAATTTCAGTCGCGCGGTGCCTCGCAGACTGCCAGCGGAAGTGGCCTATGACATTATGGTTCAGGCGACATTGAATACGCCGAAAAATGTGGAGTTTGTCACCAGTCTTGAGAAGCGGGCGCTATCGATTCCCGGATCCGGGCTTCGCCAGCGCGGTCGCAATCCGGCGGATTATGCGTTGACGGTGTTTGGGCGATCGATCCGTGAGAGCAATTGTGACTGTGATCGGACGGAAGAGCCCAGTCTGCTGCAGACTATCTTTGTGCGGAATGATGCTCAGGTACTGTCGCTGCTGGATGCCAGCGACGGCTGGCTGCGTGAAGTGGCTGAGCAGAATCAACTGAACTTCCAGCCTCGGTCGGTGCCTGATGGCGGCAGTGCTCAGCAAAAAGCGCAGGCGAAGGCCCGCTTTGAAGTACAGGTGCAGCGGATTCGAGAGCGACTGACGGAGGCTCAGAAGAACGGGGCTGACAGGCAGATTGCGGTTCTGAAAGCCCAGTTGCGAAAACTGCGAGAGCAGGCGAGGACTCAGGGTGTGGAGACACCGGAAGAGCCGGATCCGGCTGTTGCTGCAGAGCCATCGCCAGCGAAGGTGAGTCTGCAGACGGAGGAGATTATCACGGACGCTTACCTGAGAACGTTATCGCGCCTGCCGACGGCTGACGAGTTGCAGACGGCTGGCAGCTTTATTACGGAATCCGGGGATCCGGTCGAAGGGATTCGAGCTGTTCTCTGGGCCCTGCTGAATACTCGTGAATTTATGGTCAATCACTGATCTCCGGATTGTCGGTGTGAACGCCGGCATTTCGAAGACTTCCTGGTCCTGTTGTTACTCGTGTTGTGGTTATTGACTTTGCAAACTGAACAGGACGGACGGTCCTGCTTTTTCCTTTGGAGGCTGATCATGGCATTCTTTCAGAATTGTGACGGAGTGGGTCGACGGGAAGTGCTGAGGGCTGGTGTTTTTGGAGCCACCGGGCTGACACTGGCCAGTTACTCCCAATTGGCAGCGGCCAGTGCGGTGAATCCGAATGCGAAGGGAAAAGCGGCGATTTTTGTGAATCTCAATGGTGGTCCATCGCACATGGACACGTTTGACCTGAAGCCGGACGCACCTGCTGAGTACCGCGGGGAATTTCAGCCGATCCAGACCTGTCTTCCCGGGGTGATGATTTCCGAGCATTTGCCGAAGATCGCCGGCTGCATGGACAAGTTCACTCTGCTGCGTGGCGTCTCGCACTCTGTTGCAGCCCACGAGCTGGGCACGAAGTACGTCAATACGGGGAACCGTCCGCTGCCATCGCTGGAGTTTCCGGGCTATGGAGCTGTGATCACGAAGGAGCGACCGGGTGTTCCTGAATTGCCGCCGTTTGTGGCGATTCCGAATAGTGCGCAGCGCCCGGGATATCTGGGTGTGAAGTACGCTCCGATGAACACCACCTCGGCGCCACAGATCGGGCAACCGTATAAGGTGCGGGGAATCACGATGTCTGGTGGGCTGACGGTGGACGATCTGGAGCGTCGTCGCGGGCTGCTGAATCAGTTGGACCGCACCTTCAGTGACGTGGAAAAGGACAGCCAGTTGCTGGACGGGATGGATGAGTTCGGGCGACAGGCACACACCGTGATTACCTCCACCAAAGCGCGTGAGGCCTTTGACATCAGTCGGGAATCACCGGAGTTTGCCGGGATGTTTGGTGCATCGCAACTGGGGGCCAGCTGCCTGCTGGCCTTGCGACTTGTGGAAAATGGTGTGCGTTTCGTCACGGTCACCAATGGCGGCTGGGACACTCATCGTGACAACTGGACGGCATTGAAGACGCGTCAGTTGCCTGCGTTGGATGAGGCGTTGTCCGGGTTGTTCAATGGGTTGGCGGCGCGCGGACTGCTGGAATCCACCGTCGTGTATGTGACCGGAGAATTTGGTCGGACGCCGAAGATTAATCAGGAACGCGTGGGGCGTGATCACTATCCGCGCAACATGTTCATGATTCTGGGTGGAGGTGGCATCCGGGGTGGACAGGTGCTTGGTGAAAGTGATGAGACGGCGAGTATGCCGAAGCACGAAGGGTTTTCTCCGGATGACGTGGCAGCCAGTTTTTACCACACGATGGGGATTAATCACACGTTTGAGTACCAGACATCCACGGGACGACCGGTCATGATTGTCCGGGATGGAAAACTGATCCCGGAACTGTTTGTCTGATGTGCCGGAGCCATCGCCCTCCATGTCCGTGCGGGAGGGCGAAGTTCCACCTGAGCCGCAGCACGGACGTTGTATGCCGGGAGGGCGAAGTTCCACCTGAGCCGCAGCACGGACGTTGTATGCGGGAGGGCGAAGTTCCATCTGAGCCGCAGCACAGACGTTGTGTGCGGGAGGGCGAAGTTCCACCTGAGCCGCAGCACGGACGTTGTGTGCGGGAGGGCGAAGTTCCATCTGAGCCGCAGCACGGACGTTGTGTTCCGGGAGGGCGATGTTCCACCTGAGCCGCAGTACGGACGTTGTGTACCGGGAGGGCGAAGTTCCATCTGAGCCGCAGCACGGACGTTGTGTTCCGGGAGGGCGATGTTGCATCTGAGCCGAAATTGATTTGCGGCTTGGCAGGAGCCGCGCCCTCCCGGAGGCAGGTGGAGGCGATTTACAGCAGTTCGTGCATCACGGAATTCAGTTGTGTCGGGGACAGGCGTTGCCGGAGTTCGTCTCGCAGGTCCTGTCGGGCGAACAGGCGTACCTTTTTGACGCAGTCATCGAATTGAGTTCTGGCCATTGAGTCCACGATGGGTGAGACTTCGCGGAGTGGCCGATAGCGATTTTCTGACGGGGAGTGGATTTCGACACGGAACTCGACTTCGCGATGCTGTGGAGGCGCGTCAATCAGAATATCGAGGCGTTCGATCGGACGATTCAGCAGTTCTGACAGTCGCACGCACAGCTGTTGGGAGCAGCGAACGAGTTCTGCACAGGATTTCTGTCGCAGAGCGCGATACAGCGGTTCTTCCTGAAAGATGCTGTACTCTGCCAGGCGCTTGAACAGCGCGCGATGATTTCCGAACAGCCCTTCGGTCAGGAGGGCCACGTCTGTGCCGTCGGCAGCGGTCTTTAGTGTTCGAATCAGTTCCGGTTCTGTCATTCGAAACAAGGTTGCTGGCTGGAGTCGCGGCAGCAGCTCAAAAAAAGCGCGGGCGAACATGGTGGTCGCGCTGCGGACGGCGTGATGCCAGTAGACCTCGGTGAACATCACGTAACGAGCAAAGACCATCATTTCTGCAGCCGTTTTTCCCTTGGAAGTAATCGCCAGACCGTCACCGGCTTCATTGACGATCAGGGAATTCATCAGTCGATTACGATCGAAATGGCGTCCATACGGAACGCCGCAGTGCTGGCTGTCACGGACGAGATAGTCCATCTTGTCGATGTCAATCGGGCCGGACAGGATGGACCGCCGCAGGCGGCTGGAGGGACTGTTGCTGCGGGCCACGAGGACATCGAGAACGTCATTGGGGTCCAGCTTCCAGACCGACGTCAGGACCTTGCCCAATTCGGTGTCGGGCCCCAGGAATTCGCGGGCGAACACTTCATGCGGGGGCATGTTCGGCAGCGCCATGTCTTCGATCGGATGGCAGAAGGGCCAGTGTCCGATGTCATGCAGCAGAGCGGCTACGATCAGCACTTCGGCGTCATAGACGGACACGGTTTGTACAAAACGGGGATCACGTCCCAGTTGCCACAGGTAGCGGAGTGCATTGTCGTAGACGCCCAGTGCGTGTTCGAAACGTGTATGAGTTGCTCCGGGATAGACGCGGGACGCGAGTGCCAGTTGGGTGATCTGTCGGAGACGCTGGAACTGGGGCGAATCCACGATCGCCCGGACGCGTGGTGTGAAAGGGACGTCCTGTTCTACTGGAATGCGCAGCAGACCGATTGAGTGACCGGTCTGGGCAAGTTCGGGGATGTCGGCGTAGGGGTGCTGCATGACGGAATTCTGCGCAGGGTTCACAGGATTCTCAACCGGGTCACCGGAGAATTACACCGGGATTCCGATGGAGATCCCGGGAATGCGGCAACGGAGACACGCTGCCGGGACCGCCGGTACTCCAGCGGCGAACTGCGGCGTGCCCATGGTTTGCAGGCCTGACGTGTGCGTAATCAGAGAATACGGGTGATTGTGAGTCCCCTACGCGACGGCAAAGAGCAGCGCTAGTCCGAACACCATCAACCCGATCATCAGTCCGACGAGGATCTTTCCGGGAGTATCCAGTTGTTTGTGATCGGCATAGCCAGCGGGAGCGGCAATCAGTTGGATGGCGATCACGATGTTCAGAAGAGGAACGATCAGTCCGAGGACCCAGAAGCCATTCATACCGAGGTTCTGAAGACGGAGTACGATGATGGTGACGAAGCAGATGAAGTTCAGCAGGAGGATCCCGCCGCCAATAACGATGGCGGATTCCGGGGTTTTGATGAGTCCAGCTTGATCGACGATATAAAACAGCACCTGGAAAACGATGTTGAACAGCACGGACAAGCCGAAATACGCCAGTCGTCCGATTCCCGGATAATCGTTGTTCGGGACGAATTCGGCAGCCGGAGTTTCCTCGAACCCTGGTGGAGCCTGGAAGGGATTGTACTCGCTCATTGCAGTCTCAGGCTGAAAATGGAGAGAAGGTCTGAGCGTAGGGACTCAGGCGGCGCGACAACAGACCACCGCCTGCTTGTAATGAAAATCCGCAGTGGTTGCCATTGGGGACTTCGGGAATGCGGAGGAATTTGGGGCAGGAATGTCGGGTGGACTGACAATCCCTGCTGGAAATTCCCGGTAGCATGTCTTCCGGGAAAGCCGGTTTGTGTTGATGCAACGTTACAGGGAGAGCTCGAAATGGGGGACGAGCGATGAATTGCAGGGCGATCGCTTGAGTGATTGCGCGGGATTGGTCACTATGGTGACTGCGGGTCGATTGTGATCCGATGATCGTCGGGCGAAAATTCTTTCAAAACCTGCACCGTGATGCGGGTTCAGAGTGTCAGGAACAGGGCAGGACATGAGTCAGCAGGTTTGTCGATGGGGAATTCTTAGTACCGCTGGAATTGCGAAGAAGAACTGGCAGTCCATTATCAATGCCGGCAATGCGCAGATCGTGGCGGTGGCCAGCCGGTCGATCGAGAAGGCTCAGCAGTTCATCACGGAATGCCAGGCGTCGGTTCCGACGCGTTCAGCCGTGGATGCCGTGGGCAGTTACGAGGAATTGCTGGGGCGAAAGGACATTGATGCCGTGTACATTCCACTGCCGACGGGTCTGCGAACGGATTGGGTGGTCCGGGCGGCTGAGGCTGGCAAGCATGTGATGGTGGAAAAGCCCTGCGGCGTGACCAGTGCGGACGTGCAGCGCATGATTCAGGCCTGCAACGCCTCTGGTGTCCAGTTCATGGATGGGGTGATGTTTATGCACAGTGCGCGTCTGAACGCGATGCGGAATGTGCTGGATGACGGAACCAGTGTGGGCACG
>CAIYBH010000393.1 GCA_903924405.1 uncultured Planctomycetaceae bacterium | reverse complement strand
GAGTACATTCCCCGTAGTGCGTCTGAAGCAGTACTGCGTGATGGACAGGGGAAACTACAGTTGCACGTGATGTCCCTGCAGGGACAGACGGGAGATCTGACCCTCAGTGGAAACGGTGGGATCGATCAGCTGAATGTGATTGCCTCATCTGGTCATGACCGCATCGTGCTGGCACGCACCGGCAGCAACGCCTCGGTCCAGGTGATTGCAGATGGTAATCCCACAGGCGGCGCAGCGTGGCTTCCGGTGGATTTTGATATCACAGCGACCTCGGGAAACATCGACGGATTACTGATTTCAGGATCGACCGGTGATGATCTGCTGCAGATTGATAACTCCGGGGGCCTGCTGTCGCTGATCCACGGAATCACTTTCGACGGAGGTCTGGGCGTTGATGCGTTGCAACTGCTGGGGTCGACAGCGGTCACATCCGCTGTTTTCATAACCAGCCCGATGGCGGGTGCCGGACGTATCATCCACACACTGTCAGGAAGTCCCGACGAGGTCCAGGATGTTCGATTCACAGCGCTGGAACCAGTCATTGATCAGGTGGTTGCTGCCTCGCTGACGGTGAATGCCACAGCGGCTGCGAATTCCATCAGCTATACGCCGGGGCCGAACAGCGGGATTGTCAGCATCCTGAATCCGGGTGGCTTGATCACAGGCCAGGTTTCAGTGGATGCAGGGGAACCAATTGAGTTTTCCGGGAAGTCAGCTCTGATTCTGAACGGGCTTGCGGGAAGTGATCAGTTCAGTCTGAACAATCCCACGACTCCCGCATCGCTGCTGGTGATTGCAGTGGATGGTGGTGATCCCACAATTGACCGCGATACAATTCTGATCAGCGGTACCGTGGGCAGTGACAGCATTCTGGCCCAAGTGATTTCTGCGAATGCAGCCATCATTACCGGGGCAGGACCGCTGCCAATCCGGGTGACGAATGCGGAACAGGTGGAACTGGATGGTCAGGGAGGGTCAGATACTCTGACATATCAGACTCCTGTTGGTGCAGACGCGGTCCACTTTGCTGCTTCCGGGAACTGGTCTTCCGGAATGATTCAGGGAACGCAGGCCAGTGGCAACAGCCTGATTCCGATCAGCTTCCGGGATATCAGTACAGGGCTGACGCCAGCGTTGATATTCCAGGATCTCTCCGGCACGCCTCTGGATCTACTGACGTTTTCCGGGACGAATACTGACGATCGCCTGCAGGTGACGGCTGCCGGTCAGCTGCTTGCTCAGAGTTCCACGGGATTGCCTGTCGCACCGTTCATCAGCACTCCGGGAATTCGTGCTCTGACTCTGCAGGGTCTGCAGGGCGATGATGCCATTCTGCTCCCCGGAAATCATCCATTCCAGTGGATTTCTGTGGAGGGCGGCAGCCCGTCCGTGGAAAGTGATCGTCTGAGTGTCCTCGGCTCGGGCTCAGGCATCAGCCTGGACCTTGGGCTGTCCAGCGTGACGGAGAGCGGCTTTGGTCAGATTCTGTGGAGTGGCATTGAGTTGCTTCACATCGACGCGGCAAACGCTGTTCTGCAGACGCTGACGACAACAGGTAACGACAGCACTGAGGTATTGCCGACGACGGCCACGGATGGGATCCTGAAAAACAACGGCCTTTCCCCGACGGTCAGCTTTGTGAATGTGCGATCGCTGATCGTGGATCAGTTGACCGGCGATGACGTTCTGAAGGTGCAGTACACCACAGGGGCGGATACGATTGCCGTCAACGTGCCAGCAGGACTGATCGCTGATGGCGTGCGAATTGCAACATCGTTTGTGCGTGTGAATACCGAATCCGTTCAGGTGTCAGGCCAGGCAGGCAGTGATGTCTTCAATGTCACCACGGACCCGGCCATCCCCATTCGAATTGATGGTGGTGATCCGATCGGAACGACTCCGGGTGACCTGCTGAATATTCTCTCCGGCGGTCCGGGTGTGGTTTTTGAGCCCGGGCCGGAAAGCGATGAAGGTGGCTTCCTCGTGGGGGCGAACCGCAGAGTCAGCTTTGACCACATCGAGGCCCTGGGCGTGATTGGCTCGTCCGTCGCGGTCATCACTGGTACTGGTGCAGACGATGACATCACGATCATTGCGAGGGATGCATCCACACATGCTGGAACGGATGGTGTCCAGGACTTCACAACTCAGGTCAACGCCTGGCCGCAGATTCTGTGGATCAATACGCCTGTGATTATTGTGAATGCTCTTGCGGGCGATGACGACATTGTTGTGCGTGCACCGGCCCCCAATGACGCGAACTGGAATGTGTCCGCGTATATTTCCGGAGGTGCCCCGGCGGCAGGACCTTTCAGCAAGGGCGATCGGTTTGTTCTGGAAACTCCACAGACGACCGCAGACAGTATTCTTTACACCCCGACCAGTGTTGATTCGGGTGTGATTGTGATTGATGAAGCGGGAACCGGCACTTACTCACCCGCGACCGACACGCGCATTCAGCTGGGTAATACTCCTGCCATCACCTGGCCACAGGGAATTCCAGTTCCGGATCCGGGCGGGATCGAGACGTTAGTGTATGACGGAGAAGGCGGCAATGATCGGTTAACACTCTTTGGCGATGGCAGTGGTTTGCCCACGAATGACTATTTCACCCAGATACCGGGTCTCGAGCCTGATGAGGGTGTTGTCGTGGTGAACAGTCTGCTGGGAATACATTACACGGATCTGGGTCTTACCGGTGTTCTGGACACAGATGGACTCAGTGGAACCGATACGTTGAGTGTTCAGGGAACCGCGTTGAATGACGCATTTCTCGTGGCCGGCGGCTCCGGAACCATCTTCCAGACACTTTCCAGTGGCGAGTCGCGTGTGTCCGTGATTCCCATGAACCTGGAGCGCGTCATTCTGGAAGGGCTCAGCGGCGATGATCTGTTTCAGATCGCGGGGAATACGCCGGTTGCCATCCGGATCAACGGTGGTGAACCGAGCGTGGGCAGTGACACAATCGCCTACTTCGCGACAGGGGCAACGATTGTGGATCTGGGTAATTCCACGATTGACGATGATGGCGTGAATCCTCCGGCCGACGTGACCTACACAGGCATTGAAACCATGCTGGTGAATGCCGCTGGTTTTGGCTTGACCGTAAACGGAACCAGCAATGACGACGTGCTGACATACGTGCCGCAGGGCCCGTCAACAGGACGCCTGCAGGCCAACGGCACAGCGCCCGTGGTAAACTTTACCGCAGTGAGCAGTTTTGGAATTTCAGCACTGGGTGCCAGTGCGGACATGGTGGTTGTTCAGGGAACGACAAACCATGATGTGATCACTGTTGATTCACCAACCCGGACGGTGACGGTCACCAATGCTTCAGGGACGATTCTGCAGCCGGTCGTGCTGAGTGCTGATGTGGAAACCGCCAGGATTGAAGCGGGGCTGGGCAATGACACGATTGTTGTCGTGCCAGGTCTGCCGGTAGGTCCCGTGACCGCATCACCTCAGTCTCTGCCTGTGAATCTGCTGATCGACGTCGATGGCGGGCCGCCCAGTGCCAGCGACGCATTGGTGATTGCCGGAACGGTGACCGGTGGCACGCTCCCTGCATCCGACTTCGTGGTGCACAACAGGAGTCGCACGCCGGACTCCGGCCGAATTCGTGTATTCCGCAATATCCAGGCAGCTATCGTACCGCTTCCGGATATCTCGTATGCCAATGTGGAAGTCGTTGCGCCACTCGTCACGGTGAATCCCAATCCAGCCGTTGGGCCTCAGTTGCTGCACCAGGGTCCCGATCTTTATGAGCAGAATGAGTCATGGCAGAGTGCAGCTTTTGCCGGATCCGGCGACACGATTACTCTGCAGAATCTGGCTATCTTCCCGGATCTGAATGAACATCCGTTTGTCCCCGGCGATCTGGATTTCTTCCGGTTCACGGCAAAGCACACGGGCATGATGGATTTCCACGTCGTCTTCAATACCTGGAATGGGTTGCTGCCCGGTGGCGGTGATCTCGATATCCGTGTGCTGGACGGCAATGGGACCCTGATTGCGGGACCGGGCTCTCCCGTTATCAATTCGCTCTTCGGTGTGGCAAATGCGGCCAACCCCACTGAAACTCCGCCGGTACCAGCGGGCAATAACTCAGACGAGCGACTGCGAATTCCTGTTGTTGCAGGTCAGACTTACTTCCTGCAGGTCTACAGCCCCACTCAGACTCGATTCAACACAAACGCTTACAATCTGACGGTCACGAATACACCAGCTCCAGTCCCCTATGACATAGAACTGAGCGATGCACTGGTCAACGGTGCTGTTTCAGTTGGAGGCCTGCCAGTTGGTCCGAACACCCAGTTCACAGTGCCGGCAGCACTGCTGAATCCAACCCCGGGATTTTATGTTGGAAAAGTGGTGCATTTCATGACCGGTGGGAATGCGGGCTTATCGCTGCGTCTGACGGCTCAGGCTGCCGGAGGTCTTCTGAGTGTTGACACAGCGGGACTGCGAGCACCAGTTCTGGCGGGAGACGGATTCCGGATCGAGGCGACCGATTCGGGGCGCTCTGAGTACGATAACATCACGCGGGATAATACGCCGCTGCTGATTTTCCGACTGGATGATGACCTGTTGCAGAATGATCTGCCGGGCAATCCCGCCCCTGCCGGACCGACGCCGGATCAGCCCACGCGCATTCCATGGAATAATACCTTCACTGCAGTGGCTGGTCCCTCTGTTGGCGTCGTGCCCTCCGGAGATCCCGCGATGTATCTCGCCGGAGCAGTTCCCGGACAGACAGCCGGCTATCGAGTGGCGATCTATGAAGAGGGCACATCGACGACTCCGGGAGGCCCGGGGCCGAATGGCCTGTGGGGCTACGCAACGATGATTGCACCCGGTGTCTATCAGTTCAATTTCGGCAACAGCACCACCAACAATGCCTTCGGGCCATTGGCACTGAGCAACGGGAGTCACTTCCTGACAGCCCGCGTGGAGATGATTGATCCGGCTGCTGTCCCCGGACCGGCAAATGTGCAGGCCCGAGGTC
The DNA here is from genome assembly GCA_903924405.1 of uncultured Planctomycetaceae bacterium. GTDB lineage: Bacteria > Planctomycetota > Planctomycetia > Planctomycetales > Planctomycetaceae > SXXK01. The sequence goes on along the minus strand of CAIYBH010000393.1, from coordinate 3,512 downwards.
AACGCAGCTTGTCGCTGGAGGTGATCGTGGACGCCGTTCCACCAATCGCTGCGTTTGGGGATTTGACTTCCATGACAGATGGACTGCATCCGTCCAGCGATTCCTCGGTCTCTGGTGTGCAGACGACCATCTCAGATCGCATCACGAACGATACCACTCCGACTCTGTATGGGACGGCGGAGGCGAACGCGATTGTGCGAGCGTATCTGGATGTGGATGGTAGTGGAACGATCACCGGCTCCGACCTGCTGTTGGGGCAGAGTGTGGCGACTCCACTGGATGGAACCAGTCAGGCACCATTCGGCCAGTGGATCCTGACATCGTCTCTGGATCTGAATTCACCTGAGGTACTGACGGCCCTCGGCAGTGGACGCGATGGACTGCGACGATTGCTGATCTCCGCGGAAGACGTGGCAGGGAACATGGCAGTGCCTGCCGGTCTGAGTACGCCTCAGCAACTGCTCAGCCTGTTCATCGATACTCAGGGCCCCCAAATCGTTGATCCGGATGGCGGGGGAAGTCTGCAGGCCATTCAGATCGCCAGCGCCACACCACTGGGCCCGGTCAATAGCATCAACAGCTTCAACCTGTTTGCGACCAAGCCGGCAAACGCCGCCCAGGGGCCCACCCCACTTGTCAATGGTCTGATCATTCATGTGGCGGATCTGCCGGCACGCGTTCTGCCGTTCATGTACAATGCCATCCAGAATCCTGCAGTCGCCGGACCGATCATCGCTCCTTTGGCATCCGTGCCACCGACCGCGGGAGCCCCGGCGATTGCGGCCCTCGCACCAATACCGATTCCAGCAGGTGCCGTCGCCCTGAATCCGGCGGATTTCAGTGTTGTCGGTGACGCCAACGGTAATGTGACGATCCTGTCGGCCTGGTTTGTTCCGACCCCCACGGTGGCCCCGCAGGCAGTACCGGCGTCAGGCTACATCGTGCTGACGTTCCGATCCGCAACAGCCGGGGAGACTCTGCCAGACGATCGCTTTACACTGACCGTCAGCGACAAGCTCACAGATCCAGCCAATAATCGACTTGATGGTGAAAATCAGGGCATTAGTCTTCCTGCCGGTGTCCTTGTGACGCCAACAGGTGACGGACAGCCGGGTGCCAACTTCATCGCTCGCTTCACAGTTGACTCCCGTCCGGAAGCGGCAACATTCGGGCAGGGCGGGATCTTTGTCGACGCAAATGGGAACTGGATGTTCGACCCGAACAATCCGGATCCTGCGAATCGAGACCTCACATTTTCCATGGGGATCGATACCGATTACGTATTCTATGGTCGGCATTCCGCCGCTCAGACCGTTCCCGGTCGCACATCGAATGGCTTTGATCGATTCGGAGCCTACGGAAAACTGGGTGGTGCCTTCCGCTGGCTGCTCGATACTAATGATGACGGCGTTGCCGATATCACCTCACCGCAGGCAACAGGTTTCACAGTCGGTGGTCTCACATTTACAGGAAATGGAATTCCTTTCACCGGGAACTTTGTCGGAGCAACTGGATCCGCAGATGAAATCGCCATCTTTGATGGAGTCAACTGGTTCCTCGATACCGCGGCTCCGTTCAATACAATTACCGCCACGGATACGGCCTTTGCCGGTACCATCCGGGGATTGCCCATTGCCGGTGACTTCGATGGGGATGGTCTGACGGACCTTGCCACACACTACGCCTCCACCAATCGATTCCAGTTTGACTACGCCGCGACCGGAGGACTGACCGGAGCAGAGGATTCACAGATTCTTTATGGGTTCTCAGGAGTACTCGAACGACCTATCGCGGGTGACCTGAATCTGGATGGCATCACGGACATCGGCCTCGGAGTTCCAAATCAGGACGGCGTATCCACCAACACTCTGCTGTCGTGGTACGTGCTGCAATCCACCGGAGCTGCAGCACCGGGCACAAACGCCAATCTGAATCATGCCTTTTCACCGATCCCCGTCGGCTCTGATCTGTTCCGACAGTTCGGTAATCGAATTTCGATCCCCATGCTGGGCAATTTCGATCCGCCTCCGGCAACGGGAACAAACGCTGCGCCAGTTGTGAACGGTTCACAATTTGTCAGCACTCCTGAGAGCGTCCTGACAACGTCAATCACATTGACAACTGAGGACACAAATGGTGATCAAGTCACGGTCTCTGCCAGTGCCGACAGCATGCTCTGGTGGCTGAAGAGCTCCCTGGGCCTCAGAAGCCCCGCAAACTACAATGAAAACTGGGGCGGTCGTGGAGAAAAGTGGATTCAGGATTCTGCAAAACGCTGGTATTTCATCACGCCATCCGGCGCTCTCTACCGCTGGGATCTGCGTGCCGTCAAACTGCCCGCTCAACCTGTGACAGGTGTGCTGATCGAAATTCTTGATCCGCGAGTGCATACGAATCCGGCGTTGCTGACCAATGCAGTCCAGACTGTAATTCCGGTCACATCGACGATTAACGGGACGACACTGACCGTCACGCGAGACGCCGGTTTCCATGAACCCTTCGTTGTGAAAGTTCATGCAACCGATGGGATCGCGGCCACCACAAAGGTCGTCAGACTGGAATCCGCCACACGGGCCGCCGTTCGCCTTGATACTGAACTGGGGCTGACGCAACGTGCGACAAATTACTCCATGAACTGGGGTGGCCTGAACGAAAAATGGCTCGCGGGATCAGACAAGCAATGGTACTTCATCACACCCGATGGAACTCTGCGAGTCTGGGATCGAAGCAAACAGGCACGTGGAGAAGTGGTGGCTCACCTTGACCCCGCTTTCCACCAGAACCCAGGGCTGCTGGTGAATGCCGCAGCAATCAGCCTGGATCAGACGCATGGATTCAAGTCCACCGGAAGCCTGGCCTTTAACTGGGGAGGAAAGAAGGAGAAATGGTTCCAGGACAGCAGCAATCGCTGGTACTTCCTGCTGCCCAATGGCGAGATTCGTCGCTGGGATAACAAGGCCGGTGCAAACGGTGAGCTGATTTCGCTGGTCGACACCTCGTATTACCTGAACCCCGTGCGAGTCTACAAGGCTCTGGATGATGTCTTCAGCGACTGGATGGAGCTGTTCAACTGAAGGCGATCGCCTTCGTTGACAGAACGATGTCGCTCTGACATCACAGGGGGGCGAGAAAGGCTGAGGACTGTATTTCTCTGCTGCTGCTGCCGTTGTCGGAACTGATCCCATGACGCAATGACGAGTCGGACTCAGAATGAGCTCCGACTCGTCGCATTTCAGGATGGGACTGATCACTCACGGTGCCCACTGAGTATTATCGGGATCGCAAATAATCGCGGCCAATCATGCCTTGGGGTGAAGTTCAAGCGGGTCTCCAGCAGATTCGTCATTCCAGCTTCAGTCGCCCAATGGTCATGCCATTCATACGGATTCGATGCCAGGAGCGATTTTATCTGGATGAGCGATGGCAACCGCAGAGATCACAAAGGTCACATGAATTAAGGTTTGCCAGAGTAAAGTCTTCTCATCATACGAGGCCGCATTGATAAAGGTCTT
>CAIYBH010000392.1 GCA_903924405.1 uncultured Planctomycetaceae bacterium | reverse complement strand
CAGGCTGTCGCCCGTTCGCTCCGCCTCTGCACAAACATCTTCGATCGGCCGAAATCTCTCCCGACCATCATGTCTCAACAAACTACAGTTCGTAGTCAGTTTCCCCGGCACTTTTGCCACCAACAGCCGCTCGCAGTGCCTCGGACTGCGCCTTGACTGTGGCATCAGGACCCGTCAGCTTCAGAAAATAAACTTCCTCGTTCTTCAGCACTACGATCATCCCCAGCATGCGATATCCCGGAGCGGCTTCTGTCTTTCGAAGTACAGGAGGACCAACCGACTTTTGAAAGGTGCCCGTAATGTCAACGATGTAATACTCGTTCTCTCCGGCCTTGCCCTTCTTCACAACCGCCTTGCGTCCCTCTTCACTGAACTGACCGATCCAGCGTGCCAGATTCGGCTCAATTCCGCCACCACCCCCGGCAAACGTGGAAATTGCTAGTTCACCCTTTTCCTTGTCCCCGGCTGCTGCCGGAATGTCGTAGGTCGCCAGTCGCATCGAATTCTTTACATCCGAAGCCGCCCATGACTTTGGCATCTTCAGGTCCAGATCCTTCAGCTTTACGGTGACCGTCTCAGCGGCCTTCGCCGGTTCATCTGCCAGAATCACATTCGCCGCGGCCGGTACAAAAATTGTCAATACCGATGCAACACAAATCGTCTTCAGAAAACGCATGAAACTTGTCTCCAGGAATTCTTCAGCAGAAGTCAGATCCCAACATGGGATTCTTGTGCTGAATTGGACCATTCCACGAACCTTTGCCGCCACTCTTTCCGTGACCTGACCCGGAAAGACACTCGGCATTCGACACCAGTCTATCGGGGCGAAGGCGATTCGTCCTTCTTCCGCTCGATCTTTCCGAACATATGTCCGCCAACAGTACCGTGCTGCCATGTGCCCGCATAACGGTTCTCATGAAACAGAACTCGCGCCGAAAAACCTTCCCCAAGCCCCGGAATCGACGCATTTGTCAGATTGACCATCGGAGTCTCCCCAGCCCACTCCAGCGGAACCGTGACCGGAAGTTTGGTGTCCAGCTTTCCATAACGAATTCGAACTGTGAAAACCCACAGTTTATCTGTCGCTTTGACCGCGCTCTCTATTTCGTAACGCTCAGGTTTCAGCGGCTCCTTGTCCGACTGACCATCGGTCGTGAACGACCCCACCAGGACACAATTCTCCATCGAACGGGAAAACTGCTCCTCTCGGGCCGTTTGTGCTGGGTCCTCATCCGCTGCTGCGCCAGACAACATCGCGGCAGAAAAACACAACGCACACACCAGACGAAAACAGGTCCACATAAAACGACCTCTGCAATTTTCAGTCAGAACTTCACCTGGAAGCAGTACACGCTCCGAAAATGGCATCATAAGCCACCACAGACGCAGCGCTTTGCCCTCATCCCACCACTCACAGTGTGGCACCACTGTGCCATATCATAGGCGGTCCCGCCAACACCTTCAAATCCACAAACCGTGCACTCGTCCTCTCCCCAAACAAAACCGTCCACCACGCTCTGTCGGCCCCCCCGAAATCCAGGCACGCAAAAATCACAAACACAGACCCGGAAATACTTTACGCCACCAGGTGCCATGCACCTCGACTGTGCCAAGTGCCATGCACCTTAGTTGCATCCCATGCACCTTAGCTGCATCGCGACTCCATCGATTTGGGCGACGCTGGACGTCCATGAGGTGCATGGCACTGCGGGGCGAATCGCACCGAGGGGCAAATCAGAGAAACTGGCGACCTTTTTACGGCCCTGATTCGAAGCACAAACGAAATCAGCGAGGCCCCATGCAGGACCTCGCTGACGGAATCGACTGACTGATACTCGACGCTGCCGTTACGGACGGGCGCCCACAGGCAGGTGCAGTTCGTTGACTTTCTGAGCCGCCACTTCGGCGGGTGTGCCAGAATCCCACGCAGCCGGGATCGTTCGGCCCTCTGGGTACAGTGACTCCATCGGGCCCCAAACTTCATCCACCTTCCCGTCGAACAAATCTCCGATCAGCAGGTCCGTAATTCGGCCCTTCAGATGCGGATAGTTGCGGACAAAATTCCCGAAGTTGAATCCTTCGTAGAACTCACATACCAATCGGCGAATTCGATCGATCCCCTGGTTCAGACCCTCACCCCAACTACCCAGACGCGACTCTGAAAAATCGCTGGTCTCAAACGCCGTGTTAATTGCATCGGCTGCCATTTCGCCGGATTTCAACGCCAACAATAAACCTGAGGAGTAGAGTGGGTCGAGGAATCCAAACGCGTCTCCGACAAGCATCCAGCCCGGGCCTGCGACCCGATTACAACGGTAAGAAAAGTCGCGTGTCGCGAAATATCCCGTGACCCGCTTCGCACCAGCAAGACGCTGTGCCGCTCCGACGCACTTCTCGACCTCTTCCTGATAGGTCTCCTCATGCGTTCCTCGCCCCTTGAACAAGTAATCGAACGGGGCCACGATTCCAACACTCACCCGGTTGTCGTGAAGCGGAATATACCAGAACCAGCCAGCACGGTCGGCAGTCTGAAGAATGACCGTCGCACCCTCATCCCGGCCCTCGTCAGCGTAGGCGTTTTCCCAGTAGGTCCAGATCGCTCCTTTGTTAAGCACCGGGTCCCATGTTCGCAACTTCAGTCGGTTCATCAGCAGGCCGCTTTGACCGCTGGCGTCCACCACAACCTTCGCATGCACCACACGCTGCGAGCCGTCTTCAAGACGCACCCGCACCCCAGTGGCACGGTCTCCGTCAAACAGCACGTCCATCACGCGTGCACCTTCATGAGCCTCTACACCATGCTCTCGCGCATTGTTCAACATCAGATGGTCGAACTCACTGCGGACAACCTGCCAGGTCTGTGAGCACTCGTGGTTGTTATTGTCTTCAAAGTAAAACGGTGCAGAGGCCTTGCCGTTAAAACTGACGAACTGCACGCTCCGCTTCTTCACGAAACGGCTGCCCTTCATTTTCGGCAGCATGTTCAGTCTCTTCAATACCCAGTAAGTCTCAGGAATCAAAGACTCTCCGACATGAAACCGGGGAAAATGCTCTCGCTCGAACAACTGTACGTTACGTCCCTGCTGCGCCATCAACGTCGCAACGGTTGCACCAGCAGGTCCCCCACCAATCACCACTACGTCGGTTTCCGTAATTGTTTCCGGTGCCGCAGTCACCATGGCTTACTCCAGCATTCTTTGCAAAAACCCTGAAAATCAGGCAATTAGCAGGCCCAACCGAGTCCCGGACGCTGGCCCGGAACTACCAATGAAGATACTAGACGCCGAAAGAACAGTTGTCCACACAACTATTCGTCTCACAATCATCTTTTTATCTGTTTTCTTCGGCCGATGAACGAATTTCTGAACGATTTGTGTTTTGTTTCGGGACTGGATTACTGGATCTGACCGGAGAGGGGCTTGCTGGAAGAGAATCTCTCTATAAATTGACCTCCGTGCCGGCAGACGATATTCCGTCCCGATTCCGTCCCGTTGAGCGTTGTGTTTGGCAAGTCGGTTTCCCGATCTTCCTGACCGGTTGCGTGCTGCTGCGAGATCCGTCACGATTCGCAGCGGTCTCTGACGAGCCATTATTCATCGGACGCCCGTCGATACGGCCCAAACGGGCGAACTTTTCCCTTCTGGTTCGGTCAGTTCTACCGTATTCTGAACCGTCGCTGGTTGGAGTGGTCGCTTTGCCGCGAATAACAGGCCAGCGAATAACAGGCCAGCGAACGACAGGGGCCTTACAGCCCTGGAAAACCAGGATTTGAAAGAGTCTTATGTGGTCAGCGTGTACCTCCGGCGTCCGCTTTGCAATCCTCCTGGTGTTGGTGCTTGGTTGCAGCCAGCCCAGCCCCGTCTCGAAGCAAACGGATTCCCCGGAGACGCAGACGATTGTGACGACTTCGGTTGCGCTGGCAGAGGTGGCAACTCGTCTGAATTCTGGCACTATTCCGGTTTTGAACGTGATTCCAGAAGACAAATTGTCTCCGGACTGGCGGCCGCGGAAGGCGTCCGTTCGAAGTCTGCAGCAGGCGACGCTGGTGCTTCTGAACGGTGCCGGGTGGGAGCCATGGACGGAACGCGTCTCGCTGGCAACGTCAAGAACTCTGGAAACATCCGCTGCCGCATCCTCGCGATGGATTCAGATTCCAGACGCCGTGACTCATCAGCATGGTCCCGAAGGCAGTCATAGTCACGCTGGCACTGTCTGGTCCACGTGGCTGTCTCCCGAGCTGTTCGAAGTCCAGATTGCCGAAGTGGAATCCCGTTTTGTGAAAAACTGGCCGGAGCGTCGCACAGAGACCAACCGAGCGGCGGGCCAGCTGCGGTCTGAACTGCAGCCGGCGCGTTTGCTGTGTCAAACAACGCGCGAACATGTGTCCGGTACAAAATTTTCCATCGTTGCAGACTCCCCCTGCTGGCTGTATCTGATGCGAGACACAGGGTTGGAAGGGAGCTGGCTGCACTGGCCAGCCTCCGGGGAGTTGTCCGAATTTGCCCTGAAGGAACTGACCACTGCGAATGACAAATTGCCTGCCGACGTGCCGAAACTGTTTCTTCTGAATCGGCGTCAATCCGCCGCGTCAGAAAAGGCTCGTCAGCTGGGATTTCGTGTCGTCCTGTTAGACGACTGTATTTTGGCAGACAGCGAACAAAGCGTCATTCAGCGAATTTCTGCCAACGTGACACAGCTACACAAGGCCACGACCGAAGCATTCTGAACAGTACCAGGGTGCGAGTCACGGTGGGCATCAGACTTCCAGGTGCCAGGCCGTCACGCGCAACCGCTGTTGTACCTGCGACTGCAGTTTGCGGGCCTCCAGGGAACTCTGGCAGCGAATAAATACGGTGGATCCGCTGCCCGACATGAACACCGGGCGTCGTGTCAGATGCTGTAGTCGGGCGATCAGCTCGGCCATTTCCGTGTTGGCCTCACACGCGGCCGTCGTCAGCCGATTAAACATCAGGTTGTCCAGCTGCGACGTTCTGCCATCTGCCAGACACTGAGCGATATTTGTGGAGGAGACAGGTGTCTCGGGAATCCGGGTTCGTCGGAAAACATCCGGGGTGCTGTTACCCTGGGCGGGTCTGACAGCAACAAAAAACAAACGAGATGTCATGGGAATCGGAAAGATCTGTTCTCCGCGGCCACGGCACACCGCCGCTCGACAGCCACTCAGCAGAAAATTGATGTCGCTGCCAAGACTGGCCGCGATGGAATGCAGTTCCGTATCTGTGGTCGGAAGGTTCCAGACAGTTCGGCAGGCCAGCAGTGCTGCAGCCGCGTTTCCGGATCCTCCACCAAGTCCGGATTCGGGTGGAATCTGTTTGTGCAGGACAAAATCCGCGCCCGGCGCACTGCTGCCGTGGAATTCTCGCAGCTTTTCGGCAGCCTTCAAAATCAGGTTTTTATGATCCAGCGGCACACCGTGTCGCAGGCTTTCGGTCGTTGCATCACTAAACCGCAGTCGCAGCTGCTGGTCATCGCGAGGCATCACAGTCAGTGTGTCGCAGAAAGTGGTCCGCACCATGACGGTATCGAGTTCATGGTATCCATCAGGTCGCTTGCCACAGACCTCCAGAAAGATGTTCAGCTTTGCCGGACTCTGCACAACAACTGCGTGTCTGCTTCTGCCAACCAGACCGCAACAGACCTGGTTGGTGCTGTCAGAAAGGCTGTCTCCCGAGCAACTTGAATTTGAGGCGTGCATTGTGGCTTTCACGTGACTGCGAAAAAACACTCTGAGTGAACTGCAGTGGATCCTGATCACCAGCTGGAAATAAGACAACCGAACAACGTTCGACAGGATTTATTCCAGCCTGCAGGATTCCCCGAAAGGACGACTCAGACCGTCGAGGTCTTGCAAAACCCGCAGAAACCAAACCGATAACTTGCAAATCCCTGGAGAATTCTGGCTTCAAACCATCGGCAATTTGTGCGATACTTCAATGGCTGTTTTTAATTTCGTGAAGTGGGTTCTGTCTGGCAAAGAGTATCCGAGACAGGTCTCTGAATTCTCGCTGGAATTGAACAGGTTTTCGATATTTCAATACAGGTTTCCAGACAGTCAACACTGGTGCAACTTGAAACTCGCAGGGAAGCGAATGCCATCGGAACGACTACTCAACCTGCTGCAGGCGGAGGGGCTGGCGTCGCGTGCTGATCTGAAAGCAAGTGAACCCATGGTTCGCCAGCTTTCCGGTGACCTGCCGGACTTTGACTTCGTATGGCTGGATGCGCTGGTTCAGCGACGCCATTTGACGCCCTGGCAGGCAGAGCAATTGCAGGCAGAGCCCCCCGGAAAGCTCAATCTGGGAACCTGTGTTCTGCAACAACCACTCGGGCTGCACACCTACCTGGCTAGAACCACCGCTTCCAATACCTCTGTGGTAGCTCGCAAACTTCTGCCCGCACCCGGCACCACAGGCGATTCCATCCGCCAGCGCGCGCATGACATCCTGAGCGTCGTGCAGAAAAGCAGCTCCGCTGTGCCGAAGTCTCTGATATTACCGCAGCAGGTGCTCTGCGAGGAAAGCCAGAACGTCTGGCTGATTTCCGACTATGTCTCCGGCTGGGGACTCGACGAACTTCTGACTCGCGGCGGCCGTCTGCCGTGGCCGGCTGTCGCGGAAATCGGTCGGGAAATCATGGACATGCTGGCATGGTTTGAATCTGTGCATCTGCAGCACGGCAACCTGACATCGTCCAATGTTCGCCTGTGTAGTCATGGACGCATTGCGATTGTGGATGCATTGTCACGGCGCATCAGTCGTCCGATGGCAACGGTCGGGCTGCAGATTTCTTTGCGTGAGTGCGACGGGATGGCTCCTGAGTTGATCGGCACGGGACGCTTACCGGATGCTCGCAGCGAACTCTATGCCGTCGGCTGTCTGCTTTGGCATCTGCTGACCAGTCGCCCGGTTGTGCTGTCTGCAGACCCGATACGGCGTCTGATGAAGCAGCGTGAACACGACATTGAAGACGTCCGAAACTTTGTCCCGGATTGTCCGGAATGGATGGCCCGATGTCTGCAGGCGATGACCCGACGGCTGCCGGAACTACGCCCAGCCGGTGTTTCAGAAATTCAGCAGTTGTGGCAGCCCTTCTGTGGAACCGGCTTTAAACATCTGCGGCGGATCGCGCACGCGATGCCGGATCGTGCTTCAAGAACCATGCAATCTGGCCGAGTCGCAGGTTCTGCCCGAAGAATCTGGTCACTGCGGTCTGCTGGATGGACGACTGTGGCGGTCACGGTACTGGCGGGGGGCGTCTTTCTGTCCACTCAGTCCGAGTTTTCATGGCAGCCCATGCCGCTGAATTTCAGGCCCTGGTCAGAACTGCTCACCAGCCAGAGAGTCCCCGATGCCGCACTGACTGAAAATCCCAATCCCTCACCGCAAGTGCTGGTCGCTGCGGAAACGCTTCCCGAGCCGGATGCTGAAGGTACGATTCAGTTGCAGAGCGGTAAGTCTTACATCGCAGGTCCGCGTCGATTTCCTGGAACCCTGCGGATTGTTTCCTCGGGAACTGGGACGGCGTCCATTCAGATTCCCAGGGGAACGCAATGGATCCTGCAGGCACGGTCCGTGGAACTGCGAGGTCTGTCGATTGGTCTCAGCGAAGAGCCGTCCCCGATCACAAAAAACGCGCCTCAGCGAATAACACAGATGGTGGCCGTGCAATGCGGCGCACTAGCGGTTGATGGATGTGTGCTGCAGTCGCCGTCAGATGCGGATGACTTTTCCGGACTGGGCTGGTATCGCCCGTCTGGTGCCGAAGGGATCGTACTGATTACAAATACGGTCTTTGCCGGCGGCGGCTATGGGCTTTCACTGAATCATCCACCGCAGCGGTTTGAACTTCGCAATGTCCTGCTGGCGAATCGCGGTAGCGGCATGCTGTGTGAATTCTCGAACGGCGACAGTGATGCCTGGTCAGCCTCTCTGAAAAATGTCACCCAGCGATTTGGTTTCAGCCTTGCCGATGTGATTGTTCATGAGCAGGGGCCGCAGGCCCTGAATCTGACGATGACGGCGCAGGATTGTGTCTACCAGCCTCGTATGGCGGTCGTACGCATTCGTCCGGTCAACGAATGGAAACCGGATGCAATGCTGGTGCGGTTTTCAGCCGGCGATACGGGGCAGCCAGCGATCGTCAGCCCCAGTGCCGATTCCGTGGTCTACATCAATCGAACGCTGGGACAACCCGTCAGTCTGCCGGAGTCGCGCCTGCCCGACAATATGCTGTTGTTTGCTGAGGTGATCTTTGGAGATGCGGAAGCACGCTCATCTGAATCCCCATGGTCAGCTTCTGCTTTGGCGGATTTTGATGGACCAAAGCTGACCGCACAGCTGCCGGGAATCGTTCTCAACGAGCTTCCCGGTGGTGCTGAGTGAGTGAGTGAGTGACCGTTTCGGACCTTCTTTTAACGACACGCCCATAGATCCCCGCCCCCATGCGATTCAGCCCCAAACGGAGCGGCATGCTGTCGCCATGCGGCGTGAGCCCATCGAGGACTATTTCACAAACTGAAATTCCCTGGAATTCAGAATGGCCCACACGACATCTTCCCAGCCCTGCTGCGAATTTTCGTACTTTGCAATACTGCTGATCACGAATTCAATCTCGTGCGGTTGCGGTTCGCGACTAAACGCAGCGACGTACAGCTCCCGCAGCTTTTCTGCGGACGTTCGTTTGTCGTCTTTCGCGAATCGCGACGCCCGCCCCTGACCATTTTGCAGCCGTCCCTGAACATCCGCAGAGTTCAGCAGGTGCAATGACTGCGAGAGATTGGCTTCCGGTGACCGTTCACATTCGCAGGCACTTTCCGCTTCGGGCTTGCCAAACACCTGCAGGAAGTAGTTGTTGAAGCCGTTGTCCGGCAGCTGCACGGCTGTTGTTCCCTGAGGAATTGTGCCGAAGTTTGAAGGCGTTTCCGCGACGGTATTGACCGCATCGTAGAGCACCTCAGCAGTCAGTCGGCGGGGATAGAACCGCGAAAAATTTTGGGTATCCGCGATGTTGGATTCGGTGGGTTGTGAACTTAGCTGATACACACTGGACCTGCAGATGGTGCGAACCAAATCCTTCAGGTCAAACTGGTGTTCCAGAAAGTGTTTGGAAAGGGCATCGAGGAGTTCCGGATTGGACGGTGGATTGGTGACTCGAAGGTCGTCTTCCGGGTCGACGATACCGCGTCCCAGAAAATGCTTCCAGTAACGATTGACAAGAGCCCTTGCAAAGAAGGGATTTTCCGGTTCAGCCATCCAGTCCACAAGGTGCTGCCGGGCATCGTCGTACTTTGAAATCTCCATCGGGGCGCTGCCCAGCCCGGCTGGGGCTACATCCAGTTGTGTTCTGGGATTGCGGGACTTCGGAACCTCTGCCTTGACATACACCGAGTCCGGCTGGTTCACCTGCGGGTTGTACCTGGAATTCTTCAATGCCACCTGTGAGAAGAAGGCTTCGAAACCGTAGTAGTCCTGCTGACTCCATCGTTCAAACGGGTGATGATGACATTTGGCGCAGGCCAGTCGCATTCCCAGAAACAGCTGTGCCACATCTTCCATCTGCTGAGTGGACGTGGTGACTTCGCGGTACCATGCCGTGGGCGGATGAGTCTCTGAATCGCCGGTGGCGGTCAACACCGATCGAACAAACTGATCGTACGGCATGTTCTCTCGCAGCGCGCGTCGAATCCAGCCGTGGAACCGATAGGTGTACTGGATGTCTGTTGCCTGACGTCGTTTATTTCGCAACACGGCCGCCCATTTGTTGGCGAAGTAGTCGGCATATCCCGGACTGTCCACAAGCCGATCCACAAAAGCGTCTCGCTTGCCGGGACTGGTATCCTGAACAAACTGCAGTGTGTCCGTCGTGGACGGCAACCGACCGGTCAGGTCAATACTGACGCGGCGAATGAAAGTCTGATCATCGCACAGATCTGCCGGGGGAATGCCGAGCTGCCTGAGCTTAGAGAAGACGAGAGTGTCGATGAAGTTCTTTTCCGGTGGCGTTGCAGGCACTGGCAGTCCCTGAGGCACAATGGCCCGAAACACTCCGACCTGTCCCTGAAAACGAACCATGATGGCCACTTCCCCCGGAACGTCTTCCACGGTGATCCGACCGGAACCGTTTGGAATCGCCATTTCCGGAAGATTGGCTTCGTAGGACGCCAGCCGGGTTACATCGCGGACAGACCCATCGCTGTAATGGGCGATGACGGAAAGTTGCTGACGGGATTTAAAATTCATTTCGCGGACGGCAGGCACTGCCTCGATGCGTTCCAGTACCGGATCGGACTCAGACCCATAGGGCATCCCCTGTTGAATCCAGCGAGTGACAAGATCCCATTCATAGGTCCCCGGCGACATCCGCTGCCCGCCACCATGCGGCAGAACGTTGGCGGGTTTCTGGAGGAGCAGGCTGTACTCCGGATCTGCCGGAAAAATGCGTCGGCCTCGATCTTCGTGCACGAGAAATTCGTAGTCTTCTTCGGGATAGAATCCCAGCAAAGACAGTCGGAAACCATTCTGACCATCCGCCTTGCCGTGACAGCCCCCTGCGTTGCACCCCAGCTTGGTAAAGACCGGTACGATTTCGTTTTCAAAGTTGACCGGAAGGTCTTCGGAACAACGGGCTGTCGTAAGGACAATCGTGGCCGTTTTTCCGGAAGCTTCTGTGGCAGTCACCCTGGCAGTTCCATCTTTGATGGGAACAACAAGGCCTTCACGATCAACAGTCAGCACTGTGGCGTCATCCACAGCATAGGTGACAGCATGCGTCAGGTCATGCCGCTGCCCGCTGGAATACACGCCCGTGACCAGCAGTTGTCGTCGAGCCTTCTGGCCCGTCAGCTGCGTCGGACCTGCAGCCTCAAACTCAACCGACAGAAGTTCGCCTGCCGGACCCAGTCCAGGAGGAGCAGCGAGGGCAATCGAGAGACTGTCAGAAAGAATGACGACACACAGCATCCCGACAAATGTGATGAAGTGACGCATCGATGTCTCCCGGAGGGAATGAACTCACAAACTGCCATGCGATAGTTTGACGCGTGTTTCAGCAATACGCAAGAAAACTCAGGTTGTGATCAGCCCCAAAACCTCGATTTACGCATGTTTTTTGGGAAAAACGGTTGAAAAAGCCAGTTTGTTGAATCCAAATGAATCCGAAAGCGGCCAGGAATCAGCGGCGTGCGGCTGACAGAGTGCACGAAGCAGCGCTCAGGATTCGCCGCAGGTGTGGGCGTTGAGAAATGGATCTGGCGGACATTGTTCCGATTTCGCAGTCCGTCACTTGAAGAGTGAGTTGCATCGGGTCGGGAATCCACCGCCTGCATTCCGATGTTGGACAGAGCCCCACCCACAGCGTCCGTTTTAAGTTTGCACAAATTCACAGGGCTGGAAGCCCGGCACAACATCTGGCGATGGCGCGTGAGTCACCGGCCGTGCCGAAAACGACTTTTCAGACCTCGGAGGGCCGGCACATCGGCAAAGTGTGCGGTCCCTGTCTAATATGAACCCGCAGCGCCAGCATGGTACTTCGGGGAGGATGTGCTGTTTACTGGGTATTGGCCTGCAGGGCTGTCAGAAAACAGACGGTGGCAAGCATTGCGCCTCCATCGGATCACCCCAGGTTTGTGAATTTCACACTGACGGGGTGACAGAAAACCGCTACGCAACGGAGTCGCACAAATTCCTCTGCCGTGCCTCGCACATACAGACGCCAGACGCTCCGCAGACCGAGCCCACCGTCTTTGACGCATCGATGACGCCACGCGTCTTCAGAACACAAGGCGGTACGCAACGCCCGGGCAGAATTGCACTTACAGCAAACGACACAGATGGATGGTATCGGTTCCGTCCATGGTCAGGCCTGTCCAAACGCCGCGCCCGCACCCCGAATGGGGTGCCAGAAAATAGCCGGTGGTAAGCTCGCGTCACCACCGGAATCGCGTCACACAACGCATCCCGCACCCCGAATGGGGTGCCAGAAAATAGCCGGTGGTAAGCCCGCGCCACCACCGGAACCGCGACACACAACGCCCACCGCACCCCGAACGAGGTGCCAGACTTCGATTCACCCGCCGAATCCCGTTTTCTGCCACCGCCATTCGGGGTGGAATCGCATTGGATGAGAT